>JBCBZL010000246.1:0-7640 GCA_039815385.1 Cyanobacteria bacterium P01_A01_bin.114
CTGCGCTTCTCTTAAAACCCGATCTTGCCAGCGATAGCCTCGGACGACCTCTTGCACCACCGTATTGGGGGGCACCGTCGTATCTGCCTGCTGCCCCAGGGCGTGCATTTGACTGGGGTCAAAAGGATGGCCCTTAGCAGGGAGCGGTGTGACCTGATGCTCGCTTAAAACCGACAGCATCGACTCCCGAATCATGTCGATGCCATCTCGGGCACTGACCACCACTTCGGTAGTGGTCTCTGACGGATTGCCTGGCTTTGCCAACCCCAACCACTGCAGCCATCGCTGCCACCAGCTAAGCGATGGCGAAGACGCTTGAGTAGAACTTTGGGCAGCCTGATGCCAGTGATCGGCGGCATGATCGAGGGCGTCTACGACGCTCAGCAGATCGCTCAGGAGCTTTTCTTGCTGCTTACGAAGCTGAATTTTTTGCTGGGCAAATTCTCTGGGCGATCGCGGAGCGTTGCTGGAGGTGAATCGCGTCATATTTCCTAAAGATCATCCTAAAAGGATTCAGTTTAAAAGGTCAGAGAGATTAGATCCTCTAAGGTAACATCCGCAGCAGCCACTGCCTGTTGCTGCAGCTGGGTGAGCAGGGCCTCGTCGAGCTCGGCCTGGATGGGTTTCAACACAAAAAAGTCATCTTGGATCTTGGGGGCTTTTCGCAGTGCTTCATAAGCAGCTCGAATTGCTTTAAATTCCTGGGGATGGCTATGGGCCGGAAATTCTTTAAGTTTGGCATGGTAGGCAGTTTTAACCTCAGCCGGGGTGGCCCCAGCAGAAAGCCCAAGTCGATCGTAATGTTCTTGCATAGAAAATCTTCAATTTTGAACTCTGAATTTTGAACTCTGAATTGTTCTAGACGGTTAAAGCTGATACCAGGGTTTGCGTTTTTTCGACGATTTTTTGCCTCGGGGTGGCGGTAAAAAGAACGGGTCAAACTCGTCATCAAAGTCTTCGTCATCCTCTTCAAAGAAACCACCCGCCATCTGGGCCTCGAGTTCGGGTAGCATCTGAGCGATGACTTCGTCAGGCACATCCACACCCAGGGCTTCACGGGCTAGCCGCTTGAGCATATCCACCATATCTAGCTGGCTGGGGTCGTTGAGCCGATCAAGTTGGGAGCCTACTGCCCGGCGGGTCATGTCCTGAGCCTTAAACCACTCTTCTTCACGGAATGCATGCAGGGCTGCGGCATCTTGCAGGCGACGGGCAATCTCAAACCCTTGGTCGTAGAAGGTTGCATATTCCCGAGAGTTTCTGGGATATAGCGTGGCTTTAGCCAGCAGCAGCAGCGGATTCTGAGGCTCTTGTTTAAGCTGGGCTTCGATAAAGGGCCGTAGCCCCTTGTTCGCGTCAAACCGACAGAGCTGTAGCTGGGCCTTAGCCAGCAGATCGCCCGGTTGGGTAGCCCGGTTCAGAGCTGCCGTGACGGCCATTTTGAGCCGATCGGCTGACAGCTTTTTCAGCGGCAGCAGCATCAGATGGGCCAATTCGGCCTCACGCACCTCGGTCGTCAGGTCAGCTATCTGCTGGGCATAGCGACTCTGCAGAGCTGCCATGCCTTTCTGATTGCGTCTGGCGTGCTGTTGAATGATTAGATAAATGGCCTTTAAGATTTCGACCTGGTCGGTGGGGCCATGGGCCTGCAACAGCTTGTCCCACTGGGGGACTGCCTTCTCCTGATTGAGCGTAATCTTTTGACTGCTGCTGGGTTCACCGTCAGCTGAGGCTAAGAAAATTTGGCAGGCTTTGAGGGCAGGGGACAGCTTTTGTTTGCCGCTGACAAATTGTTCCATCACCTTATAGTTTTGGAAGGTCAGCGCCTCGGTCCATAGGGGAATCTCGACCTCTGTATCAACGCTGATATCCCCAAAATGCTTGCCAAACTTACGCCGGATCGTTTTAACCGCCTCTGCATCGCCTTCTAGGGCGTCTAGCAGCACTGAGTAGACTTCGGGAAATCGACAGCCTGCTTCTAACGCCTGAGTCAGCAGGGGTATGGCGGCTTTTTCCTGGCCCTTCACAAAGGCCTCCAAACCCTTTCGGCCAATCACGTCCGGGTGGTCTGGGGCCAGCTGCTCTGCTTTACGAAGGCTGCGGGCCGCATCGCGATCGCGACCTGTCACCATTTGGGCATCGGCTAGCCAACAATGCAGCTTAGCCAGGGTAGGATTCAGCCGCGCTTTTGGCCAATCCTGGGGATTTTGTTTGGCAGCTTGCTGCACCCAGGTCAAAAGCCTGTTGATCAACTGCCGAGCCTCTCGATAAGCATCTGTCAGCTCTAAAGCTTGATAGAGATGCAGCGCCAGGTTGGGGTCAAAGGTTGGCTCATCGACCACCTTGCCCCAAAACGAAGCTGAACAGCTAAACTCTTGCTGTTGATGGGCCTGATTGCCGGCCAATAGCATGAGCGGGCGGTACAGAGGTTGGATGGCTGGGTAATTGGCCATCATCTCATCAGTCAGCTTCATGGCCAAATGGGCGGCATCGTGGACATTATCTGCATGGATGAGATTTAAGATGGCTAAAACCAAAACGGTCTCGCGGTCGGGCAGGTCTGGGTCGCGGAGGTCGAAAAAATTGGCCAAATCGCCCTTGGTGTGAGCCGCCTGAAACAGTTTCAACCGCTGCATAACAGGCAGCTCAGGTCGACTCGATCGAAAGAGACTGCCCATAAAGGCAGGTTGGGTCATCGACACAGCTTTTTCTGCTTGAGACCAGTTCCCTGCTTTCTGATGGGCATAGGCTTGCCAAGCCATCAGGTGATCGCCCGGGCTAGCCTGCCGCCCCATTTTCTTGAAGTGGGGCAGCGCCACCTGCGGATTCCCGGCCTTTAACGCCAGGGCTCCTCTAGCCCAGTGGAGATGGGGGGCATAAAAGCGCTTGGCCTGGGTTTTGACCAGCTTTTCAACCTCATCAGCTTTGTCATTGAGGAAGAGCAGCTTCAGGTAGCCTCCCCCCAAATCTTTCGGCAGTGTTTTATCGTCAAAGGCCGTCTGGAATAGTTCGAGGGCCGCTGCAGACTGCTGCTGTGCGAGCAAGCTCTTGGCCAGCCAGTAATGGACATCGCCAGTCAGGCCGAGGGCCAGCGCTTTTTGTAAGGAGCGCTCAGCTTGGGGATATCGGGCCTGCTCAAATTCATACTTGCCCTGGAGCAACCAAATGTCAGCCTCTGTGACCGTGAGGTTTTGATCAGGGTCTCGCTTCAAGCTTTGCTGCAGGGTGCGGAGCGCCTTGGAATATTTCTGCTGTTCGATTAATGCTTGAATCTGCTCCTCTAGGGATTTTCCAGAAAGGGATTTTCCAGAAGCCGTCAGCTGGGATAGTTTTTCTCGGATTCCTTTACGCTTAGCCAAAACTATCCCCCTATGAAGTGATATCTCCAAACCGCCCTTTGAAGTGACCTTTGAAATTATTAGGGTAGTAGATTTTACGTAGATCTGTGAGTTCTGTAACAGGCTTTTAAGGTGTAGCTAAGTTGGCAGGCCAAATCATGAAAGGCCAAATTTGCAATTCAATCTTCATCATAGAGATACTTCATGACAAAATCCTCTGCAGCCGCCGGGTCAATGGATAGTAGTCCCTTGTGAATTTCATATATTCCCTCACCCGTCGGATCGCGTGTTTCACTGACCCACCGGCTGATATTCGCGCGACCAACTTTCATCGTGACGGCAAGCTGATTTTGACTGATTCCATATTTTTCTAAAACTGCTTTAAGTGCCTTGCCTGCTCTGCTCATGACTCAAATTTTGTCAGAGCAGCATATTGACGTAAATGTTGCCAAATGGTTTAAGCTGAGATTTGATATGTTTCCATATGGATACACATGTGTGGATACAGAAATCAGTGCATCACTGCCTGTTTTTCTGCTGTAGTCAGCTTCCAAACCTCTGGAGATGAATTTATGCAATATCGCGATCGGCTTAATCCGTGGATAGTGGTGCGTTTACTACCCAAAATGCAGCGCATTATTGTCGGTCGGTTTCACAGCCGCTCAGATGCAGACGGGCATCTAAAAACGCTGCGGCGGTTAATACCACAGGCAAGCTTTGTGGTGATGTTTGATGGGGCAATCCAGGATACGAAGACTGAAACAGACGATGAAGGGTGCGAACCAAATTACTCCATTAGCCAGCCAAATAAAGTTGCAACTGTCAGTTCAAAATTTTGGGCGAAGTCTGGCACGGGCAATTGAATGTCTGTCTGATCATAAACAGTAGTTGGTCGGTCAGACAGATAAACAAACACCGAGCGCTCGGTCGGATCAATCAGCCACCCCATCTGAGTGCCATGCTTGAGGCAATGGAGAATATTTTTAATGACTTTCGTTTGGCTCTGCCCGGGCGATAGGATTTCAAGGGTCCAGTCTGGCGCAATGGGGAAAACGTTAGCCACCTCGCCATTGGCTTTGCGTGGAATTCTATCCCACAGGAATACAGAAATGTCAGGGATCGTGGAGTGCCCACCAAACGTACAGCGGAGTTCTGTGAAAGCTCGGGCAATTTTCTTTGGCTTCAAAACAACGTTGATTGCGGGCGCTAGCTCAGTTTGAAGGACGCTATGTTCTCCCTGTGGCATGGGTTTTTGGATAATAAGTCCATCAATGTATTCGCTAGCCGGTTCTGTCTCTGGCAGAGCTAGAAATGCTTCTAATGTGATGGGCTTGGTGGGAGTTTGCACCATTTTTATTCTGCTCCAATCAACACTTTTAGTCTGCAACTATAGGCCGA
Organism: Cyanobacteria bacterium P01_A01_bin.114; assembly: GCA_039815385.1. GTDB lineage: Bacteria > Cyanobacteriota > Cyanobacteriia > Phormidesmidales > Phormidesmidaceae > SIO4C1. The sequence continues at coordinate 4,737 of JBCBZL010000246.1, forward strand.
TACCCAATCAGTCGATGCTTTTTCTATCTTACTCACGTAGCTAGTGTTGCTGCTCTTTGAGCGATCGCATCTTCTCATGAGCGACCAGCGATTTCTAATGGGTGACCAGCGATCGCAACGCCACATCTTCATCACTGCCCTCTGCCGACAGATCATCCAACACCGCCACCAACTCTTTCTCAAAAGTAACCTGGGCTCGGTTGGTGCGCCCGCCCACATAGAGCCGTTCCCCTTCCTGTAGTGCCCACACCTGGGAGTGCGACACGTAGCTCATCATCACTCCGATCATCAGTAGGCCAAAGCCCAAATACACCATCGGAATGCCCGGATCGGCTTTAATTTGAAGCCCGGTACTGCCAATCAAATCCACCACGGATAGGGTGACGCCATTCACCTCAGTGGACATACCCGACCGCGCGGTGGAGACTAGCTGCCCAGTGTTGTCATAAACCAGCAAAGTCCCCTGTAAATCTTTGGCCACCAGAGAAACCCCATCGCTCATGTCGGGTTTGGTGGGCACCCAGGTGCCCCAGAGCTTGCCGCCCTGGGCTTCGAGTGGGGTCATCGGCACTTCGAAAATGGGGCTATTGTTGATTTTGACGCGCACGGCGGCGACGCCCCAGTCGGCTTGGTATAGGGTGACATTGCGGTAGCGCAGGGGCTGATTTACCCAGATAGTCTTGCGTTTGACTTCTGTGCCCTCGGTATTGAGCACCGACAGGTCAGAGTAAAATTGATCGACGCGGCCTTCTGGGCTGTAGTCGATCCAAAATCTGTTGACTTTAACGCTCCAGTCTTTAGGAATTTGGGGGCCAGCCCAAGGCCCGGCGTCGAAAATATTTTGAATGCGGAAGGTTTGACCACTGGGAACAATCTCCTGGGCAAAAAAGCCGGTCATTGCGCCGTAGATCGCCCCCACTAAGATCAGCAACATGCTGGCATGGACGACGATGGGGCCGATGCGCCCCACTAGACCCTTATGGGCATAGAGCATGTCGTCTTTTTGAAAGATTCGATAGCGGCGATTTTCTAGCAGGAGTATTAGCTTTGAGAGCGACCCTTTGCTCAGCTCGGTGCTGAGCGCCATTTTCTCAAACTGGCGCGGCTTGCTATAAAAATTCCAGGTGCGTGAAAACCAGCGCAGGGCGGTAATCTGGCGGGTAAAAGTACAGGCGGTCAGGCTGGCACCAAACAAAATCAGCAGCGACAAAAACCACCAGGTGCGATAGACGTGGTCGAGGCCCGCGATCAACAGCACCTTCCAGCTGAGAAAGCCAAACAGGGCCGGATCTTCGGGGTAGTTTGCCTGGTAAAACGCGAGGGATTGCCCTTGCTCGATGACGGTACCGAGAATGCTGAATACGGCGATGGTCAGGAGGAGCGCGATCGCCAGCCGCAAATCTGCCAGCAGCGGCACCAAATCCTTTTTGAAATATCGCCTGATCTGTGCGATCGCATCCATAATCTATCCTTTTTGTACAGGCGCGATATATTGCGCCTCTATCACGCTACCGGGATCAATCGCGATACCAACGAAAACACCCCAAACCCGACTAATAAAACCCCGCTGGCGGGCGTAATCCACCCCGACCATTGCCGAATCGCCAGCAGCCGCTTAATCGATGCCGTAAAAATGCCCGCGATCACCAGCGGGGCCACATACCCCAGCGTGTAAGCCAGCAGCAGCGAACTCCCCAAGATCGGATCGCCCTGTTTACCTACCCAGGCCAGCAGCGTTGCCAGCACCGGGGTACTGCAGGGCGATGCCACTAGCCCAAACGTTAGCCCCAGCAGATAAGACTTGGCCGAGCGGGGGATATTATTCTGCAAGAAATCAGTGCCCTGAAAGGACGGCAGCGGCGGCAAGGGGAGTGCTTCTAATAGATTGAGCCCCATCAGGATTGCGATCGCACTTACCAAAACTGGCAACCCAACCCCAATCTGACCATAGACCCAGCCCAAGCTGCCGGCCAAGATCCCCAGACCTGCTAACGTCGTTGCCAGCCCTGCCGCAAACCAGCTCGACTGCCCCACTGCCTGCCAGCGATTTTCGAGCTCATAGCTGCCCATATAGCCCACCGTAATCGGCAGCATCGACAGCATACAGGGCGTCAGACTGGTCAGCAGCCCGGCCAGTGCAATAATCCCAACGCTAGTGACAGATAGATGGCCAAGCTGGCCTTCAACCCACCCGTTGGCTTGCTGGGTTAGATGGTACAAAAAGATTTGAAGCTGGTCCCACATTCGGCGTTAAAAGTAAACATGTGAAACGGTAGCGAGCGATCAACCCTCTCTGCCTTTACCGCGTTTCTTTAATCTTACCGAAACGCGGTCGTCTCTGTCTGAGCCAGAATAACTGGGGTTGTCTGCTGCGGGCGGGCGTCGCCGTCGTTGCGATCGCAGCGGTGTGACCTTAGCTGTGGATGAAGACGCGGTTGGCAGCATCCGCAGTCGCCCTCGAGGGCGCTGTTCCTTTTTTCTGCGAGATGCACGCATAGTAGAGGGCCTGGCTGACCTATCTAACCTATCTAAAGGCTGTTCTAGAGGAGATTGCTCTAAAGGAGCGTGTGGGCTGGCCCAAGCCTTAGCAGACGGTGCCATCGAAATCACATCGGCCCCATGGGCCTCTCTGGCAACGCGAATCAAAATACCCGCACTCACTAAGCTAGAAATCATCGAGCTGCCCCCGTAGCTAATCAAAGGGAACGGCAGCCCGGTTGTGGGTAGTGCGCCACTCGCCACCCCGATATTGGTCAAGGCTTGCCCCACCAGCAGCACCATACAGCCAATCGCAACGAGCCGATGAGTTGGAGACTTTGCCTTCATCGCCACAATCAGGGCCACGGTACTGTAGACCGCCAAAAATAACAGCAGCATCATGCAGCCAACAAAGCCAAACTCCTC
>JBCBZL010000416.1:0-3006 GCA_039815385.1 Cyanobacteria bacterium P01_A01_bin.114
AAATGGCCTACAAAACGGCCTACAAAATGGCCTACAAACTGAGTTGGAGCCATCTGCTCTAACCACTACTCAAGTAGATATCCCAGAAAACGGCCCAGAAAACGATCCAGAAAACGGCCCAGACGATAAACAAGTGCCGGCCCAAACATCGGTTGCTCAGACTGAAGATGTCCAGACTGAAGATGTCCAGACTGAAGATGTCCAGACTGACGGTGTCCAAACTGGCGCAAATCAAGAAACTACCCGCCGTGGATTTTGGCCAGTCTTTCAAAATCGAAATTTTTTAACGCTGTGGAGTGGTCAGGTCTTTTCCCAGATGGCTGATAAGGTCTATCTGGTGCTGATGATTGCCATTATCGCCAGTCGATATGACGTCCCTGGTCAATCGATCAGCGGCTGGGTATCGGGCATCATGGTGGCCTTTACGATTCCAGCGGTGCTGTTTGGCTCACTGGCTGGGGTCTATGTCGATCGCTGGCACAAAAAGCCGGTGCTGGTGCTCACCAACCTGCTGCGCGGTGCCCTGGTGGTGGCGCTGCCGCTGTTGCTGTGGTTTACCCAAGACTGGGGAGGGGTCGCAAATCTGCCTTTTGGATTTTTGATTTTGCTAGGGGTGACCTTTTTGGTGTCAACGCTGACACAGTTTTTTGCCCCAGCAGAGCAGGCCGCGATTCCCCTGGTGGTCAAAAAACAAAATCTGCTGTCAGCAAATTCGCTTTACACCACCACCATGATGGCCTCGGTGATTATTGGCTTTGCCGTGGGGGAGCCGCTGCTTGCGATCGCAGACACCCTTTTAGCCCCGCTTGACCAGGGCTCAGGGCTCGGCAAAAGCGTTTTAGTCGGGTTTAGCTACGGCCTGGCTGGGGCAATTTTGCTACTGCTACGCCCCCACGAAACCCTCAGCGAGCAGGAACCTGCCCACGTCTGGGATGACATCAAAGACGGGCTCGCCTACCTGGGTGACAATGCCCGCGTACGAGGAGCCCTCATCCAGCTAGTGCTCTTGTTTTCAGTCTTTGCGGCGCTAGCCGTCCTAGCGGTTAGACTGGCGGAGCTGATCCCGACCCTAAAGTCATCTCAATTTGGCTTTTTGCTCGCGGCTGGGGGGGTCGGCATGGGCATCGGAGCCACTTTAGTGGGTCAGTTTGGCCAGCGTTTTCGACGCTATCGCTTAAGCCTGTACGGGTCCTTAGGAATGGCAGCTATGCTCGGCGGACTGTCGCTGAGTCACGATCACCTCTGGATGAGTTTGGCGCTGATTACGGGAGTCGGCTTGTTTGCTGCCATCGTAGGCATTCCCATGCAAACGACCATTCAAGAGCGAACCCCCGAAGAAATGCGCGGCAAGGTGTTCGGATTGCAAAATAATGTGGTCAATATTGCCTTGAGTTTGCCGCTGGCGCTGGCAGGAATCGCTGAGAATATCTTAGGTTTGCGGATTGTCTTTGCCCTGTTGGCCATCATGGTGGCGGTCGGGGGTGTTTTGACCTGGGCTGTTGTGAATAATCTGCCCCCTCAGCTTGAGGGGACCGAGGGGCAGTAAAATCTTGATAATGATTTAGTCGGTGATGCGCCTCACTACATGCATATAGCGTGGCTTGGTAAAAAAACTCCCTTTTGTGGCAACGTAACCTATGGCCGAGAAATTACCAATGCTCTACTAGAGCGGGGATACCGGGTCACATTTCTACATTTTGCCCAAACCGAAGATAGCTCTGACGATCAGGTCGGCTACGAAGAGGTGTCGCTGCCGTTTATTTTCAAATCTCAAATTCTAACGGTGCCGTCGTTTCGCTCTGGCCGCATGCTGGCTGAAGCCTTAAAGAAACTCAAACCCGATCTAGTCCATGCCTCTTTAACCCTATCGCCCTTAGACTTCAAGCTACCTGATATCTGCAAGGAGTTGGGCATCCCGCTGGTGGCGACGTTTCACCCACCCTTTGATCGAAAGCTGCGCAATTTCACCTCAGGCACCCAGCATTTGGCCTATCAGCTCTACGCCCCTTGTCTAGCCAACTATGACCGCGTCATCGTGTTTTCTAAGCTTCAGCAAAATCTGCTGATCAGGCTAGGGGTGTCTCCCCATCAGGTGGTGGTGATTCCAAACGGGGTGGACGTGTTTAGATATGCGCCGGGGCTCTCACGCCTTAAGACCGAGCTTCAGGCCAAGCAGCTTTATGTCTACCAGGGCCGACTCGCCATCGAAAAAAATGTAGAATCTTTGCTCAAAGGCTGGAAGCTCGCCAACATGGGGCCAGAGAACAAGCTACTGATTGTTGGCAGCGGCCCTCTACAGGCTCCCCTAAAAGCGGCCTATGGCTCAGACGACTCGGTGGTTTGGACGGGTTTTGTGGCGAGCGAAGACCGTCGCATCGAAATTTTGCGGGCTGCGGATGCGTTTATTTTGCCATCTCTAGTGGAAGGGCTTTCTCTATCGCTGTTAGAGGCCATGGCCTGTGGAACAGCCTGCATTGCTACGGATGCGGGGGCTGATGGTGAAGTGCTCGAAAACGGGGCGGGCATCATCCTTGATACGCAGCGGGTGTCTAACCAGCTGCAAACTATCTTGCCCATCCTCCGCGACCATCCGGAAATGTCGTCTTTGCTGGGCAGCAAGGCTCGGCAGCGGGTACTCGATCGCTATACGCTGAGTAAAAATATTACCCAGCTCGAAAATTTGTACGCCACGATGGTACCGGCCAAGGCGCAGGCGTATTTTAGCCAGGGGGTACGGCGTTAGGGGTGGCATATATGACGCCCCTACTTACGGGTGATGGGCGTCGGGGCGTCATATAGACGCCCATACAGAGGTCCTAGGCCAAGACGCCTGCGGGTAGGGAGCCCATTTCCTCTAGCTTGGCGCGGATCTGGTCAACGCACGCGTCCACGGTGGAGGCATCATTGAGCTGGCCACCGAACTCACGGCGTAAACGCGCCTCTGGAAATGAGCTAGGGCGCGTAAGCTTTTGTGTTCGTTTTACTTTGCGCGCTCCATAGCTTTGG
>JBCBZL010000270.1:0-7004 GCA_039815385.1 Cyanobacteria bacterium P01_A01_bin.114
CCCAAAAGAGGCCCTCACCCTAAATCCCTCTCCCAGTCTGAGAGAGGGACTTTGAGCTGTGGAAACCTCCTTTGCCGAAGGCGTCCTGAAGTGGTTATGTTTCTTGCTGAGTAAGGCTTTTCTCCCCTTCTCCCAACTCTGGGAGAAGGGGTTGGGGGATGAGGGCGTATGAGTATGGCAACTGCCGGTATATTATTCAACTGCGGATCCCTTAAGAGTCAGGATTAGATAACTTACTCGATTTCCATTCTCGAAAGTTCTCACCCCAGCCCTCTCCCGCCGGGAGAGGAAGCCGCACTCAGAGCCCTTCTCCCTGGTTTCTCTCTGGTAAAGAAGAATTTAGGATGAGGGTCTGTAAGTTGTGAATGTTAATAAATTCTCATTCTTTAGACAAAAAAGTTTTAGCCGTCACAGGTTTGGCGTCAAATTTGAGGGGTCTGAGCTGGGCGAACGCGTCGAGGGAACTGAACTTTAAAGCAGCTGCCTCGACCTAGCTCGCTCTCGACTGAAATTTGGCCCTGCATCATCTCTAACAGCAGGCTGGTAATAGATAGGCCCAGCCCGGTGCCCTGGTGCTTGCGCGAAACCGACTGGTCGACCTGACGAAAGGCGTCAAATACATAGGGCAGGCTGTCGGCAGCAATGCCTATGCCCGTGTCTTCTACGGCGATCTCGAGCGTATCTGCAGCTAGCTCTAGCACGATGACGCACACAGAGCCAATCTCTGTGAACTTGATGGCGTTCGAGAGTAGATTGGTCAGCACCTGGCGGAGACGATTAGGGTCGTTGACAATGTTGGGGTCTGACACCGTGATATCTGTCTTTAGCTCAATCTGCTTTTGCTCAGCTAGCGATCGCAACGATGCCACCGTGCTAGAAACCAGATCGGTCACATTGAGGGGCTCTGGCCGCAGCTCTAGCCGCCCGGCCTCAATTCTAGAAAAATCAAGAATGTCGTTGATCAGCTCTAGCAGATGCTTGCCATTGGCCAAGATGCGACTGAGCATGTCTTGCCGACGCTCGTCAGACCCCCCAGACTGGCGCATCAAAATCTGCGAGAAACCGATGATGGCATTAAGGGGCGTCCTCAACTCGTGGGACATCGTGGCCAAAAACTCTGACTTGAGCCGTGAGACCTCGACCAGCTGCAAGTTTTTGCGCTGAATCTGTTCTCGCTGTGCCTCTAGGGCCTGATTTTGCTGCTTAAGCAGCTCGTTAGTATCTCTCAGTCGCTGATGGGCCAGAGCAATTTCGTCCTCAGCCTGCCGCAGTCGAATGGCACTCTGCACGGCCCGACTCAGCGTCTCACTAGACAGTTTGGCCTTCGATAGGTAGTCTGAGGCCCCAGCCTTCATCAGGCTAACGGCTGTTTCCTCACTGCCTTGCCCCGTCAAGACAATTAAAGGAATTTTGACATTTGAGGCGCGCAGCCGATTGATCAGCGTCAGACCGTCAGCCCCCGGCAGCTGATAGTCTAAAAAAGCACAGTCAAATGAGTCAGATTTGAGCAGCTCAGTGCCTGCCTCAGCGCTGTCGACTTCTTGAAGGTTAAAAGTCAGCTTTGAGCGCTGTAGGGCTCGACGGAGCGCCATTCTGTCTACATCGTCATCATCAACGACCAGCAATTTGAGCGTTTCTTCCATGCCGACTATTAAGGAAATTCACAAAGGGTCCAATACCGGTTGAGCGCAGCTACCACGTCGACAAACTTGTTGAAGGTAACCGGTTTAACAATATAGCCTGCCACGTTAAGGTTATAGGCTTCTACCCGATCTTGCTCTTGGTCAGAAGTGGTCAAAACAATCACAGGGATCTTCTGAAGCTCAGCATCCTCTCGCAGCTCTTTGAGAAACTCAATGCCATTCATTTTTGGCATATTGAGATCTAGAAGAATGAGGCGGCGCGAGGTTGGGATCGGATTGAGATCTGAGCGCAGCAGCTCTAAAGCTTCTAACCCATTGCTGGCCAGATAAAGCGGATTGGTGACGTTGCTCTTCTTGAATGCCCGCTGGACATTCATAACATCAACCGCATCATCTTCTACCAGCAAAATATTGATCGTTTTGTTATCGGTAACCATAGCCTATGGTGCTAATCAATGAGCTTTTCGCCCATAAACAGCATACCCCTGGGCCAGGAACATACTATTTATTCTTTAGAAGGGGATTTTGAAGCCAAACCTTCTACCTTAGGACAGAGATTGTGCTGTTAAGAAGGCAACGTACGGGGGGCCAGTCTTTTGGGCCAGGTAAATCGAAACGTGGTGCCCTGACCCACCTCAGACTCAACCGCAATCGTGCCCCCCTCTGCCTCTACTATTTTTTTGACAATGGCCAGCCCGATGCCTGTGTTCTCAACCTTGTCACGGGCTTCTAAGACTTGAAAAATATTGAAGATTTTGCTGTGGTAGGCCGGATCGATCCCCCGACCGTTGTCGATGACAACAAATTCGTAGAAGCGATCGCCCTTAGGCTGGCAGCGAATTTGAATATGACCGTCGGTGCGAGGATGGTGCTTGATCGCATTGCTGACCAGGTTAGCGAATACGTGGGTCAATGGGACGTGATTGGTCAAGATTGTCGGCAAATCGGGCGCAACATCGATGGTAAACGTAGGGGGCGGGGCTAGCAGGTCAATGGTTTCCCTCAGCAGCTGGTTAAGATCGACCGTCTCCAACAGCTCAGCGCTACGCCCTGCCCGCGAGTAGGCCAGCAGGCCGTCAATCAGGTTTTCCATGCGATGGACTCGTCCCTGCAGTAGCTCGAGCTGTTGCCTGTTATCGTCTGGGAGCCGATCGCCAATGTCTTCTTCGAGCCAGGTAGCTAAGTTAGCAATCGCCCTTAGCGGAGCCTTGAGGTCATGGGAGGCAACATAAGCAAACTGGTCTAGTTCCTGGTTGCGTCGGTCAAGCTCGGTCATCGTTCTAGCTAAGACCAGGGTGGAGCCGGCTAACTCATCTTTTTGGCGCTGTAGGGTTATTTCCCAGGTCTTGCGCTCGGTAATGTCTTCGATAAAGGCAATAAAGTATTGGGGCTGTTGCTGCTCGTCTCGAAAAACTGACACGGCAACGTTACACCACACAGGTTTACCGTCTTTGCGCAGATAGCGTTTTTCGAAGGTGGCGTTTTCTAACTCACCGGATAGCAGCGCCTGATAGTAGTATCGATCGGCGGCGGCATCGTCTGGGTGGGTAATGTCTTGAAAACTGGTTTGAAAAAGCTCTTCTCGGGGATAGGCGAAGATTTCGCAGAGTTTATCATTGGCCTGGATCCAGCGCCCGTCAATCGACAAGCGGGCAATACCGACTCCAGCCTGGTCAAAGATGATTCTGAGCTGCTCTTTTTGGTCAATCAGCTGCTGCTGGCTGCGACGCTGCTCGGTCACATCGTTAAATAAAACCCCCAAGCATCGATCGGCCAGGGGAAATATCTTGACCGTCAAGGTTCGAACGTCACCCGACGTAAGCGGGTAGTCAATGTCGCCGAGCTCTCGGCCTTGTTCTGTAATTACCGCCTGTCGGAGCACCTCATAGACTTCAGTGCTCAGGGCGGGCATCGCGTCGGAGAGCCGCTTGCCCAGCATCTGGCTGTTGGGCTTAGCTAGCAGCTGCTCTGCTGCTGGATTGGACACCAGCAGGCGAAAACTCTGGGCATCGTCAGGGTCTTCTAACTGCCAGAGGTGGAAGCCATCTTGCATGTTTTCAATGGCGTTGACATAGCGTTGAATCTCAACGGTGCCCTGGGCAACTTTCGACGATAGATCAGCATTGAGTCGGCGGACGTCGGCTTCGGCCGCTTTGCGCTCGGTGATATCGCGTCCTTCTGGAATCAACAGCACGACGTTGCCCGCATCGTCGCGCAGCGGCTTGATGGAAAAGTCAATGGTGGTCACGGTTCCATTTGGCCCTAGCACGTCTGTTTCGTAGCGGACCAGTTTGCCCTGGGCAGCCTGGGCGATCGCCGCCCTGAGCTGCTGCTGGGCAGCGTCTGACTGCTGCCACCACGGCGCGTCCCAAAAGGGTTTGCCGATCACGCGCTCTGCTGAAAACCCGCCAAAGGTCAGCGCGGTTTCATTGGCTTCTAGCAAAAGGCCGTCGGGTGACAGCAGCCCAATAAACTGAAAGGTTTGGTTAAAAATGGCTTGAAAGCGCCGCTCGCTGTCTTCGAGGGCCTGCTCGGTCAGATGTCGGCCAGTGGCCTCTCGCCCGATGCAATAAAACAGCCACGACCGATCTGCGGCCCGAAAAGGGGTGACGTTCCACTCTAGCCATTTCCAACGACCGTCTTTGCACTGATATCGGTTACGCAGCTCGATGGTCCGTCTGCCTTCGATGAGTCGGGCCACCTCTGCCTGGGTTGCAGCCCGATCGTCGGGGTGAACCCAGTTGAGAAAGGGCTGGGATAACCAGTCTGTTTCGCTAAGCTCCAGGATTTGACCCAGGGCCGGGTTGATGCATTTGAAGTAGCCATCTTCCCCAGCAATGGCTAGCACGTCTGTGGACAGTGAAAAAAATCGCTCAAAATCACGCGAAGTAAACTCTGCTGGGGGTACACTGTGCATAGTTCAGTTTGAGAAACCTGCCTGAAAGACCTTTCTAAGAAACCTTCCCGAGCGCCCTTCCTGTGGAAAAGTGCTGGCCGACCTAGATAGCTGACCTGGATAGCCTGAGGCCCTATCAGCTACTTGCCTAATTTTACAGTAAACGCATTTGCCTTCTATTTCTGCGGGCTGGTTTTGCGGGCTGGTTTTTGAGGCTGTTGCTGCGGGCTGTTGCTGCGGATTGATTGTAATTTATACCTTTGGGTAGAGTCAGCCCCTGGCGAGCTCGTTCATTGGGTAGATGCTGGGGGATGGGCGCTCTGGCATGCTAACTGTACGATTTATTGAAACCGTGGGTAATGCCCCGAGTAAGAAGAGCGCCATGAGCGATATTCGCGTAGCACTGATTGAAGATCATGATTTGACCCGCATGGGCCTGCGAGCTGGCCTCAAGCAGGCGGGTTTCGATTTTGTGGGCGAAGCTGCAAACGGAACTCAGGGCTTGAGCTTGCTCAAGGATAAGCAGCCGGATGTGGCGCTGGTAGATATTGGTTTACCCGATATCGATGGCATCGAGCTGGTAAAAGCATTCAAAGAAGATCTGCCTGACACCAAGACGCGGGTGCTCATGCTGACGATGCACGACAGCGAGAGGGCGGTGCTGGCGGCCTTTGCGGCGGGGGCAGACTCTTACTGCACCAAGGAAATCGATACTGAGAATTTGGTTCAGGCTGTCAGAGAAACCCACGAGGGGCACGCGTGGATTGATCCGGCGATCGCAAGTATTGTGCTCAAGCAGGTCAAGCAGCCCCTGAGCGCTGGCGTCGGCTTAGAAGATCGCACCGTCGAGATTCGGGCGGTGGCCCCCGACTATGAGCAGATCATTGAGGCCTATCCGCTAACGGATCGAGAGCTAGAGATTTTAGAGCTGATTGTGGCCGGTTGCAGCAACGCCCAGATCGCTGAACGGCTGTTTGTGACCGTCGGCACGGTCAAGACCCATGTTCGCAACATTCTCAATAAGCTAGGGGCTAACGATCGCACCCAGGCAGCGGTGCGAGCCCTCCGCTCTGGGCTGATTAGCTAAGGGCAAACAGCACATGAGATTACGCACGGTGGCCTCGTTGCTGCGGGCGACGCTGCAAGCCTGGCAAAAAGACAATGCGTCTCGACTGGCGGCGGCCCTGGCCTACTACACGACGTTTTCGATTGCGCCGGTTTTGGTGATCGTGATTGCGATCGCAGGGGCGTTTTTTGGTCAGGCGGCGGTTCAGGGGCAGCTGGTCGCTCAGCTACAGGGGTTGGTCGGTCAGCCGGGGGCCGAGGTGATTCAGGCGCTGATTGTCAATACCCAGACGTCTGCTGAAAACGGATTCTGGGCCACCGTGGTGAGCGTGGCGCTGCTGATCTTTGGCGCGTCGGGGGTGTTTAGCCAGCTGCAGGCCTCCCTCAATCAGATTTGGAACGTCAGCCCCTCCGGCCAGGGGATTGGCTACATTATTCGTACCCGCCTGCTCTCTTTTGCCATGGTGGTGGTGATTGGCTTTTTGCTGATGGTTTCTTTGGGGCTAAGTGCGGGGCTGGCCGCCCTGGGGCAGGTTTTGGGGGGCGAGGCTCAGCTGTGGTCTCCCCTATGGCAGCTGGGTCACTCGATGCTCTCTTTCGCCGTGATTACCCTGCTATTTGCGCTGATCTATAAAGTTTTGCCCGATGTCACCATTGCCTGGCGAGATGTCGGGGTGGGGGCGGCGATGACGGCACTGCTGTTTACGGTCGGCAAGCTGCTGATTGGGCTCTATCTGGGCAACAGTAGCGTCGGCTCTGCCTATGGGGCAGCCGGGTCGCTGGCGGTGATCTTGCTTTGGATTTATTACTCTGCCCAGATTCTCTTCTTGGGGGCTGAGTTTACGCAGGTCTATGCTAATCGATATGGCTCTAAAATTGTTTCGAGTAAGGTATATCCGTGACAAACGCTCCTTCTATCCCGACCTTGGCCCAATCAACCGTGCAGGTGATCACCCCCTGCCTACCGCTGCTGCTGCGGTCAGAAATGGCCTCAGCCATTGACTACGGCGTCGATCAGAGTCAAATGTCTGCGGTCGCAGTTGTTTCTGAAAAGCATTTCAGGCTCGGGCAGGCTATCTGGGATGCACTTTGGCCCAGCATTACCGCCGATCATGAGGCCAAAATCGCTGTTCAAGAGGTGGCCAAAACCCCCAAAAGCCCAACCTGGCAATCAACCCTCGAGCAGGGGCTGATCACAATTTTGAAGAAAGATGCTGACTTGGCCCAGAACTTGGCTAAGCTTTTGGAGATGCGCTAGTTCGCCAAAGCCTCTATGCGCGACAGCCTCAAAAGGATTTAGAACCCGGCCCCTGTGAAGTACCTCGAAGGCAAACGATTTTTGAATGGGCTCCCCCTGATCCTGGCGGGGCCGATGTTGCGCCGTACCGAGCCGGGGGCCG
>JBCBZL010000427.1:0-2660 GCA_039815385.1 Cyanobacteria bacterium P01_A01_bin.114
ATTACGGATACGGTCGAAACGGTCTTGACACTCTATCAAAACCAAATCAAGTACGGTATTGAATTGATTCGAAATTATCAGCCCGTGCCTCCCTTGCTGTGCTACGCCGATGAGCTCAGTCAGATTTGGACTAACCTGGTGCAAAATGCGATTCAGGCGATGAGGGGCGAGGGGCAGCTGTCGGTGGGGATACACTCTACCCAAGTTAGTCGCCCAGAGTACAGCGGGCCTTGTATTTTAGTGTCCTTTACAGACCAGGGGCCGGGTATCCCGGCAGATATTATCCCACGGGTGTTTGACCCATTTTTTACCACTAAACCGATGGGTGAGGGCACGGGGCTGGGCTTAAATATCTGCCAGAAAATTGTCGAAAAACACGGGGGTTGGATCAGCATTGATAGCGTGCCTGGACGCACCTGTTTTGAAATTGGACTACCGTTAGAGATGGGTTAGGGGCTGATCGGTTTTTTGGGGGCCGGTTTTTGGCTCCAGTGTATCGGGCCAGTTTTCAGGGTGTATTGTCAGATTAAGAACCAGCGATGCAGATGCTAGGCATTATTTGTGTAGACGACGAATCCACGGTTTTAGAGACGCTCAAAGAGCAGCTCAGACGGCATCTTAGGGCCAGCCAGTTTTTGATCGAAATCGCTGAGACAGGCTCCGAAGCCCTGGAAATTATTGAAGAACTCAAGGAAGATAATGTTGAAGTTGCCCTGGTAATTTCTGACCAAATCATGCCGGGGATGCGAGGGGACGAACTACTGGTCGAAGTCCACAAGCACTACCCTGAAACGCTCAAAATTTTACTGACGGGGCAGGCCAATACAGAAGCCGTTGGTAATGCTGTCAACAATGCTAATCTCTATCGCTACATTGCCAAGCCTTGGGAAGAGACCGATCTCTGCCTGACAGTCAACGAAGCCCTGCGCTGCTACCAGCAAACCTGTCAGCTCACCGAACAAAATCAGGCTCTGCGCGAGCTCAATGCCTCTTTAGAGCATCGAGTGGCTGAGCGCACAGCGACGCTGTCGGCTACCAATGCTGAGCTACAGCTTGCCAAAGAGACGGCTGAGGTGGCCAACCAAGCCAAAAGCGCCTTTTTGGCCCGCATGAGCCATGAGCTACGCACCCCGCTGAATGCGATTTTGGGATTTAGCCAGCTGCTCAGCCGCGATGCGTCATTGGAGCCTTCGCAGCAGGGGCAGTTAGCCATTATTAACCGCAGCGGTGAACATCTGCTCAATCTGATCAACGACGTGCTCGAGATGTCGAAAATTGAGGCGGGGAAAACCACGCTCAATCTAGCTCCCGTCGATCTGCTGGCGCTGCTCAATGACATCTATGCAATGTTGCGCTTTAAAGCCGAAGCGAAGGGGCTGCGCCTGGGATTAGAGATATCACCTTCGGTTCCCCGCTGGGTTGAGATGGATGCCAATAAGCTACGCCAGGTATTGATCAACCTTGTGGGAAATGCGATTAAGTTTACCCAGGTGGGGGAGGTGAGGCTGAAAGTAGCAGGTAGAGAGAATTGGGTAGCGGGTCAGGAAAAATCGACCCACTACCCACTACCCACTACCCACTACCCACTCATCTTCTCTATCACCGACACCGGCTCTGGCATCGCTCCCGAAGAACTTGAGCTGATTTTTGAAGCATTCGGGCAAAGTCAAAGCGGTCGGCAAACGATGGGGGGAACGGGGCTGGGTCTCACGATCAGCCATCATCTGGTGCAGCTACTGGGGGGAGACCTTCAGGTTGAGAGTCGCGTTGGCCAGGGTAGCTGCTTTCGTTTTGAGCTGCTGCTACAGACGGTGCTGCCCGATGACGAGCAGCCCTCTCGGCGGGTGGTGGGGTTGGCCCCCGATCAGCCGCGCTATCGCATCCTGGTGGTGGATGATGTGCCAGAGCTGCGATTGCTACTGATGCAAATGCTGGGGGTGGTGGGGTTTGAGGTGCGTGAAGCTGAGCATGGTAAAGCTGCGATCGCACAGTGGCAAACCTGGCACCCCCACCTGATCTTGATGGATTGGCACATGCCGGTCATGAACGGCGAGGCTGCTGTACGGCATATTCGGACGGCGGCGGCATCCAATAATACCCTGCCACCTATTATCGTGGCGGTCTCTGCCAGTGTCTTTGTTGAGCAAGAGTCTGATATTTTGCAAAGCGGCTGTCATACGCTAATTCGCAAACCCTTTACAGAGCAAGATATTTTTAACGCTCTTAGCCAGCACCTGGGAGTTTGCTATCTTTATAGCGATGTATCAGCCAGTTCGCCCCCTTTAACCGTCTCCAGTCAGGGGTTAGACCCTGTCTCCACCGCGATCGCTGAGATCAGTGTTGAGCGCCTTGAGGCGACCATGTCCAACGACTGGATTAGCCACCTTCACACGGCGGCGGCTGTTCTAGATGCAGAGAGTTGCCTTAAGCTAATTAAACACGTTCCCGATGACGCCGTTGCCCTTGCTCTGACCGATCTGGTTAACAACTTCCGATTCGATATTCTGCTAGAGCTGAGTCAGTCAATGGAGATCTCTTGATAGCTGCTATGACTCATATCAACTCCAGCGTTAACTTGTCAGATTCTAACGTCGATCAATCTTTGCAGCTGTCTCCTGGCGTCGCGTACTATCTGCGTCGCCTGCTACGGCAAAATTTAG
>JBCBZL010000258.1:0-7288 GCA_039815385.1 Cyanobacteria bacterium P01_A01_bin.114
CTGCCATGCCAGGCTTTATTCCAGAATTATTGCAATTTGACGAGGAGATGCAGCGGTTTCTGCTCGAATTTCTGGGAAGATTGGGGCTTTTTCTAATGGGGACTGCGTTAGCGCCTCTATTAGGGCGTGTTTTACCCTTGCTATTTTGGTGGGGGCTGCGGTTTGCTCGTCGGTTTATTGATTTAGATGTGGCTGAGGTTTACGGCGAATTTATCAAACCGGTGAGAAGCTCGCTAGTGACTGTGGGAACGCTGGTGTTTGTGGCTCTTAGCTTAAATCTACTGCAGCAATACCAGGTCTTGTATCAGGTTTTAGGGTTTGGGGTCTATTTGTCGCTCGCTGTCAGCATCGCCTGGTTTGCTTCACGGGTGGCCCAGCGTGTGATTCGGGTGTATGCAATCAATCTGGTGCAGCGGCTGGGCGGAGAAGTTAACGAAGTGGCCTTGGTTTTTGAAACCCTGGTCAATGTCATTATTATTTTGTTTGCAATTATCATTTTTGCTCAAGGCCTGAGGCTAAACCTGATTGCGATCTCAGCGAGTGTCAGTATCGGCGGCGTGGCCGTGGCGTTTGCGGCTCGTCAGGCGCTTGAGAGACTGATCGGTACGCTGGAATTGTTTCTCGATCGCCCTTACCAGCCAGGGGAGTATATCCAGGTCAACTTTAACCCTTACGGTGAAGACGTCTATGGTCGGGTTGAGTCGATTGGGCTACGGTCAACCAAAATCCGCACTGCCGGTAGAAATACGATTATCATCGTGCCCAACTCAATTATGGCGAGCAAGCACGTTGAAAATATTAGTCGGGGTAAAAAAGTGGTCGCAATGCTTTATCTTGACTTTTCTCGACCCTTGTCAGAAGGCGAACAGGCCTTGGTAAAACGGATTGTGCTTGCCAGTACAGATACCTTCTGGGGGATTGATAAAGCGAATACGCGAATTCGGTTTTCCCTCCCTGAAGACACTCCAGGCAGCCGTGCCCGCATTAACTTCTTTTTAACCAGCTCAGGCGAAGATTCTCTTGGGTTGCGAAAGCGTATTTTGGAGCTTGCAAATCAGGCCATTGCGCGTCAGCTCTCGGCTTATGATATTGAGTTTTCCATCCCAGAGCCCATGATTTATATTGATTCACAAATGACAATCTAGGGATCTGTAATTAAATAACATCCTGCTTCCAGGGCGGGCGTTAGGTGTTAGAAACTAAACCGAGTGTGCAAAAATGATGGAATATCAGAGCGTTACTTTTGATTGGATAGGCAGAGGATTGACGCAAGAAATTCAATGGCTAAAGATAGAAGGTAAGGATGGTGTTGGGTGGCACGGAAAATCTTGGACTGATTTTCTCAATCACATGGCACAGCAAAAATGGGAGTTGGTTACGGTAACTCCACTGGTACAAAACGATAATCAGTCTTATGGATTTTCTGCTTATTTCAAGCGTCCTATTTAATATTTGACCATAGCCATCTGGAAAGCTGCTCATTCTCGGGTTATATGAAGCGGTATCTCTCTTGGAGCCTCTTTATAGCGCTGTTTCCGGGCCTATTAACCTTATATATTTTCAGTTTGGGATAAGAAAATCGCTGAAAGCTAAGGAAAAGACTCATGGATTGAAAACCCAAACTCGCCATTTGAGACTGGAACAGGATTTGATACGCTGCTGCCTAAAGGCTGTTACCCAAGGAGCTCAAATGCTGGAATTTATCACCCTGCCGGATGCTTTGCCCCCCGTTGCGCCTTATTCCCATGCGGTCAGGGCTGGAGATTTTCTATTTGTGACTGGGCAGCTGGCCGAAGATCCTCAAACGGGGGAGGTGGTCAAAGGCCCTATCGAGACTCAGACTCGTCAGGTGATGGAAAATCTAAAGCGCGTGCTGACCCATGCGGGGACTAGTTTTGAGAAGGCTGTCATGGTGCGGATTTTTGTGACCGACTTTCGCTATTACGAGACCGTCAATGAAATCTATGCGTCTTACTTTGAGCAGTGCCGGTTGCCTGGACGCACGACGGTTGGTGTCATGGGGTTAGCAGGCTTTGGGGATGTAGAAATTGACCTGATTGTGTATTGCGGAGAGTGAGCATAAAAGGCTATACCGTAATTCTGACTACCTTTTAGCTTGCTGAACGTTAGGCCGTTAAAAATATGGTGACTCATCTGCTGCGTCGTTTTGGAGTTGGGATTTTAGGCTCAGGATTGACCGCTATGCTGCTGCCGATAGATGCGATCGCAGCGCCACCGCGTGCCCCTGATGAAACGGTTGAGTGCGAAGTGCTGATCATTGGCGGGGGGCTATCAGGGACGGCCACTGCCTATGAGAGTTTGCAATCGGGCCGCACGGTCTGCATGACGGAGCTGACAGACTGGGTGGGGGGGCAGCTGTCTTCCCAGGGGACGACAGCGCTAGATGAGGCCAAGCGGCAGCGAGAGCTGCTGTTTTACTCGGCGGGCTACAAAGAACTGCGCGATCGCGTTGAGCGTAAATACGGTCGTCAAAACCCAGGAGACTGCTGGGTGAGCGCGTCGTGTTTTCTACCGGAAGATGCCCACCGCATTCTGACGGATATGTTAGAAGATGCGGCTCGACGCGGGGATGGTGAGCTCAAGTGGTTTCCCTCTACGGTGGTCAAAGAGGTTGAGCTGAGCGCGGATGGTCGCATGATTGACGGGGTGATTTCAATCCAGCATACGCCTGCCTCGGAGGCCCCGCCGCTGAACACCGAGCCCCTATCGGTTTACTTTGAAGATGCGTATCGCTACGAAGATTCAGATCGGTTTACGAAGAAGATTATTCGGTTTGTGCCCCAGGCGCTAGAAGAGACTTCAGAGCAAGCAGACGGCCCGGCTGATTGGTATGTGGTAGAAGCGACTGAAACCGGAGAGGTGATTGCGATCGCAGGCGTCCCCTACCGTTTGGGGCTAGATGCCAAGTCGTATTTGAATCCGTCTTCCCCAACGCGCACTCAAGATGCTTACTGTACCCAGGGGTTTACCTATACGTTTGCGATGGAGCGTACCGAAGAGCCCCAGCCGCAAACCCGACCGTTTAATTACATTCAATACGAGCCCTACTTTAGCTTTGAGCGTCAGCGCGACAACACCGACTACGTTGATTTTGTCTTTACCTATCGTCGGCTCTGGGCTCCTGGACGCCGCCCCGATGAGAGAATCTTTGGGGTGAGTGCGGTGAAGCCAGGGGATATCTCGATGCAAAACTGGACCTGGGGCAATGATTATCGCCCTGGCACCGCCGAAGATAACCTGATTTATTCAGCCGACCAGCTGACAGAGCTGGGGCAGCTAGAGCCCGGCGGCTGGCTGGGGGGGCTGCGCACCGAGACTTTGCGGCGGGGTGAGGAGAATGCCTTTAGCTACTATTACTGGTTGGTGAATGGGACGACTGATTCTCAGCTGGGGGACGGCGTGAAAGTGCCCAACCCTAACCATATCTTTTTGACGGGCTTTGATGCCCCGATGGGGACGGCCCATGGGCTGTCTAAGTTTCCCTACATTCGCGAAGGGCGGCGGATTCTGGGTCGACCGGCCTATGGCCATCCCCAGGGGTTTGCGATCAATGAGATCGATATCTCTAAGGTGGACTATACCGATGAGTATTATCAAAATGAACTGTCGCCGAGTGCCTATCGGGTGCTGCGTTATGCGCTAGCGGGTTTGGATACGCCCGGTGCGATCGCAGGCCGCATCGAACCGGGTGACGTGCCGTTTCGCACCCGCGCTGCGATTTTTCCTGACTCGGTGGGCATTGCCCAATACGCCATCGACTTTCACCCTTGCATGACCCTGTCACCGCCTGAGACGCCGGGCAATACTGAGCGGGAGGGGGTCAGACGCGCCCATGGGCAGGCTTATCCGGGGCAGATTCCGCTGCGGGCCATGATTCCTCAAAAAATCGACAACTTGCTGGTGGCGGGTAAGAGCATTGCCACCAGCACAATTGCGGCAGCGGCCTACCGAGTTCATTCATTTGAGTGGTCAGTGGGTGTGGCGGCGGGGGCCACCATTGATCTGGCGCTGAATGAAGGGGTTTTACCCTATGAGCTGGTCGATGATCTTCCTGTGGCAGAACCTCAGCTGCTGTTGTTGCAAGAGCGGCTCAATCGTAGCGGAAATCCGACCGCGTTTCCTAATACTTCAATCTTCAACCAAGACTGGGAAGATTGGCGAGTTTGGTAATAGAGATAAAGTGGGGTAGCGCTAATGGGTCCATCACCTCGGAAGTTGTATCAGCAACTGAAAGGTTTAGAGGTGGGTATGGCTGTCTGTTCGTTGGCTGCTCTGTCTGCCATCCTGGGGCATTGAAGATCGTATTGAAGATCGTACTCGGGGGCATAAGCCGGGACTGGGGCTGGGGTCACCTTCGATGTTTGGGACTGTTGACCGCTAAAAATCGGCACTGGGGCTCCTTCTACTGGTAGGTTGAGCCAGCTACTCATCTCCGAGGTCAGCCAGTCTAGCTCAACGTTGGTGAGTGGCAGCGGGTTGCCCAGCTGATAGGCACGGTTGCCGGCCCAAACGGCAACGCTGGCCGGATATTCTTTTGAGACGGTATCGCCCTCGCTATCTTTGTACTTGTAAATATGGTGCTGCTCTCGCTGGAGTTTGATGATGTTAATTGCGGCAGAGCGGCGACGGCGATAAAAGCCAAAACAGCGGTTAGTCAGGGTGATGTATTTGGGCGTGATGTTGAGATGGGTTTTGCCAAAAGATTGAAAAAAGAAGATCTGCCATGCCCTAAGGCTTTGAAAAATCATCGTCGCGACGATAGAGGAGCCTACGAGAGGAAAGAGCATCAGCACCAAAAAAGGAATTGAAAAGAGGGTAATGAGAAACGCTTTGAGCAATCGGCTTTTACTGAGACCTCGTGCAAAAATGGTGATGTTGAGCTCGTTATCGGTTTTGCTCAGACGGATGCGACTGTCGGCAGGTTTGCGACGGGGCAGCTCGATCAGCCCGCGGGCATCTACCCGTTGCAGGTGGCTGAGAGCCTCCTGGGCATTGGCAAACCGCTGATTGGGATCTGGTGCGAGCAGGGTTGCAATCCAGCGGCTGAGATGGGGGTCAAGGGTGGTTTGGTCTTCGAAATAGAGGCGACCCTGGCGCGTGGGGAGGTCGGCGGGGTGCTGGCCCGTAAGCAGATAGACAAGGGTCGCCCCTAGCCCGTACAGATCTGAGGCGACGGAGGCATGCCCGCTAAATTGTTCGGGGGCAGCGTAGCCATAGGTGCCTGCAATGGTCAAGGTGTCACCCTCGACCGTCGCGACGTTTTGAACGGATCCAAAATCGACTAGATGCAGCTGCCCCCGGCTGTTACCGGTGCGATCTCTCAATAAGATATTGCTGGGTTTGACATCTCTGTGGACGATAGCGGGATGCCGTCCGTGTAAGTAGCTCAAGATTTTGAGCATTTCGGTGGCGATGTGGCGAATATCAGCCGTGTCGAAGGTGCGGCCAGCCCTGACGTGCTCTTCTAAAGAGTTGGCGTCTACATAGCTTTGAACCAGACCAAAGCCCTTAAATTCAGGAGTATCAATTTCAAAATGGTCTAGATATTTTGGGATGGCTGGGTGATCGAGGGACTGGAGCACAGTAGCTTCGCGCTGAAACAGCTTGAGCCAGCTCCAGTCAAAGTCGTAGGTAAACGCCAGAATCTTGATAATGACCGGACTTTGCGTATTTAAATCGAGACCCAGGTGGGTTTGACGTCCGGGTTTTTTGCTTAAACAGTTTTTGCGTTTGTAGCGGGTATCAAACGTGATTGGGGGCATAAAAGTGGACTCAATCTGGACTCAAGTTGCGCCGATGTCTACAGGAGGCTAGTTGTGTTTAGCACCGTGGTGGGTAGGCGGTTGATGCCCTGAAGCGGGGAATATGCACCTGTCAATGAGATTTAATATAACCATGAGGCATAAGCTATCTGCGCCGTAAAGTGTCATCTTGGTTGGATGCTTACATTTTTGGGGGCAAGGATACTTAGACCCCCTAATAATCTTTATATACGCGGCTATGTTTTAACTTCCCGCCGAATTTTTGCGGTTTACCGCATTTATTTTGCTGCTGCTATTTATTTTGTTTAGCCTTGTGCGGATGCGATTGAGTTAGCGGTGGCGGAGCTGGGCTTCTCAACGGTGATGAAAGCCTCAGAGTTCTAGCGTGTGGCAATCATAAGGATCTGAGGCGCGATCATAGCAGTGTTGTTCGGCTAGGGCGCAGCGATTGACTCGATTGTAGTTATAGACGTCCCAAATATAGAGCTCTTCGGTATCGCTGATGTTTTCTCGAATGGCGTCTTTAGACGTGGCAGGAATAGTCGCGAAGAAAGATTCCCAATGGTATCCGCGATCGCGAGTGAAGCAAAATTTTCTGACATGGCAGAGCCAGAGGGGATAGGTAAAGGCAGGAGACATGCTGGTAGGTGGTGGGGATGTATCTATCTATTTTGCCGTTGATGATGCAAACTTGACGATGCGACTCCCCACCTCGCCTACCCGAAAATTCAAGGGTGACAGACTGCTAGTTTTTATGTTGCTGCCGTATCAACTTAGTTCTTTGCTTCCATCGGGCTTTGCTATTGGCCTGAGCTTGCTGATCTTGTCGTCGATGCAGATAGGCCTGTTCTCGCTGTAGCTTTTGGTAGCTGGCCAAGCGTTTGGGGCTGAGCTGACCGGCCTCAATGGCGGCTCTAACCGCGCAGCCGGGCTCTTGCTGATGCTGACAGTCGCGAAATCGGCAGGCCTCTGCCAGCGTGGCGATATCTTCAAAGGTGTGGCCCAGACTCTCATCGGCAGACCAAAGCTGAAGCTCTCGCAAACCAGGGGTATCGATCAGCAGCGCGCCTGAGGGGAGGATTAACAGTTCTCGGTGGGTAGTGGTGTGCCGGCCTTTGCTGTCATCCGCCCGTACAGCCTGGGTGGCCTGCACTGAGCGCCCCATCAGTTGGTTTGTGAGGGTTGATTTGCCGACCCCTGAGGAGCCAAGCAGGGCAACGGTTTGACCCGATTGCAGATAGGGGGTTAGGGTATCGAGATTATCTGGGTACAGGGCACTGAGGGAGATAATCGGGACGCCGGGTGCGATCGCCTCCACATCTGAACGTTTAGAGTCCAAGTCATCACAGAGATCTGCCTTGTTGAGCAACACAACAGGGCTGGCCCCGCTTCTGACTCTCCCTCAACAGAGTTCTCATTTTGATCCGTTTCGCCAGAATAATAATCGTAGCTGTATTCTCTGTCTGTGCCGCTGCCTTCCACAGTTTCCGGCTCATCCGTCGCAG
>JBCBZL010000171.1:0-10299 GCA_039815385.1 Cyanobacteria bacterium P01_A01_bin.114
ATCAGCACCCCGAACCAGCCTACATAGAGGCGGTTTTCGGTACTGGTGACCCACTGACAAAACTGCTCCCACAGGTTGGCGCTTTCGCGCTGCTGTAGAGTAGTCGTCATAATGTATGAATCCTTGGGTTGTCTAGGTACGAATTGTCTTGCGACAAGGGCGTAGGAAAGAATGAGAAAAATGTATATCTTTCTTTACGCTTGTTTACAATATAACCAACCGCTCTCAAAAATTCAAGGTTCTTAACATTTTCCTTGGGAATGTCTGCCTAACGAGGGAGACGACGCTATATCGATATCGGTAGCAATGCTGCGTAAGCAAGGCCGCGTATCGCCTCACGCTTGGCCCAAAATCCTGGGATGACTGACAGACTGATCGGTAGAGTCGGCTCGCTTATTTGCCGATGGCTTTGACCATTAAAATGCCGCCAAAGTAGAGAAACAAAACCGCCCCGGCTAGCAGGCTCTGGGTAATGGGGTCTGTCGAGGGGGTCAGTACCGCCCCCAGCACCACGGCCCCCAGCATCACGTATCGCCAGCCCTTGAGCATCGTCTGAGAGTTAACAATGCCCAGCAGCCCCAGCAAAAGCTGAATAACTGGAATCTGAAAGGCCAGCCCGGTACTAAACATCAGCAGCAGCACAAACTCAAAATAGCGGTCAATCGACCACAGCTGCTCAACCACATCTGCGCCATAGTTGATGAAGAAATTTAGCGCCGCCGGAATCAAGGCGATGTAAGAGAAAAACAGGCCCGCAAAGAATAAGACGCTGGAGCCCAGCACAATCGGGGCGATCAGCCGTCGTTCTCGGCGGGTCAGCCCCGGCAGCACAAATTGGATAATTTGATAGAGGATAAACGGGCTGGCCAGCAAAATGCCGCTATAGCCTGCCACTTTAATTGAGACGAAAAAATATTCGCCGGGGGAAAGCTGTAAAAACTTTGCTCCCTGGGCGGGAATTTCTAGTAGTGAAACAATCCGATTGACAAAAGCAAAGCAGCCTATTACGCCGATGACCACCGCAATTAGGGCATAAAAAAGCCGCTGTCGCAGTTCTTCGAGATGGTCAAACAGCGACATCTCCAAATCGTCAGGGATTTCGTCTAAGTAGGCGTCTGGCTCCAATTCGTCTGATGCGGCTTCAAGCTCAGAGGTCTCGGCGTCGACCGTTTCTAAATTAGACGTCATGGCAAAGGCGGTAGTTTACTCTTAACTATTGTATTCATAAGCCAACTTCCTAAGCTAGCTCTATTCCTGAGCTAACTGCCTAGCCCCTCGCTCTGATCGGTGAGGTCGCTGAATTATTCAGCAGCCTCACCGGCATCGGTTTCGTCAGGGGCTGCCTCTGGCGTGAAGTATAGATCTTCGATGGCACCGGGTGCACCGGCTACGGTCGGGGGCGAACCGTTGTGAGACAGCGTTACTGCACCAGCATTACCGGCCCTGATAGAGATGCTTTCTTGGGCTTCGTAAACTTCTTCTGCGCCTGCCGTCATGATGTCTGCAAAGACAACGTCTCCATCCAGGGCGATCCGCATCCAAGAGTCATCGGTCAGACTGACGCTGACAGCGACCGGAGCCGTGCTAGCGGTAGTTGGGCTGCCGGGTTCGGGCTCCGGTTCGGGTTCCGGCTCGGGCAGCGGTTCGACCACCTCCGCAGTGGGGGCAGGCTCCTCAGCCCGCTGGGGTTCGTTGCCCCCGGGTAGGTTGGTGAGTAGCGCGATCGCACCCACCACCAGCGCCGCCAATACACCTGCCAAGATGTAGGGCGTCTTATTCGAGGTGGGCTCCAAAGGTTGCGATCGCGGCGCTTCCCAGCCATTGGATGCGCTGATTGATGGCGATGCGGGTAGCGGGCTCGGAACTGAGCTAGCCGCCCCGTGTCGGTTGGGTTCCCCCACCGTTCCATTAATGGCAGGTTGACCAGCCGGTGGTGGGACATCACCTGTCAAAACCGACTCCCGGGCAGTGTCTGTAGATTCAATAGATTCAATACGGGGGGCCGGCTCCAGTCCATTCTCAAGGCCATTACTAATAGGGTTGGCGGGCTGGTTAAGTGTGTCGTTTGCCGAGGGCACGCTTGAGATGGCAGGTGAATTAGCGGGCTCAGGGGTGGGCTTAGCCACTGGAGGCTGAGTTGCCAAGGGCACTAGGGGAAGTGCCGGACGCGGCGTTGGTCGTGGGGTATCTGGAATCGAATGCACTGGAAACTGCCGCGATAGCTTCATGCCATCTAGGCCGAGGGCGTCTGCGTAGCGTCGAATAAATCCCTGCACAAAAATGGGCTGGGGCAAATCGGCATCGTCGCCCGATTCGATCCGCATAATCAGCTGTGGACGGATATAAGTCTGCAAAGAAATTTCCTCAATGGATTTTCCTTGCTCTTCTCGGGTGTCTTTGAGATAGGAACCGAGTTTGTGCAGCTGATCTTTTTGTATGGTGCTGTAGTTGCTCACGATACCCTGCTGAACCCAATAAAATTCGGCCAATTAAAAGTGGAAGGTGTTTTAACTTACAGAGAAAGCCTGCGTATCTGCCCCATTGTATTGGGTCATGACTGAATCGTATAGTCAGCGC
This sequence comes from Cyanobacteria bacterium P01_A01_bin.114, assembly GCA_039815385.1. Taxonomy (GTDB): domain Bacteria; phylum Cyanobacteriota; class Cyanobacteriia; order Phormidesmidales; family Phormidesmidaceae; genus SIO4C1. The sequence goes on from JBCBZL010000171.1 coordinate 2,578, forward strand.
CCTGTATATTTTGCAACCCGCCTAGAAATTTCAGGATTATACAGCCTTAAGTAGTTCCAATAGCCGCCAAACACTGATTCAACATAGCCTTTTGTTTCAGGAAACGGAATCGCGTCGACAAACTCGTCGGCATTACTGTAGCCACCTTCCTCTATCCAGGCTGACACATTGCCGGGGCCAGCGTTGTAGCTCGCTACTGCAAACAAGGAATGGTTATCATACTCCTCATGGGTAAAGTCAAGATACCAGGTGCCCAGCTTGATATTTGTTTCGGGGTTTTCTAGCTCACTGTCGAGATCGAGATCGGGGTCTCCCAGTTGGTCAGTTTCCCCCGTTTGGTATAGCACCCAATCTGCCGTGTCGGGCATCAGCTGCATGAGCCCCGTTGCCCCCACCACTGAACGAATCTGGGGCTCAAAGCGCGACTCTTGACGAATCAGGGCTGTGACCAGCAGCGGGTTAAGCTGCCGTTGCTCAGCCCAGGTTTGAATGGGCTCGGCATAGGGAAAAGGATAGACCCCCTCCCAGTAGGTTGGGGTTTGCTTGAGCGCCTGATAGTCTTCTTGCTCAGCGGGGGTGTCGCGCCAGGCCAGGCTGCTCAGCATAAAAATGCCATCGAGGTTGTCTCCAACCCCAAGCCGCAACACCCCATCGGTAAACTGCTCAGCGACCGTGGGCGCTTGCTCATTTTCAAATTCGAGTTGCCATAACCGCCAGGCGTCTTGGTCTTGACCCAGGCGATAGAGCTCTTGCAAGGTGTCTGACCCAGCCGGCAAGGTCAGACGCTGGGCCGGTAGGGTGATCTCAGGGTCGCGGTGACGCACATCTTGAAAATCCCCCACGTCCCAGCCCAGGTGCACCGCTGAGCGCCAGGCAAAATATGATTCAGGGTGAGCTCGAATGACTTGCTCAAAGGCTTTTTGGGCAATGTTTTGCTGCTGTTGCCGAATCGCCCACTTGCCTGCCCAAAAGCCTGCCTCAGCTGCCAAATCGATGTCTGGATTGGCCTCAACCAGCTGCTGTGCCCACTTCAGGGCTGAGGCATGATCGCCTTTCTCGGCGTGGCCTTTAGCATTCTTAAGGCGCAATTGAGCAGCGGCGTCTGACTGGCTGTACTGCGACAAAATAGAGGCTTTGGCATTTTTGGTAGAAGTGGGGCTTTGCATATTCTCTAGCCGTTCTGACCGTTTGAGCAAGGCCTCGCCTGCGCTATCTGGAAACTGGGCGATCACCTGGTCTAAGACCGGCAGCGCTTGTGGGGATGGCAGCAAATCTGAGAGTTTGAGCAGGCCTGTGGCGGTTTCGGGGGCGGAGGGAAACGCCTGGGCTAGCTGGCGGTAGGTTGCGATCGCGGTTGTATTCTCCCCAACCAGGTGGGCTCCTCGCGCCGCTCGATATCGCGTCACCGGAGTGCCTGGGGCTTTGGCATAGGCTTTACCCGCCTTGCCATAGCGCTGAATTTCCCAATAGCCAAAGCCGATCGTCTGCCACTGCTCAGGGGTGAGCCCTGCCCCGTAGTTGGCGACAAGCCGATCGAGACTGGCTTCATACTCAGAGCGATACAGCCCGTGGGCGGCAACTATCAGCAAGAGATCCTTTTCATTTGCGACGCTCTTGGCTACATCGGCAGGCGCAGTCTGATCGGGGCTAGCCGTAGAGCCGTCAGACGAGCTTGGGGCCGAGGCCGCTAATCGCTTTAGAGCTACCTCAACACTGCGGGGATGATCGGGCAGGGTGGTTAGCAGCTGATCCCACGCTTGCTGATTGTATTGACCCAGTTCGTAGAGCGCCTCAGCGACGGCTGGATGGGTAGCATGCTGGTCGATCAGCTGCTGCCAGGTTTGGGCTGCCCCAGTGCGATCTCCCGCTGCTGCCTGGGCCTGCCCTCGCTTGAGCATCACATAGGGAGCCATGGCCTCGTAGTCAGCCTCTAAGCCCTCTAGAAATGGGAGTGCCTCTTTGCCATTGCCCTGGTTGAGCAAATCGGTGGCCAATAGGTAGCGGGCGCGATAGTTGTCAAGACTCGGATTCGGGTTTGCCGCTAGGGTGCTGAGGGCCTCGGTACGCTCCGCCGCAGGTTTGATTGCGAGTTGCAAAACGGCGGAAGGCTTAGCTGCGGTCGCCAGGCTCGGCGACCCCTGGACACGGCTCTGGGCCCCTTGCAGACTGTCTGTCGATTGTAAAACTGCCGCTATCATACCCAGCGATAGCGCGCTGAGACCAGCCAGAGCAAAAAAGGGCCACTTGTCCTTTAAACGTTTCCACATGGGGGGTACAGGGAGCTATTTTGGCAGGTCAACACTTGAGGTTTCAATTGAGGCTTTGCTATGGTTCAATCTGGCTTATCGCCAGCGGGTCTAATCTGGCTTACAGCCGCTGGAGGTATTTTGCAAGGTTTTCTGACGTTGTAGCAGAAAATGTCGCGGTTGAGTGTACTCCAGGCGGCGTCGCCCCGAAATATCTTAGAAAAATAAACGTCTAAACAAATGTCTGAATAAATGTCTGACAAAACGTCTGGCAAAACGTCTGGAAAGAGGTCTGCATGCCTGTCATGGGGTTAGGGTGATCAAAATCTGCAAATTAGGTAGATACTAGGACGGAAGAGAATAGAGATTGGAATGGATTTTGTAGCATCGGATAAGTCTTGTCTAACGTGGTCGGGTGACTGTCTCGTCATTGGTTTATCGGAAGAGTCTCTGCCGCTGACCGGGATTTTGTCAGAGCTCAACGATCGGCTGTCTGGCTTGCTGCAAGAACTCATCGACGAAGTAGAATTCACTGGCAAAACGGGTAGCTCTGCCTCCACGCGAGTGGCAGGGGCCGCGATTCGAAAGCTGGGTATTTTGGGCTTAGGGCGTTCAGACGCCCTTACCTTAGAGGGGTTACGTCGGGCTGCTGCGAGTGCTGCCCGGCTGGCTAAGCAAGAAAAGTGTGCCACCCTCGGGGTGAGCTTTCCGGTGTGGAACAACAGCCCAGCCCTAACCACCCAGTCCTTATTAGAAGGGGCTGCACTGGCTATGTATCAAGACATCCGTTTCAAATCAGAGCCTGAGAAATCTAAAGTGCAGCTAGAGGTTGTCCACTTATTAGAACATGTTGGCCAAGACGCTGCCATTGAAAAAGCCCAAAAGATCTGCGAAGGGGTCATTTTGGCTCGTGAGCTAGTGGCTGCACCGCCTAACGTCGTTACACCGGCCAAGTTAGCAGAGACTGCTGCTGAGATTGCCGACGCCCATGGCTTATCCCTGGCAATATTAGAGCGCGAAGACTGCGAAAAGCAGGGTATGGGAGCCTACTTGGGGGTTGCCCAAGCCTCTGATCTACCGCCAAAGTTTATCCACCTTACCTATAAGCCAGCCGGTACGCCCAAGGCCAAATTGGCGATTGTGGGTAAAGGGTTAACCTTTGACTCGGGGGGGTTAAACATCAAGGCGGGGGCTGGCAGCATGATCGACATGATGAAAATTGATATGGGTGGGGCCGCAGCCACTTTAGGGGCTGCCAAGGCCATTGCCCTGCTCAAACCAGAGGTCGAAGTGCATTTTATTAGTGCCGCCACCGAAAATATGATTAGCGGCCATGCGCTGCACCCAGGCGATATCCTAACGGCCTCTAACGGCAAAACGATCGAAGTGAATAACACCGACGCAGAGGGCCGTCTGACCCTGGCAGATGCCCTGGTGTTTGCCGAACAGCTAGGGGTGGATGCGATCGTTGACTTGGCAACCCTAACAGGGGCCTGTATTGTCGCTTTAGGCAACGATATCGGCGGAATGTTTACTGAGAATGACGATCTGGCAAACGCGCTGACGGCAGCTGCCGATATGTCGGGTGAGAAACTCTGGCGGCTGCCGATGGAAGAAAAGTATTTTGATGGGCTCAAGTCGGTTGTTGCCGATATGAAGAATACTGGGCCTCGTGCTGGCGGGTCGATTACGGCGTCACTGTTTCTCAAGCAGTTTGTCAAAGAGACGCCCTGGGCTCACCTAGATATCGCTGGCCCGGTGTGGGCTGACAAAGAGAATGGCTATAACAGCCCCGGTGCGACGGGCTACGGGGTGAGGACTCTAGTACAGTGGGTGCTCGCTCAGTAAGCCCTGCGGGTGTTATCCTCTGCTGGTAGCATGTAGTTCGACGAGCTGGCAGTTTTCTAGTTTCTGGATTTTAGGGGCTAGATCCTGATGTCTGTTGGCGGGTTTCTCGGCTTGAGCATCGTAAATCGAATGAGATTTGACGGCGATAGCTGCCTGGCTTGTGGCTGCATTAACGGCGGATATTTCTGGCTGTTGCTCTTCTGGCATCTCTTGACGGCAGCTGGGGCAAAACCAGTAGAGTTGGTTGCGTCGAATGTGGCGAAGCAGGTTATCGCTGCACAGGCTGCAGCGGTGAAGATTGACCGACGCTAACGGAGTACGCATAGGGATTGATTGCCTCAAGGGGATCATCGCTTATTTACAGTGCCCACTGGCCGATCCTTGAGGGTAACACTTGTACAAAATTGCATAAAAGTTCAAGATTGCTGACAGAAACCCGGTTTCTACTGGGTCAACACCTGGTCGGATGAGCCAAGATCTCAGAAACCGTGTTTCTGCTGGGTGATTTAGTCGTGGTCGGATGTATCAAGTAACCCGGTTTCTGAATCTAGATCCAGTTTTTGGCCCGGCTCACTGCTTTTTGCCAGGTTTCAAACTGAGCCTGGGTCTGTTTAGCCTGGTTAGACGGCTCAAATACACGATCAATTTTGCGCTGGCCGACGAGGCTAGCGTAGTCTTGCCAAAAATCAACGGCTAGACCCGCAGCAAAGGCTGAGCCCTGGGCGGTGGCGTCGAGCACTGCTGGTCGCTCGACTGGGATACCGAGCACATCTGCCTGGTACTGCATCAAAAAGTCGTTATTGCAGGCACCGCCGTCTACTTTAAGCAATCGGATCGGGGTGCCGCTGTCGTCATTAATAGCTTCGACGACCTCTCGGGCCTGGTTGGCGATGGCTTCTAAGACGGCTCGCACCATGTGGGCTTTAGTGGCCCCCCGGGTCAGGCCTAAAAAAGCGCCGCGGGCGTTCATATCCCAATGGGGCGCACCTAAGCCACTAAGGGCGGGCACAAAATAGACGCCGCCGTTATCGCTCACGGACTGAGCCAATGGCTGGCTGTCAGCTGCGTCGTCAATAATTTGTAGCCCATCGCGCAGCCATTGAATGCACGCTCCAGCGGTGAACATGCTGCCTTCGAGGGCATAGCCCAGACTATAGTTGCCTGCTGCCTGGGCTTTGGTCCAAGCGATGGTGGAGAGCAGCTGGTTTTGCGATCGCACCACCGTCTTCCCCGTATGGGCCACTAAAAATGCCCCCGTACCGTAGGTACACTTCAGCAGCCCCGGCTGGTCGCAGCCATGGGCAAACAGCGCCGCCTGCTGGTCTCCCAAAATGGCCATAATCGGAATTTCGACCCCCAAAATATCGGCAGTGGTGGTGCCAAACTGCCCCTGGCTGGGTTTGATCTCCGGCAAAATGTGTTCAGGAATATTGAATATCTTCAGCAGGGCAGGGTCCCATCGCTGCTCAGTGAGGTTCATCAGCAGGGTTCGACTGGCGTTGCTGTGGTCAGTAGCATGAACCTTACCACCGGTTAGCTTCCAGAGTGCCCAAGCGTCAATGGTGCCTGCTAAAACGGTGTCTAGATTAGCCGGTTGGGTTTTATCGAGCAGCCAGTTTAGTTTGGTTGCTGAGAAATAAGCATCTAAAAATAGGCCGGTGCGATCGTAAATATCAGTCCGGTGTTCGGCGAGCTGCTCACAGAGACTGGCGGTGCGGCGATCTTGCCAGACAATCGCAGGGTGCAGCGGCTGTCCGGTGGTTTTATCCCACAGCAGGCACGTTTCTCGCTGCACCGTGAGCCCAATAGCGGCAATCTCCTTCCCGTCTATCCCTGCATTTTTAACCGCAGTCTGCATGGCCCAGCGCACCGCCTGCCAGATTTCAGTGGCATCGTGTTCTACCCAACCAGGCTGAGGATAGTGCTGGGTGAGTTCTTTGTAGGCCTGGCCTACAATATCACCGGCTTGGTTAAACACAATGGCGCGATTGCCAGTGGTGCCGAGGTCTAGGGCCATAACGTATTGAGGCATTTGGGGTGAGGTCTCCCTTAGCTAACTTCAGATCGAGCAATTTTAGGGTTTAGATTTTGGATTTTAGATAGCCATAAATGCGTGCTTTAGTGGCGTGCTTTAGTTGTGAGGAGATCCAAAATCGTCCATTCAAAATTACATTAGGGGTTCAAATAGCCCAATCAGATTGTTCTCTGGGTCGCGACAGTAGGCAATCTTGAGGGCAAAATCTGCGTTTTGGGTCGGGGGCTCGGCAAAAGAAACGCCCTGACTGCGCAGATCGTGGTAGATGCCATCGACGTCTGATACCTTAAAAATCAAAACCACCTTGTCTTGGCAGTTGGCCTGATTGGGCTTGTCTGTGGTGTGGATAATTTCGGCCATCTCTTGCTGTCGAAATAAAGACAGGCGCATATTGGCAATTTGAAATTCGGCATAGCCGCGCTCGAGGTCTTCGACCACCACGGCCAGACCTAGACGATCACGATAAAATTCGCAGCAGGTCTTGATATCTGAAACCAGTAGGCGCGTAGAGGCTGCTTGAATATCCATAGGGGTTTTCTGTGGCTCCGCTGTGCTCTGCTCGTATGCTGTGCTCTGCTCGTATAGTGTTAGGGGCAGTTTCCAACTGCCGAGCTCAAAGTATTGATGCAATTAATCTAGGAGCCGATGAAAGACTCCGAGTTGACCCTCCCTATTGTGTCGCGTTTTTTTCTGCTAATAGAGGGAATCGACCGAAGAGTTTGAGGAATTTAATATTTGCGTGCTTGCGGCATAGTTTCGCTAATACCCGTCGGCTCCAATAGCAAACCCCGTGTTTCTAGCCAGTAGAAATCACGGGGTATCTCATCAGTGTGATGTCAATGTTTAGGTGATGTTTGGATAATGTTTAAGCAAATAATCGGCTTCAAGAGTCAGCGCGGGGAGAGTCGCTCTGTTCAAGCAGCCGAGACAATTGGCCTCTAATCGTGTCCAGATGTTGATCGGTTTTGGGCACCACCAGCAAGCGCACCTCAATTTCTGCAATGTTGTCGATCCGTGTGGTTTTTTCCCAAAGCTTTCGCTCTATCTCACTTTCAGACTCATATCGAAATGTGATGGTCTCAGCGGCGACCTCTAAAATCTCGACATTTTTGAACCAGCCGCTACTGCTGTTGATATAAAGCCATACACCAGGCTGCCCGACAAGTTCTTTAAGCTTCTGTTCCATTTTTCTCCTGGTGTCAGTAAAGGAATAGGAAAAAATCCACTTTTCTTAGCTTTGAAGTGAACCTATCGTATCACTTCAAAAAGTTCTATGAAGGTAGGAAAACTCACAGTCTGTTCATATTTCCTGACTAATGATTCCCAGTTTGAAGCCGCGATCTGATCAGAGGGGATTTTAATTTTTAGCGACGTGGGGTGGGATAGTTTTTGCTAAGACTTGATTTTGCTAAGACTTGATATTGATCAGATAGCTGTGGGTAAGCCCATCGAAAGACGTGGGTGGATAGGCTAGGGTGTCAGCGTCTTGGTCGATAGGTTCTAGTAAAACTGCCTGGCTATCTTTGAGCTCAAACGTGCGCAGGTCGCTAAGGTCGGTTGTGATATCTAAGTCGGGGGTTGCGATAGCAACCC
>JBCBZL010000169.1:0-10386 GCA_039815385.1 Cyanobacteria bacterium P01_A01_bin.114
ACCAATCCGAACTGGACGCACAAGCCATCCTCAGGGTAAGTCAGAGACTTTTTTGTATCTAAAGTTGCAAAAAAGCTGGGATTATTTAAAAGATGCATTTCAAATATCGAATCTCTACATTTTCATAAGATTTAGGCAGGTTTTAAGACATTTCTTAGCTATCTCAAACGCTTACAGGACCTTAAATAAAAGGTAACGAATAGATTATTCTTTCAGAAATAACAAAAATATGCGTTTTTAGCTACGCTGTCATGCAAGAACAACATGACAGCTCTTTTTTTGTAGCTGCATACACAAAAAAAGAGCTGAGATCGCCATAATTTGAGCTTCATGGGTCCGTGAAATTACGACCTATCTGCAGGCTTGTTTGCTTACTTAGCAGTCACAGATTGCAGTTACAGATTGTCGAGTATCTAAATCCTGGCTACAGCATCCTGGCTATAACGGCTGACACCCAGGGATTTTCTTTTGTAGGTTTTGCTATTTGATGGAGTGCGATCAGGCTATATGTCTTTGAATGTAGAGCTATTGGAACAAAGCTTTGAACTCGTCAAGCCTCAGGCAGACGAGTTTGTAGCCAGTTTCTACAACAATCTGTTTACAGACTATCCAGCGGCCAAGCCTTTGTTTGAGCATTCAGACATGGGCAAGCAAAGGCACATGCTGAAGATGGCTTTGATTATGGTGATTGAAAATCTAAGGAGTCCTGAGATACTCAGCAAAACCCTCCATGGGCTAGGCGCACGCCATGTAAAATACGGTGCGCTGCCTGAGCACTATCCACTGGTGGGCAACAGCTTACTCAAGACGTTGGGTCAATATGCCGGTGATGCCTGGAACTCTGAACTAAAGGCTGCCTGGACAGAGGCCTACGGTGCCATTGCTGAGCTGATGCTTGAGGGCGCTGACTACACGCAGGAAGAGATTGCTTTAGAAGCTGTACCCACCCCGGCTGAAGGGGGCGGCCTGCAGGTTGAGCTGCTAGAAGACAGCTTTGCCCTGATTGCGCCGAAGGCGGATGATTTTGTCTCTAGCTTTTACGATAATTTGTTCACCGACTATCCCGCTGCCAAACCCTTGTTTGAGCACTCAGACATGGCTAAGCAAAAGCAGATGCTGAAGGGCGGGCTCGTCATGGTGATCGAAAATTTGCGTAAGCCTGACGTGCTAAGCAAAGCCTTAGGTGGTCTGGGTGCACGCCACGTTAAGTATGGGGCCCTGCCCGAGCACTATCCTCTGGTGGGCAACAGCCTACTCAAAACCTTAGGTCAATACGCTGGCGCGGCCTGGACGCCTGAGCTAAAGGCGGCTTGGACAGATGCCTACGGAGCCATTACCGAGCTGATGTTAGAAGGCGCAGACTACTCTAAGCAAGACATTCAGCTTGACGGTCCAGAGACTGCGGCTATCGAGTCTCCTCCTGATGGCATTGGTACGGGCGCAACCGCTGGCATTATCGGCGGAGGTGCCCTGGTTTTGCTGATTCTGCTAATTCTCTTTTAGTGAGGGGTCTAGCGGTCTAAATGGTAGGTAACTCAAACCGACGTTGGAGCAGGTTTCTCAATCTCAAGGTGGCTGTCGTCTTGGTCGCGATCTTGTTATTGACCTGGTTTTCGGCTGCCTTTGCTTTAGAGCAAAAGCAAATCTTTTTGCCAGGTGAGACCTCAGAGGGGCACTACCTGTTTGAGACGTCCTGTGCGTCTTGTCACGAAGGCTTTAAGCCCGTCACAAACGAAACCTGTAACCGCTGCCACGAAGCTGAGCTAGCTGAAGATACGCACGGGGCTAAGAAGTTTAGAGACCCGCGCTGGGCTGAGTACCGCGAAAGGCTTGACGTTTTGACCTGTACTGCCTGCCACAACGAACATGTGCACATGTTTGGACGCGGCGTAAACCTGCAACCTGATTTATGTATGGTTTGCCACGAAGAGCTGACGGCCACTCAGCTTAAGAGTCACGAGGGGTTTGCTGCTGACGGTTGTTGGACCGCGAGCTGTCATAACTTTCACGATCACCGCACGATTTCGCCAGGCTTCTTGCGTCAAAATATGGGGCAACCTGCCATGCTGCCGGTACAGGTGCTGCCAGATCGGGTGGTGACAACAGAGTTAGACAAGGCTCCTGCGCCCAACCTGAGTCAGGAGTTCTTGGGAGGGGGCACATGAAGCGATTTCTGAATACGTGCTTAGCTGGTTTTCTGCCTCTGGCGCTGGCGCTGGGTCTGGGTTTGTGGTTTGGCCTAGGTTTAACCCAGGCCTTACCGTCTGGAGCCACAACCCAATCAGAGCTAGATGAGATTACGGGGCAATGGGAGACCAGTGCCCACGCCCTGAATGACGTTAACTGTGCTAGCTGCCACCAGGAGAGTGAAACCCAGGCCTTTGTTGCTAAGCCTGACCATGAGAGCTGCCGGTCTTGCCATGAAGATTCGGTCGATACCTTTTTGCTGGGCAAACACGGCGTTCGACTGTTAGAAGGAGAAACGCCGCTGACGCCTGCCATGGCACGACTCCCGATGAAGCACGAGGCGTTTCAAAAGCAGATGACCTGCAACACCTGCCACGACGTTCATTCAGTTGATACGGTTCAGGCCTCCGTGGATGCCTGCCTGACCTGCCACAACGATACCCATTCCCTAAACTATCAAAATTCTAAGCATGCTGAGCTATTTGCCTCTGCGGGTGAGCTGCCCCGCCCAGGGGCCACCGCCGTCACCTGTGCCACCTGCCACCTGCCCCGCACCCGTGTCGGCACCTCTGAAGAGACGGCGGTGGTCAAGGTCAACCACAACAACACCTATACCCTCAAACCCCAGGATCGCATGGTCGGTGAAGTCTGCCTAAACTGCCACGGGGTTGAGTATGCCTACAACAGTATTTTCGACAATGATCTTGTCGAAGCCAATTTTGACCGACCTCCGACGCTTTCATTAGACACGTTCGATTTAATGAGAGCGCTAGAAGAACGGAGATCGGGCAACGCTTCTGATCCAGAGGCAGAGTAATGTCTGCTGTCTGTCAGAAAATTTGTTCGTAACTACGTGAAACGGCTTGCGTCACGGTACGAACGGTCTCATTGCCGATAAATAAATACACTAGGAGAGAGTGACATGGTTAAGACAAGTTGGATACAGCGCATCCGAGCCAGAGTGCGAGCTAGAACGGCAGCTTTGTGGGCTTTAGCCGTGGCTGTTTGTGTCACTGCCGTCGCTTGCAGCAGCGGTGGGGCGACGACAGCCACGGCAACTGGCCCAACGATTGCCCCTGAGCTAGTGGCTGACTACATTCATACGGTGCTTGCTGCTGACCGGACTGCCTATACCAAACATGTAATCAATCGGGTTAAAACCCTCGAAGGTAAACCTAAGGCAGAAGGGGTCTTAGACGTAGAGTCTACCGAGGGCTGGCAGCAAACCGATGGAATTCCTCTGCCGGCGCAGATGTTTCGGTTGGGTTCTGAAATTGCCAATGAGGCAGGCTATTTTACCTACAACCTGATTTCTCCTTGGTATATTAATGACAACCAGGGGCCTAAGAGCGATTTTGAAAAGACGGCTGTCGAGGCCATTGTGGAGACGGGTGAACCGTATACAGGCTATCAAGAGGTGGGCGAGCAGGCCTACTACTCGGCCCTGTACCCTGACACGGCAGTGGCTGAGGCCTGTGTCAGCTGCCACAACACCCATCCAATCCACCTAGAGCGCTATCCAGACAAAGTGTTTAAGCTGGATGACGTGATGGGCGGCGTCATGATCAACATTCCGGTTGACAGCATGCCCGCAGCTTAATTGTTCCCTCACGAACAATCGAGGAATAGGGACGTTGGGTCTATGGGTCGTTAATGTCCCTATTTCTCTTTTTTAACCCTTCTTGCCGTTCGGGTCCTATGAAGCCTAGATTCTCAACTCTGATTATTTTGACCCTGGTATGTGCGGCCTTACTGGCACCGTTTGCCGTGAGTTCGATCTACTTAGATACGCTGAGGGCTCGATCTGTCGACCTGCATCAGTTTTTGCGGGGCGAATACTACAAGCAAACCACGGGCTACGTGGCTCTGTTTTTTGTCGGGTTAGAAATGGTGCTGACGTTGAGAAAACGCAGCCGAGGCTGGATTTTTAAGGTCAAAATACCGGGTTCGGTGATTCTCTGGCGCAGCCTGCATATTTTTACCGGTGTGGGTCTGTTGGGGGTGGTTTTAGTCCACACCTTGGGTGCCAACGGCCTTAATTACAATGGCCTATTTTTAGGGGTTTTCTTTGCGGTGACGCTCTCAGCCCTGGTCGGTGTGGTCGCCGAAACGGGGGTTTTAGAGTCGCCCAGAAAGTTCTTTAGTTTGGGTAGCCCTAAGCCCGAAGCAGGTATAGGTAAAGGGGCTCTAATCCGTAACATGCGGGCTATTTGGCTACCCACGCATATTTTTTTAGTGAGTGTATTTACCCTGATGCTCGGGTTCCATATATTTCTGGCGTATTACTTCAGATAGCTGACCAGAAAGTTGAAAAGAGAGCGTTGAAAAAAGAGCGTTAAGAAAGAGCGTTAAAGCTATGGTTTCTAAGTCAAAAGCGCAAGATGCGCCCAAGAAAATTTTGGGAATTCTTGCAGCTATTTTTATCGCTGGGTTTGCGACCTTCTTTTTGACGCGGCCGGCTGAGACGGTGGTGAGCTACACCCCGCTGTCGGGGCTAATCACTCTGAAGGCAATGGCGGCTAAGGCCGTGCCCTATGAGGATGCGATCGCAGCTCCCAAGCCCACCCTGATCGAATTCTACGCTGACTGGTGTACCACCTGTCAGGCCATGTCGCCCACGGTTGACGGCCTGCATCAAGACTATGCAGGCCGACTCAATTTTGTCATGCTCAATATTGACAAACCCCAGTGGGCACCCCAGGTGGCAAAGTACGGCGCGTCTGGGGTGCCCCAATTTACCCTGCTAAATGCAGCCCATCAAGACGTAAAAACCTTTGTGGGTAAAGTCCCAAAGTCAATCTTAAAAGATTATTTGGATCAAATACTTGGATAGGGGCTTGGGTAAATTGAATACATTGCTAGACTGTGTGACTGCTATGATCTCCTGCGATAGACGGAGCCTGCTATGGCAATATTGAACCAGTTCTTGAAACTATTAGAATTTCTCGAGGAAGCCCTTGAGTTTTTGACCCATCCCATGGGGCTTTCAGCGGCACTGGCTATCTGCCTATATTTCCCGATTCAGATTTTGGGCTGTGATGCGCCAAGTGCCGGAATGCTAGCTTGCACGGCAGCCCTCACCCTATTTTGCCTCATAGAGCGTCCTGATTTTTAACTGACAGACAGGCCGCTTAAACCTCGGCCCCATCCAGAACTGTAGTTTGCCCTACGGGAAAAACTCAAGGTTTCAACCTGAATAGGGTTAGTCACTCGTCCACGCTTCGCGACCCATTAAGTCATAGACGCTGTCCCTCAACAGGTAGTCGTGGGCCTCTAACAATTGCTCAATCTGAAGCCAGTCGCGTAAAGGAAAGTATCGACAAAGTGTGTAGAGGCGCTGATGTCGATCGACCACGCCCTGACTAACCAGAGCACGGACCTCATCTTGAATCATCGAAATTGAAAACTGAACTGTCTGAAGCATTATCTTAGGAATGAAGAAGACAACAAGAATTAGAGCAGTTGTTAAAGGGCGAGTGTTAAGAAAATGTTAAAGCGATAGATCGAGACGGATACCTCGGTGAGTGAACAGGGGTCTGTGAACAGGTTTGACCTGAGGCTTAGTACAGACATGAAGACGATATCAACCAGCCCACAAAACTGCCTGGCGCGTCATGGCGCAAAATAGGATACGGGTGGCCTTTATTGCTGTCGCAGATTTTACTGTCATAGACATCACCGTCACAGATTCTCTTTTTGTTTTGACGAGATTGGTTAGAGTTCCCGTCTGTAAAAACTTTCAGATCCAGGGTACTGTCTAAATCCCTTTGCTTTTTGGTTGACTCGGCGAGGGGAGCCAGGCTAGTCAAGAGAGATTGAAGCTCTAACGTTTGCCAATCTTCTGTAGATAACAGTCTGGCCAGTGCTAGGACGATAGGGGTGCCAGTAGGGGTGCCAGTAGAGGTATCAGCGGGAGCATCATTACTTTTGTTGAGATCAATCAGAAGCTGCCTCACCACCGGGCGTAAAGTCTTGTCAGTCTTTAACAGTGGGACCAGCCCAATGGCCAGTGAATATTGCTCAAACCCCCTCAAGCTCTGCAAAGCCAGTTTTTGCAAAGCCTCCCAAGAGATGTGTAAGAGTTTGACCAAAGGAAAAACGGCTCGGCTACCAAATTTTGGCAAGATTTGAGCCAGATGATTTTGGGTTTGCGGTGCCCGAGACGTCATCAGTAGGTGCATCGTCAGCCCTAGCCACTGGTCAAGGCACCAGTTTTCGGTATCTTCGATAATGTCTTGTGCTTTAGCGAGTGTCAGCAAATCGCGCAAATCGCTGCCTTGTAATGAGGGTTGACTATACAAGGCAATCTGATAAGTATTCAGCGGCGTCAGCATGATCTGCTCCCTGCCACGAATGGCTAGTGAAAATAACAATTCGTTGGGTGCAAAAACTTTTTTAAGATTCTTTTAAAGCTTGCTCTTCAAATGGCTAAACTCCGGATAGAGCAGACTATATCATTTGCTCCGCAGGAAAAACTCAGGTCTTTAAAGGGATATCGTTGGAGCTGAGCGCTTTTGTCAGCTGCTTAATTTTGAGCTTGCTTTTAAGTTGCTTGCTGTTAAAAAGTGTTCCTTTATTGTTACAAGCTAACGAAGTGTATTGCAAGTTACGAATTGCGACGCGACAAATATGTTTATGAAAATCTCCTGACATTTCAAGACTATTCGCGGTGTTTTGCTGAGACTGGAAATGTGAGCTGATCCCAAATCCAAATGCGGTACCCCTGACTCAAAAAAGCCTGTGATTTCATCCAGTGACAGGGATTATTTCTAAGATTGTTTTTATATTTGGAAGGTCAGGCAGTCTTGCCTTGGTCAAATTAGCGCCGGTCAAATCAGCGCCGGTCAAATCAGCGCCGGTCAGATCCGCCTCGGTCAAATCTGCCCCGGTCAAATCGGCGTGTCGCAAGCAGGCCCCGCGCAGATCGGCTTGCGACAGATTAGCAGCTTGCAGGCAGGCACTTTGCCAGTGGGTCGCACTCAAATCTGCCTGACTCAAATTAGCCCCTCTGAAATGGGCCGCCGTCAAATCGCACCCCTCTAAACAAGCGGCGGCCAGATTAGCCTGGGCACCCACCACCCGGGGGAGCTGACTCCAGCTGAGATTGGCTTCTACCAGCTGAGCCCCTGACAAATTTGCGCCAGATAAGTCTGCTCGGCTCAGGCGAGCCCCACTTAAGTCTGCATTTAAGGCCCAAATGCCCCAAAGATTACCCTTCTCAAAACAGGCAAACTGCCCCGAAACGTCGGCTAAGTTGGCTCCGGTCAGCTTCGCCTGGGTAAAATTTGCGTGCGACAAATTGGCGGCCTGTAGGTTGGCGCAGCTAAAGTCAGCCTGTCTGATGTCTGCCCAGGGCAAATCAACCCAGAGCCCCTGCACCCAAATTGCTACGCTCGATCGAAGCGTTGCGCGCTCAAAGTTTGCACCGCTAATGTCGGCCCAAATCAGGCTAGCGTTTGACAAGTCGCTGTGGCTGAAATCTAGACCGCTCAAATTGGCCTGATAAAAATCAGCCTGGCGCAGCTGAACCTGACAAAAATGACGTTGCTTAGCCTGATACTGTTGCCAAAACTGCCGAATATCCATAGCGCAACTCTCAGCGCATCTAACGACTGTTTTTCCCAACCTAATAGATAGGAACGAGTCTCTTTTGTCGCTGGCTCTATCTACAGTCTGCGGTGATATCAGAGCCAGCGTCCATATCGGGTTTCTATGATACTCATCGATGATGATGAACCGGTTACCCAGGCACGTTTAAGGCTCCATTCGCCTTGAGCCATGCTGCCTGGCTCTCTGTTAGCCCGAGGGCATCGGTAAATAGCGCGCCTGCCACTTGGGCCGGATGGCCGCCAACCCCAAAGCTGACGTCTGTGAGACACGTATTCTCAAGGTTGGCCTGCTGCAGGTTTACACCTGATAGATTGGCCCCGGTCAGATCGGCTGCTTCTAGCTGGGCACCGAACAGAGAGGCTTTACCCAGGTCGGCTTTGATCAGGCTGGCTCCGCTAAGGTTGACCCAGTCAGCCTGGGTTTGCAGCAGGCGCGCGCCCGCCAGATTGGCGGCTTCGCAGTTGGCATTGAGCAGATCGGTCTGGGTGAAGTTAGCCCCAGTTAGATCGGCCTGTGCCAGCACGGCTGCTTCTAAATCGGCTAGATAAAAAGAGGTGCCCCGTAGGCTAGCTCGACGCCAGAGGCTGCGGGCCAGCTTAGCACCGCCAAAGCTGGCCCCGCTAAAGTCAGCGTCTGTCAGGTTGGCCCGGGTCAGATCGGCATTTTTAAAGTGAGCACCGCGCCCGGTTGTCTCAGTCAAATCGGCCTGGGTGAGCGTCGCAAACGACAGGTCGGCATCGTTGAGGTCTGCCCCGTGAAAGGTTGCTCGAGGGGCCTGCAGCTCGCGCAAGATGCCGCGATCGAGGCGAGCCCCGATCAGCTCAGCTGAGTCTAGATGGGCTCCTTCTAGAGACGCCCCAGATAGCACAGCCAGAATCAGGGTTGCCTTAGAAAAATCTGCCCCAGCGCAGGAGGCCCCGGCCAAGTTGGCACAGCGTAGATAGGCCCGCGAAAAGTTGCTGGCATCCAGGCGCGCGCCGCCCAGATCGATATGGCTGAGTTCGGCGCGGCGTAGCGATTGATGCGCCTGAACCTTGGCAAGGACTTCACTGACAGTTAGCTGAGCCATTCTCGAAAATATCCTTTAAACGGTATCAAACACGACACTTTAATTTCTCTAACTGTATAGTACACAACTGTTTTTTGGAAATTGCCGTGGATTAAGAATTCTTTCCTCATTTTTGTCTATATCCCATGACATTGGAGGTCATGCCGCTGGATTTGGTCGCGAATGCTGGCGTATGTGAGTTCTGAGCAAAGCTTTAGGTCGTCGCCAGCGGAATGCCATCTAACCGATTGAGGGCCACCAGCGACAGTCCCAGTCCCAGCACTAGCACCACGGGAGGCAGGCCAGCCCCCAGGGGAATCAAGCCTAGGGCGATGAGGGTCAGTAGCGATCGCAGCCCAATCGCGTTCTTAGGCAGCGAGCTGGGTGACGCCCACTGTAGCAGCGTCACCCCGACCAAAAAAATCGCAATGCCGCCACAGAGCACCGTACGGGCCTCAGCGCCAAAACTATGACCCGCAGCGGCCTCAATCGCAAACTGAATGCCCACCCCCGTGGCGACAATGCCCATAAATGCAAAAACGTGGCTATAGCCATAGACATAAGACCGCAGCAGCGCCCGTTTGCCCCCCCGCAGTGCCCGATTGATGGTTGACTCATCCGCCCGTTCAAAATACATCCACCACAGGCTGACCGCTGTCAAAAAGCCGCCCATGCCAGTCAGGGCGCTGCGCCACTGCCAGTCGGTTTGCGACACCCCGGTCGCAACAGCAATAATGGCCTCCCCCAGCACAATAATCACAAACAGGCCAAAGCGTTCGTCCATGTGAGACTTTTGGGTCGGTACGTTGCGGATGGTGAGATAGGTGATCGGCCCGTTGCTGATTTCGATAAACAGGGCAACGGCCCACAGCCAAAACCGGGCGGGCTCTGGCACCGCGATCGACAGCAGCCATAGTAAAAACGCCACCGAGAAACTGATCGTATAGCGAGCCGTCAGCTCTCTTGACTGAGGCACAAACCGCCACGCCTGCCCATATAGAAAAATAATCACCAGCCGCAGCGTCGTATAGATAGCCGCAAACTGGGCAGAGCCCCCCTGCCAGGTATTGTGAATGGTCAGCGCCATCACCACCAGCCCAAACATGACGCCGAGCATGACCAGGCGATAGGGGCCAGTGTCTACGTCAAACTGGTCGGCGTAGTAGCTAAAGTCAATCCAGAGCCACCACACGGGGATAAAAAGTGCGGCAAAGCCTGCGATGCCAGCCCAGCTCAGGTCGCTATGGAGGAGATGGGCCAGCTCGGCAATGGCAAACACGAACACCAGATCAAAAAACAGCTCTAGCCAGGTGGCATGGCGGGTAGACTCGCGATCTTTGCCAAGGTGCAGTCTTAGCGGGTGAGAAGGTTGACGGGCCATGGGCACTTCTGAAAGTTTGACCCCTGCATTTTACTGGTAGAGGAGACGGCCTTTAGGGCTTAATTTTAGGCAGCTGCTGGTTAAACCAAGCCGCAGCGCTAATGTTGCTGCCTTCGCGCAAACGCATAATGGTTTCTTCTAAGAGGGAAATGGGTAAGCC
>JBCBZL010000287.1:0-6397 GCA_039815385.1 Cyanobacteria bacterium P01_A01_bin.114
CTCCATTAGCAACAGCCATCTTTGCCTGAACACAGGGGTTTCAGTCCCCTTTCGGGGATTTTGGTGATGGAAACCAAGAACGTCAATCTCGACGATACGGCAACAACGCGAGTTTCAGTCCCCTTTCGGGGATTTTGGTGATGGAAACCGTCGCTAGAGCAAACGCTTAGGGGTATGGCCGTTGCTGTTTCAGTCCCCTTTCGGGGATTTTGGTGATGGAAACTCGTCCCAAACCTCATCTGGGACGAGTAGATAAGAGTTTCAGTCCCCTTTCGGGGATTTTGGTGATGGAAACCGCATCGTCTGAAACCTTGATGCTGAAGCCTATTCAGCCCCCATTTTGGCAAAGGTACCCTTTTGGGGGCTAACGCCTCAGTCAGCAAGCGAGGGTTGCCATCGCATAGAAACCTGAAAGTATTGAATTTTCAAGGTTCTGCACATTTGGCAAACCCCCCAGGGATTTTGCCCCCGCTTAGGTTTGCCAAAACCTTACCCCATCATCACCCAACATCTATCATTTAGCCAGACTTCAAGCCAATTTATAACCATTCCTTAAAGAACGCCCCAAAGCCCCCGGCATCCGCCCTGAGTAGCCCCTATCAAAACCACAGTCCACTAACCAAAAGAACCTTCATGAGCGATGCATGTTGCGGACGATCCAATAGCTGATCGAGAGTGCCAGCACCGCGATCGCAAGCCCGATCACCGTCAGCCCCGTAATCTTGTTCAGATCCAGGATAATAATCTTACGAGCCACCGCCGTCAGAGACGTGACAATCACCAGCTCAACCTGCACCACGTGCTTCCGCAAATAGGCCGTGATATTCTCCAAAATCTCAAGCGCAATCAGCACACTCAAGAAAAGGCCAAAAATCTCACTGAGGGTGGTCGCAAAAAAGCCAGCCGGGTTTGGGTCTATGAGCGCCACTGTCAAATAGCGCACCAAATCAACGATGATTACAATGATCACCACCAGCATTGCGATCGCAAGCACCTTTGAAACCACCGTCTCAAAACGCTTGGTTCCACTCAGGAACCCCTCATCGCTGGCCCGCCATTTAATGTAGCGTCTTAACCGACTCACCCAATTATCCATCCAACATCCTTTGCCCGTCCCGGTTATAAGCCTACGGTAATTTAGGGCATTGGCGGAATTAAAAGTTAAACCCGTCAAGGGTATGCAAAAAGGGAGATCAGGCGCGGATAGGCCTGGGGATAGGCCCCTTGACCCTCTACCCTTTAACCTTCGCCTCACTCAGCGTTTTTGACGGCAGTGGGGGGTTGATGACCCGCATCATCTGCTCAAATCGAGCCTCAGGCAGCTGCTCAAGCTTTGTCGGCGCAGCGATTGGGGTTAGCTGCACTGCGCAGGCTTTGAGCTCAGGCTCTAGCGAGATTGGGCACACCTCTGGGTGGGTGAGGGCATTCACCTCAGCATCATCAGCCCACAAAAAGCCCCAGTGCATGGGCATAAAGACCGTCCCTCGGGTAATGTTTTGGGTGACTAACACCTTGAGACGAACAAAGCCTCGCTGCGATCGCACCTCCAGCCAGTCCCCACTTTGAATTTCCAACTTTTGAGCATCGCGAGGGTTCACCTCCAACAGGGGCTCTGGATGCATTTTTACCGTTTTCTCAATCCGGCCCGTGCGGCTTTGGGTGTGCCAGTGGCCATACAGCCGCCCGGTAGTCAGCACAAAAGGATAGTCTGCGCCGGGCGGCTCTGCCAGCCCCTTAATGTGAAAAGCCGCAAACCGAGCACACCGATCTGGGGTGGGAAACTGCAAGTCAGTATAGAGCCGCTTGTCAAACTTATCTGCTGCCGTCTCAGGGGTTCCTGTCGCTGGGCAGGGCCACTGAATTGGGCCAGCCTCAGCCAGCCGCCCGTGGCTGAGGCCGGTCATATCGCAGACCCGCCCCGCTGTCAGTTGCACAAACTCTTGATAGACCTCAGCTGAGCTGCCATAGGTAAACTGCGGCTCAAAGCCCAAACGCCGCCCCACCTCAGCAAAAATCTCCCAGTCTGCCCTGGCCTCACCCAGCGGCGGTCGAAACGCCTGACAGAGCGTCACCACGCGCTCAGAGTTCGTCATGATGCCGGTTTTCTCACCCCACTGCGTGGCTGGCAGTAGCACGTGGGCAAACGCAGCGGTCTCAGTCGGGTAGTAAGCATCTTGACAGATCGTAAACGGTGACTGGCGCAGGGCGGCCTGGGTGCGTTTGATATCCGGCATACTCACCGCCGGGTTGGTCGCCGCCACCCAAAATACCCCCGTCTGCCCTTGCTCAAGGGCCAGCATCATATCCCAAGCGGCCAGCCCCGGCGTGGGCGCAATACTGCCCTCAGGCAGCTGCCACACCTGTTCGACCGTGCGGCGATGGTCTGGGTTTTTAACCAGACGATACCCTGGCAAAATATGGGCGAGCCCCCCCGCCTCGCGCCCGCCCATGGCATTTGGCTGGCCCGTCAGCGAAAACGGCCCCGCACCGGGCTTGCCCAGATTACCGGTCATCAGGTGCAGGTTAATAATCGTGCGAACTTTGGCGGTGCCTTCGGTAGACTGGTTTACCCCCATTGACCACATCGACAGCACCCGCTCTGACTCGCCCCACCACTGGGCAGCCTGCTCAACTTCTTTGACCGGGATGCCGCAAATCTCAGCCACCCGCTCCGGCGGATAGTGCTGGAGCACCTCGACATATTGGCTAAACCCGGTGGTGCAATCGTCTATAAAAGTCGGGTCGATCTGGCCGTTTTTGAGCAGCAGATAGGCAATCCCGTTGAGTAGGGCAATATCAGTGCCCGGTTTGATCGCCAGGTGCAGATCGGCATCTTTGGCGGTGTCAGTGCGCCGGGGGTCTACCACGATCAGTTTGACCTTGCGCCGATTTTTCTTGTGGTGCTTTTTGAGGCGGTTAAACACGATCGGGTGGCACTCCGCCGTGTTGGTACCGATCAAAAAGGCGCAGTCCGTTTGCTCTAGATCGTCGTAGCAGGGCGGCGGCCCATCAGACCCAAAACTTTGAATATAGCCCGCCACCGCCGACGACATACACAGCCGTGAGTTGGCATCAAAGTTGTTGGTGCCCAGACACCCCTTTAAAAGCTTTTGAGCCAGGTAATAATCTTCGGTTTGAAACTGCCCTGACCCGTACAGGCTGATCCCCGCTGGGCCTTTGTCGGCCAGGGTCTTTCGAATCTCAGCGACAATCCGCTGTAGTGCCGCCTCCCAGGTGACTTGCTGAAACGGCTGATCTAACGCATCTCGCATCATCGGATGCAGCAGCCGATCTTTGTTGAGAGACTCACCCACGGTGCCCCCCTTCACACAGACCTGCCCTTTGCTAGACGGATGGTTGCGATCGCCCCGCGCCTGCCACATCGGATTGCCCTGACTATCTCGCGTCACTGGACGGCCAGGGCGAGCCGGGGGCATCACTTCTAGACCACAGCCCACGCCACAATACGGGCAAAGAGTTTTCGTCGCTTCAGTCATGGGACGTTCTCCAAATCAAGAGAAGAAAGGGGCGCATATACGCCCCCATTTCAACTATGCGCTTAGAACAAATCAACCCTACACGGTGAGATTTGTCTTAGCGGTTAGCTACATTTGCTCGTTGTAAGCAGCGAAAGACGGACTGGCGGCGGGCACTTCATCCTCGCCCTCGTGGGCGTCAGCAAACGACCCCTTAGGCTCATCCAGGAAGAAGACGCAGAGAAACGCCACAATCAGTCCGGCAATCCCTAGCACTGCAAAGAAGGCAGAGTTTGCCTGGGCCAACACAGCAGGCGTTTCTTCCCCGCCCGCCACGAAGAACTCTTTGAGAAGCAAGAGCGTGGTCAGGTAAGCAACCGCACCCACGTTACCATAGGCACCCACGTTACCGGCAATCTGCCCGGTTACCCGGCGCTTGACCAGGGGCACAATGGCAAAGGTAGAGCCCTCAGATGCCTGCACAAAGAAGGAACAAGCCATGGTTAAGATGACTGCTGCTGGCAGCCACCAGTTGCCGCTCACGGTGCTCATCAACAGATAGCCGATCCCCATGCCGCCGGTTAAAATCACCATGGTCCACTTACGGCTGCCTAAGGAGTCAGAGATAATGCCGCCCCCAGGACGAGACATCAGGTTCATAAAGGCGTAGCTAGAGGCGATAATGCCAGCCGTTGCTTTATCTAGGCCAAAGGTCGATTCAAAGAAGGCGGGTAAAATAGTCACCACCGCGAGCTCTGAGCCAAAGTTAACGATGTAGGTCAGCTCCAGAATCGCCACCTGCTTAAACCGATAGCGATCTTCTGCGGGATAGCGCTTGCGCCCGGCCAACAGATCTTTGTTAACACTCCAACAGTTGTAAGCCTGGAACAGATACAGACCAAGCAACGCCACCCAGGCAACATACATTGTCCCCGTGGTGAGAAAATCAACCTTTTTGAGACGCCAAGCCAGCACCATCAAGATCAGCGTGAGCGGCGCATTCATGATCATCAAGAACCAAAAGTCACGCACGGTGGTGACTTCCATGCCACGGGTGCTCTTGGGTCGCTGGTAAACCTTACCCGGTGGCGTATCGGATACGTTGAAGTAGTAGAAAGCGCCGTAGAGGGCTGCCACAATACCGGAACCTGCGATCGCAGCCCGCCAGTTCAAAACATCTGTAGAGAAGGCCGGGAAGAACAAAATCTTGAACGATTCTGCCTCAGGAAACTGGAATGCGCCGGGCAAGAAGCTCAGAGCCAGGCCAAAGATGACCATGGTAAAGGCCGAGAACGCCGAACCAAAGTTACCCCAGCCGCCGTAGATGCCCTCAGCAGTGCCCACATCCTTGGGCGGAAACCACTCTGCGGTCATGCGGATGCCAATCACAAAACCAGCCCCGACAATCCCCATCAGGAGACGCCCAAACACGAGCTGATTGAAACTGGTCGCCGTCGCAAAAATCAAACAAGGAATCGCGGCATACATGAGCAGCAGCGAATAGGTCAAACGAGGGCCGTACTTATCGAGCAGCATGCCGATGATGATCCGCGCTGGAACCGTCAAAGCCACGTTACAAAGACCAATGGTGCCTGCTTGCCCCGGTGTTAGCCCAAATTCTTGAACAATGGTGGTTTTGAAGGGTGGATAGTTGAACCACACAACAAACGATAGGAAAAAGGCAAACCAGGTCAGGTGTAATATTTTGTACCTGCCCTGAGTTGCTTGCGTAAACAACTCTTTGAGCATCTGCGCTCCACTCCTAAAACAAAAAACACTAAATCAACCGCAGAATCCGAATCTCTGGAGACTCTTTTTCCAAACAACTAATCCGCTTAATTAAAGTCACCCTATAGGGCTTCAATAGTCACACCCT
The DNA here is from genome assembly GCA_039815385.1 of Cyanobacteria bacterium P01_A01_bin.114. Classification (GTDB taxonomy): domain Bacteria; phylum Cyanobacteriota; class Cyanobacteriia; order Phormidesmidales; family Phormidesmidaceae; genus SIO4C1. Next base: position 5,353 of record JBCBZL010000287.1, read on the forward strand.
AGAATTTAATCTAAAGCCTTTAAACAGACAGCTAGCCGCAATATCTTGAGGGCTTTTCTAGGTACTTTCTTTTTAGAACCCCTGTCCAAAAAGTTTTGCTTTAGCAACTTCGCTTTGGCAACCTTAACCTTATTAAAGAGCAAACAGCCTCTATAAATTTAAGATCGGAGCCCTTAAGCTACCTTAAGCAATCCCTAGAAAAGCTTGAGAAACCTGCTTTTAACTGGCTGTTCTGATTAATAGTAAGACTATTGAATATCAAAAGTGTTATTTGTATAGCTTGCTACGATTTGCGGGGATTTTTCGATTTATTGCATTCTATTAATGCGTAAAATGCATGGTGTTTCTAAGTTTAATTTGAATGTTTAACAGATCCTATTTTCTAACCTGAATGAGCCCGAATTTATCAACAATCGCTAATGAATAATGCCTGTTATTTTTCACCCTCAAAGCAAACAACAAGCTTCGGGATGACCACAGTCAGCCAAAGCTTGTTGTTCTATTTGATCAATTTTTACCGCATCCCTCAGCAATTGCTGTCAGGCACGCTTAAGCTTCTAAGACAACACGCCCGACTGGATGAGCAATACAGGTCAAAATCATGCCAGCTTCCTGCTCAGCGGCATCCAGTCCGTCTGGCTCACCCTCGTATCTGATCTCTCCTGATATCCGCTTTTGTTGGCAGGTACTGCAGCTACCAGACTCGCAGCTACTCTCAAACTCAACCCCCGCCGCTGCTGCAATTTCTAGAATAGACTGGCTGTCGTCACAGGCCACCTCTTGACCCGTTTTGGCAAACACCAGCGTTGCCGGTTGGGCCGGCTCAGCTGGTGGGCTCACCATTGGCGCTGGCTTATAGGGAGTCGCCTTAGGTGGGTTCATCGGAGCCGCCGCTGGGGCAGCCGGTTCAGTCACCACAGCTGCCCCGTTTGTATTTGCCCCCTTAGGCGTGGCTCCAAACTGCTCAATCAGTAGCGCTTTGAGCACCCCCTTAAGATCTTCGCAGGCCACCGCTTTCATGACCCGCTCTCCCAGTTTAGCGTCC
>JBCBZL010000153.1:0-11038 GCA_039815385.1 Cyanobacteria bacterium P01_A01_bin.114
ATTTGGACGCTGTAGCTAGATTCTAAGCCAGTTTTTCTATTTGAGTGGTGTATGACTGAACGTCTTGAAAAATAGGTTAGAAAAATCGCAGCAAAAAATTAACGCAGGCAAAAATATCTCAAAAATATCCGCCTTTTTCTCCAGTCATAGATTCACCTCAATCAGCGAAGATGTCTAAATAAATTTGCCAGCTAAATAAAAGCTGAATTAAAGCTGCCTACTTTTTGGATAAAACGCCTCAACCCCCTTCAGGAAAGAATATTCACTCAAATCAAAAACTATTTATCCCCCCTTTGCTCAAATCATTGACAGCCCTATCTTGCATGATTCAAAACAGTCGAGCCAGCGTCATCGCTCTCAAGGGCTAAACTATAAAATAAGGACAAAAAATAGGGGTAAAAGATTGACAGGTGCAATCCTCTTAACTTTAAATGAGGTGATATAGCGTTAAATCAGGGCTGAACGGGATGTAATAGAATAATCCATCAGTATTCAGTATTCGACATTCAGTATTCAACATTCAGTACTCGACAGTTGCGCTCGGTGATCGACCATTTCAGCCACTCAATTCAAACGACTCAGGTCTCTTTTAGACCTCAAGTGCTTATATAGATGGGTCTACTAGCGGGTTGACAGACAAAACTTCTTTATAGATATCTATTCAGATATCCGAATAGGCCTTTGAAGAACCCGCTCCCGTTCCCACCGAGCCTGCCCCGACATGTTCCCGGATGGGGATAAATTTCAATCTTAAGGTTTGCCTGATGGACATTCAAACTCGCATCAGTCGTCAACGGGTTAAGCATATTGTGGACAGCTATCAGCTTGAAGGGGACGATGCCAACGCATTTGTCCTCTATCTCGCGTCTCTCCTTGACGAATACCGCCCCGCGCTGATCGAGTTGGCAATGGTTGAGGCTATTGTAGAAAGCTGGTCAGTTATTCCCCTGTTAAGGGGGACTCCATTCCTTGAAAAGGTTCATAAGCGACTCAATCAATGGCGACAGTCTCCCATTGAGAGTTCGCTCTCCCCAGCCCATTTTGAGCAAATTACCGGGTTAGATGCGGTTGCGGTTTTTGGGCCACATCCCTGGCCCCAGCCGCTGTCGCCCCAGGGTGCCTCAGAAGCGCCCTAGCCACGGTGGCCATGCCTACGACGTTTACCCCTGCCTGCCGTAGCTCATTGGCGGCGGCTTCGGCAGTTGCGCCAGTTGTATAAATATCATCCACGAGCAGCACCGACTTCGACCGTTGCGTTGAGCCCCAATCAGGCCCGACTCGAAAGGCACTGCGCAGATTTGTTTGTCGACTTGAAGGGGCGAGCTGATGCTGCACTTCTGTGGCTTTCACCCTCAGTAATCCTTGCGCCAGATAAGATAGCCCTGTGACTCGGCAAAAATCTTGAGCAATTAGCTCTGCCTGGTTATAGCCTCGCTGTCTCAGTCGTTCAGGGTGCAGCGGAATAGGCACGACCACGACCGAATGGCGCTTCAGCACTGCCATCTGCTGCCAAAGGCGGCCCAGTTCATGCCCAAGGGGGCCCGCAACGTCCGGACGGTCTTGGTACTTGAGCTGGTGCAGCGCCCGCTTGAGGGCACCCCGATAAGTACCCCAAGCTAAAATCGGTAAAGAGGTAGACATCCCGTCGTCATGGTTAGACCAGCGACAGCTTCGAACTTGTCGCTCACAGTCAATACAAAAAACTGATTTGGCCGTAGGGCGCTGACACAAAGGACAGGGTCGTCTTAAAAAGCTAGCCAGTAGAGCCGCCCCAAGACTCGCAAACCCGTTAGAAGATACGTCAGAAAGTCGTTTTTGGAAAAGCTGTTGATAGAAAGATGTCATCGGTACATCAAACTCACTTAACCCTGTGACCAAGTACAACCCGCGTTACTCGGCCGTCAGGATAGACCAGAGACATCACATCAATGTCGCTTTCTAGACTCCTTGTCGGCTGAGGTCGTGAGGTTGCCCGAGGGGGCACTGTTTTCTGTGGGTACTCTAGTTTTTGAGAAGACCCTAGCCGAGCTTTCAATTCGTTACAGGACTGCATGAAGATCACTTCCTAATCATTTCCTAATTACGACCCACACTTTAACTGGCGCTGAAACTGGGAACGACACCTGCGAACCATACAACTATCTCTATTCTTTCGAATCCCTGATTAAATTACGAGGGTAAGAATATTGATTTTTCTTTATTTAGCTTCGGCAAATTCTGTCTGGAATGCTGTGAGCCATGGCACAAAAGACTTGAGACCTGATCCCATTTCTTCAGTTGCAGCCTGAAAGACAGCAGAAATCACCTCTGTTTAAACCCTCTAAACAGTTCAGGTGTTTTGGCTTACGGCCACTTTATAGAAACCAATGATATCTCAGTGATCTCGCCAAGGCTCAATCGGCCTGGCTAAAGAAACTTCGGCGATTTGGCCGATGAAACCTGGCCGATGAAAGTTTCGCGCCTCCTGCTAGCCGAACGGCGTTGAAAAGGGGCCACGGATGGCACTTGGCTTGATGACGAAACGGGGTTTGGGAAAAGGGGCGTTTAGGAGGGTAAATATCACGTTAAAATCAACCCGAAGCGTACTACTGAGGACTGTCCTTTGAAAACCCGCATCATTGTTGTTCGCCACGGTGAGAGCACGTTCAATGTCCAGCGCATCATCCAAGGGCATCATGACGAATCTAGGCTCACCGAGACGGGTGAACAACAGGCTCGTCAGGTTGGTGAACTGCTCAGTGGTATCGCCTTTGACGCGGTCTACAGCAGCCCCCTTAAGCGCGCCCGTCGCACCGCCGAATTAATTGTTGAAACGCTCCGGTCTCGGCACGCTCAAATCCCTGATGTGCAAACCCAAGACACCCTTAAAGAAATCAGCCTGCCCCTCTGGGAAGCGATGTCGTTTGTCGATGTGGAAACCCAGTATCCATCTGAGTATCGGGCCTGGCGCAATCAGCCTGAAGCCCTCAAGATGCAGATCTCAGACGAGGCGGGCACCTACGATTTTTACCCAGTGCGTGCGATCTGGCAGCAGGCAGCTACCTTTTGGCAAGATCTGCTCCGCCAGCACGCTGGCCAGACTGTCTTGGTGGTGGCCCACAGTGCTGTCAATCGGGCTTTGATTGGGTCTGCCATCGGCCTTGGGCCTGAGGCCCTTAACCGCCTATACCAGGCCAACTGTGGGGTCAGCGTCCTCAATTTCGCAGGCCCTTGGGGGCAGCCCGCCCAGTTAGAGTCACTCAATCTAACCACCCACACCGGACGTCCGCTGCCGTCTCTGCGTACCGGCTTCAAGGGGCCGAGGCTACTGCTTGTCCGCCATGGCGAAACAGATTGGAATCGCGACAAACGGTTTCAAGGCCAAATTGACGTCCCTCTTAATGAGAATGGTCGGCAGCAGGCCTCTCAAGCCGCAGAGTTTCTCAAAGCAATTCCAATTCAAGGCGCGGTCAGCAGCTCTATGCTGCGGCCTAAGGAAACGGCTGAAAAGATTCTCAAATACCATCCGGAGGTCTCCCTGGCCGTCTCTGAAGACCTCTGGGAGATCAGTCATGGGCTTTGGGAAGGCAAGTTTGAACATGAAATCGAAGCGGCCTATCCCGGTCTGCTTGCCCAGTGGCAATCAACACCGACCACCGTGCAAATGCCAGAGGGTGAAAATTTGCAACAGGTTTGGAACCGGGCGGTTGCAGCTTGGGACAAAATTGTTGCTGACTACAGCGGCTACGACACCCCTCAAACTGTTTTAGTCACTGCTCACGATGCTATCAACAAGGCCATTCTTTGTTACGTAACCGGTCTTGGCCCTGATGCATTTTGGCAGTTTAAACAGGGCAACGGGGCTGTCAGCGTGATTGACTATCCAGATGGGGTAGGCAGTCTCCCCATGCTGAGCGCAGGCAACCTGACCACCCATCTGTCGGGCAGCATTTTTGACACGACCGCTGCGGGGGCTCTCTAGTAAGTTTGACATTTCCCATGACCCGCACCCTCATTCGGCAAGTTCGCCTGATTAATCCGCTTGACCAGACCGATCGTATTGTTGATATTCTGGTTGCCAAAAATATTGTCGAGGCCATTGAACCTTTGCCACCGCGTGAGGATACCCCAGGGACCCAGAAAATCAACGCGGCGATCGCAAAGACCGAGAGTACCGAAATGATTGATGCGACTGGCTGGGTGCTGGGGCCAGGCCTGGTTGACCTTTACAGTCAGAGTGGCGAGCCGGGACATGAGTCTAGAGAAACGCTGAAATCTTTAGAACACTCTGCTCGGGCTGGCGGCTTTACCCGAGTGGGTGTTTTACCCACCACCTGTCCGTCCTTAGATGCTCCAGCTCAGATCGGCCTGTTTCAAGCTTATCCCCACCTGCTGCCCTGGGGAGCCGTTACCCTGGGTAACCAGGGGCAGCAGCTCACTGATTTGACCGACCTCGCCGCCGCTGGCATCGTCGGGTTTACCGATGGGGTCCCCATTGCCAATTCGGTGCTGCTGAGGCGCTTGTTAGAATACGCCCACCCGCTACAGCGCCCCATTGCGCTTTGGCCCTACGATCGCATCCTGGTTGGCCACGGCACTGCCCGAGAAGGCCCTGATTCAATTCGATTGGGGTTTCCTGGTATCCCCGCCATCGCTGAGACGGCACCGCTGGCGGCCCTCTTAGAATTTGTGGCTGAGCTACGGACCCCCGTTCACATCATGCGGGTCTCCACCGCCCGCAGCGTTGCCTTATTGCGCCAGGCCAAAGCACGCGGGCTACCGGTGACTGCCAGCGTCCCCTGGCTACACCTGCTCTTTACCACCCAAGATTTAGCGACCTACGATCCCAATCTTCGCTTAGAGCCGCCCCTAGGCTCCCCCGGTGACCAACAAGCCCTCCTGACTGGGCTCGAAGACGGGACGCTGGATGCGATCGCCATCGACCACACCGCCTACACCTACGAAGAAAAAACCGTCGCCTTTGGTAATGCCCCTCCGGGCGCGATTGGTCTAGAGCTGGCCTTGCCCGCTCTCTGGCAGGCTTTTGTCGCCACCCAGCGCTGGCAGCCCCTACAGCTTTGGCAATACCTGAGCCTGCAACCTGCCCAATGTTTACAGCTTAAACCGCCGACTGTAGAAGTGGGTCAGCCCGCCGAAATGCTGCTGTTCAACCCGAATCAGACCTGGACCGTTTCTCCGACGACGCTCCAGTCTCGCTGTGCCAATACCCCCTGGCTCCATCAAACCCTTCACGGTCGAGTCGAACACATCTGGTCTGGCCGATACTAATTCTGACCCAAACTAATCTAACCCCCCCAACCGACTGGGCGGCCAAAACCGGACCACCGCCCGACCAATAATATTTTCCTCAGGGACAAACCCCCAAGCATGGCTATCGTAACTGCTGTTGCGATTATCACCGAGAACCAAATAAGCCTCATCTGGCACCTTCTCTGGCCCCCATTGGTAGTCGGGCGGAGCTTTGATATAGCTCTCATTGAGCAGTTCATCGTTGACAAATACCTGACCGTCAGTCACTTCAACGGTATCGCCGGGCAGGCCGATTACCCGCTTGATAAACGCATCCTTGCGCTTCCCTTCGGGAAACAGTTCATCGGGTGGCCAAAATACGACGATGTCTCCCTGACCCGGCGGATTAAAGTGATAGCTGACCTTTTCGACCACGAGGCGATCGTTGATTTGTAGGGTCGGCTCCATCGACCCCGATGGAATGTAGCGAGCCTCTGCCACAAATTGACGAATTCCTAACGCCAGAAACACGCTTAAGCCAATGGTTTGTACCGCTTCAATCCAAGGATTTTGTTGCTTATCTGACACAGTCTGCCAATCGAGTCCTTATGCTTGATAAATGTAGTTTAACAATAGTTCAGATTTGACCAAACTGGATTTAAAGATAGCCAGTTTGTGGTCAAATCATAATTCAGATCATAATAAATTTGAGGCCGCCATTTAGGGCCGAGATCACCTTTCTTGGCTCATGCTGCCCCCCATTCAAAGCGCTGTCATCGCCGTTCTATCCCTAATGATCGGCAGCGGTTGTGTTTTGCCCACTTACCGTCGGCGGGGGCATCAAACCTATGCTCGAGTCACTATGTTCACGCCACTATGCTCGTTCACGCCACTATGCTCGAGTCACCATGCTCGAGTCACCATGCTCGAGTCACTAAGTCCAGTCACTAAGTCCAGTCACTATGTTCAATCCGCTGCGATCGCTGAAATACTTACCCTGGGGGCCCCTATTGCAGATAGCCGGTCTGGCCACCCTGGTTGTCGGGTTGCTAGAGCGTTTGCTGATCGTAGCGATTAGTCAGTTCAATCTCTGGCCGTTGCTCACCTCAATCTTTTTGCTCTTAGATGTAGTCAAATTTGGCCTGAGCTTCGGCACGGGTGTTCTAGCCGTGGTTATTTTACAGCGATGGTTTAGCCGTCTCTACATCACCGCTAACGTGCTGTGGGCTCTCGTCGGGTGTCTAATGCTGACGCTGTGGGTCAAAACCCTATTGCCAGTTGAGGGGTTGACAAGTCTTGATCAACTCACCATTGTCGAATCGCTGCTGGGGGTGTTTTGGCAAGGCCGTCGGCACTGGCGTAGATAAAGCTAGTTGGGCAGGACAATGGGGACTTCGGCGAACTCGCCTAGCCCCACCGTATCAAGTAGCTCATGCCAGTGGGCCGTAATCTCTAAAGATTGGGGGTGTTCAGTCCGCAGCGTTGCCAAGATAGCAAGGCTATCGTACCAGATACCAGAGAGGCCAAGCGACTTTGCCTTATTGAGCTCACTGCTGGTTGCGATCGCCTGCTGTAGATCGGTCTCAGCTGTGCGCTCAATCCAACCATTGATGTAGTCGCTGTCAGGATATAGCTGCCCTTCACACTTAAACACGATAAACCATTGATAGCGCTGGCCGACCTCAAGGGCTGGGGCCTGATCAGGCAGCGTCAGGCCAACTACGCTTTCGGCCCCGCTCAACGAGATTTCCGAAAAATAAAGTAGGGTCTTGTCTTCGTCTTTGAGGGTAAATACTGCCCCATCTGCATTCGACTCTGGTAAATAGAATAATAACGTAGGATGGGCGGCTAGCGTTTTACCATAGGCATTCTGGGGCAATAGCCCAACCGGGCGAGAGCGCTCTGCCGAAGCCAGGGTTTGTGGACAAAGGCTGCCGTGAGAGGGGCTTTCAACCGAAGATCTCGGTGCGGGTTCATCTGCTGACGGTGCAAACACAACACTCAAAGCGGCTGGCACATAGCTCAGTACACAGCTAGTGGCTAGGCCAGCCACTGTCATACTCCGTGTGATCTGTTCGTGTGTGTTCTGTCTGAGCGCAATCTGTCCGCCTATGTTCTGTCTGTTTATGCTCTGTCTAAGCGCGATCTGTGTTCGCCGTTTCATGGGATTCCCCTCAAAAGCAGACTTCAGCTCAATCACACCTCGTCGAAAACGTGGCGCTTAAAGAAATCTGATGCTTACTGCACATCTTAATCAGCGGATCCAGACGATAGAGAGCGTAGAAATGCGGAAGCTCGTCTCTGAGCAGACACAGTGTCTCAAAAAGGCGTATATCGTACTGAAAAGTAAAGTCCGTTGTCCTGAAGGCTATCCCCCAAATCATCGAAGTCGACTAGGGGAATTCCCCAGTCCAATCGAGCTGAGAAGGTGTCGCCCTGCTGCCATAGCAACCCCAACCCGGTACCCACCAAAACATCTGGACCAGGCGGGTTGCCTCGAAAATTCCAACCTGCGCCGGCATCAATAAAGGGGGTAACTTGTAAAACCCCATCCCATTCAGGAATACGCAGAACTGGAAACCTGAGCTCTGCAGAGAGTAGGGCACCGCTATCGCGCAGCAGCGTATCTTGGCGATAGCCTCGGACACTTTGCTGGCCCCCTACGCCAAATTGTTCTTGCGATAGCATCGCGTCAGTCGCAATTTGAATATCACCCCGCAGAAAAAAGAGGGTATCTCTGCCCAGCAGCTGAACCCACTGCCCTTGACCTCGCCATGAGAAAAATTCGCTGTCCGGGGCGGCGCTGTTATCAGTGGCCCCAAACCAGTCAACCCCCCAGTTGAACTGCGATCGCAGCGCTAATACATGCTTGGGGCTGCGCTGGGTCCATTCTTGAAAAAATCGCAGCGCCGTGACGCTGGTGATCCCATCATCGTTAGCACCCGGAGAAAGCGGAAACGGCCCGATGTCGTCGATTCCTAGGCGAGTTTGGTTCTCTTGGTAAGACAGGGTGAGTCCTGCGGCTAACTCTTCAGTCGGGCTTTCAATGAACGGATGTCGATAGGTCAGGTCGGCATAAATGCTGTCAGACGAAATATCTAAAACCGAAAAAACCGAATCAATCACACGGCTATTAGAAAACCCACCCCTCAGCTGTAGGGTGTCATTGTTGGGACTCAGCGGGACGGTCTAGCTAAGATCGACGCCCCCGCTGCCGTCAGTATCGCTGTATTCGAGCGTAATCCGATCGCCGATACCCAGAAGATTATTTTCTGAAACGGCTATCTGGCGCTCAACCCCGCCAATGTTTGGCGAGCGCCGGTTGGAGATATCACCCGTCACTGCAAACGAATCTGCCTCTGTCAGTTCAATGACCAGCAGACTGGTTCCTGGTCGCACCCCGGTCTGCAAATCAGCAGAAATTGTTTCAATGAGCGGATCAATCTGCAACCGCTGTAACCCCTCCAAAAGGGTATTAACGTTGAGAGGCGGCTCTGCCACTAGCCCAATGCGACTGCGGATATAGGCAGGTCTGAGCCGCTGGGTACCTCTGATCACAATGTCTTCGAGTTCACCCTCGATTACCTGCACCTGTACCCGATCATTTTCAATCGTTTGAGGTGGGATAAAGGCCCCTGACGTGACAAATCCTCGGTCGACATAAAACTGCGTGATGGCAGAGCGCAGTTCCAACAACTCGGCAAATGAGACTTGCCGTCCCCGGTAGCGATCTAAAATCTCAGCAAAATCTTCTTGCCCAAAGGCCGTACTGCCAACAACTTCAATATCATCTATGAAAAATGACGTGCCTTCTCCGTTTGTTGACTCTGGCACGGACGGGGCCGGAGGTGTGTTGGGGAGCAGCTCTTCTGGAGGCGGTAACACTGGCAAAGGCTCGGGCTGAAAATCGCCGTCCGGCAGCTCATCTGGAAAGGTACCGGCGGGGGCACGCTGGGCATCTTGAGGGGTTGGCCCGCTAGGTGAATTTTGGGCCAATACTGGAGAAGACCCAACGCTGGCAGCCATGAGCCCTAAGCAAGCACCCCCCATTACCCTAGCTATTCGCAGAACCAAAAGTGACATGTACCTGACGAATAAAGAACCCTTTTTAGCAAGACGCCCAGAACTCTGAACAAGTCAATGCAATATGAACCTATCGTAAAGCTGATCAGGCGTATAGCCCTTGACGTTTTATCCAAATACCTTTTAGCCCAGCCGACTGGGCTCCGAGAAAGTCTTCATCGTAGCTATCGCCAATGTGCCAAGCTTCTGTCGCGGCTGCCTGGTGTTTTTGAAGTGCTGTGATGAATATGAGTGAATCAGGCTTTGCCACCCCCACCTCTGTCGAAATAGTGACCGATTGAAATTTACCGATCAGATCCAGAGCGGTCAGGACAGAATGAAGGCGAGAATCAAAATTAGAAATAATCCCTAGCTCAATATCTTGGCGCTGCCAGCGGGCGATGGATGACATCGTATCAGGGTACAAAAGCCAGGGATCAGCGGTGGCAAAATGCTGATAAACCTCTGTGAAAAAGGTTTCGAAATCTGTAAACTTTGGCAGCAACTCCAGTCGTGCAAAGGTCTGCTGAGCCACCTTTTTCCACCAGAGGTACTCTAAATGGGGCACGTCTGTTTTGGGAGCCGTCGGAAATGCCATTGCTGGTGCTGTCTTAAAGCTTTTATAAAAAGCCCGATCAACGTCATTGACCGCCGCCACGACTCCAAAGCGTTTTGCAAAATCACTATAAACTTGACCTACACTCCCTTTTACGCCGAACAGAGTCCCGACCGCATCTAAAAAAATAACCCTAGGCTTTGACATAAAAAGGCATAGTAACGAATTCTGTCAAAGATATTAAAGGATTGGCAGGGGCAGATGAAAAGTCAAAGGTGAAAAATTAAAGATTTTGGCAGTCCGCACGGAAAAATTCAAGGTTTCAAACTGAATTTTGGGTTGACGCCAACCGACTTTGACGCTGCACGTTTTTATGGGGAATGGGTATACTTTTGTTTCGCTAACGTTCCGCCGTGAGTAAATCCCGAATCGGCTGGCCAATCCAATTGAGCCCCACGCGAATCTGATGCTCTAACGTCGGCATGCGATACAGATATGTCAGACGACGAACCAGATGGGCCAGATTTCCATCCAGCTTGAGGCCTAGCCCTGTTAGGGTGGCATTATCTGAGCCCAGGGTCATCATCTCACCCAGGTGCTGATAGCGGAAGGGTAGCAGCGGTCTATCGGTCAGAGAGGCCCAGATATTCCAGGCAACATAGTCGGCCTGCTGTAGCGCTGACTGGGCAGTTGACGGGAGGCGTTGACCGCTAGCATCGACCCCCTCAGCCTGGTCACCCAAGGCAAACAGGTTTGGGTGATCAATCACCTGAAGAGTGGGCTCAATCAAAAGCTGCTGCCGTTCGTTTTGTCTGAGGGGGAGTGCCGTCACCACGGGGTTTACCCGGTTGCCAACCGTCCAAAGCACGATATCTACCGGTAACGTATCAATCTGCTCTTTGAATTTGAGCGAAATCGTATCAGGTGTGACCTCGGTTACAGTGGTCCCGTAGTCAACCCAAATGCCTTTGTCAGACAGGGCTACCTGGGCGGCTTTTTGATTAAACTCGGGGGAGCTTTGTAAAATGCCGTCGGCGCGCTCCACAATCCGGATACGTCCGCGATCCCCCAGTCGCTCTGCCAGTTTGCAGGCCAGCTCGGTACCGCTGTAGCCACCTCCCACAATAGCTACCCGAACTTTATCGGTCTTGGCGCTGTCGAGCTGGCGCAGTTTTTCTTTGAGGCGATAGG
>JBCBZL010000105.1:0-14383 GCA_039815385.1 Cyanobacteria bacterium P01_A01_bin.114
AGCATTTCTCGCCAGCTAGGCAGCTGAGAGAGCAGGCTAGACGAGGCCACCGAAGGCCCAGATAGATCGGGTAAATCGGGAGCTGGCAGCTCCTGCGGTACAGGTGCAGAGTTCGAAGCGGGCTGATGGGTTAGCTCGGCCATGTTCAATTCAGAAATCTTGGGTTCAAAAGCTTTGAGTTCAGAAATCCCCGTCAGCAAAGTTTCTGTCTGATTGTATAGCAGCTGAGGCAGCTGCTGCTGCTGCTCGGCTAGCTGAGAGACCTCCGCTGCTAGATGCTGGAATGTCGACTGATTTTCTGGCAGCGGCTCCTCGTCGGCCCGTATTGTTTGACGCAGAGCAGACACCAGTCGCCGCCCCCCAGAGACAGCGGTGCCCCATATAGAATCAGCCACGCTTGAGATCGTCGTAGAGCTCAGCCAGGCAAACAGCAGCCAGTAAGTTGCCCAGAGGATAATGCCAAAAATGGCTCCCCTGCGGGGCGGCATAATCTCGCTGAACTCGGTGGTCAGGAGAGCGGCCGCAAAAATGACGGCTGATAGGCTAAAGGCAACCCCAAAGCCAACTAAATGGGTAATTGGCAGTGAAAAACTTGAGTCAGCCGACTTAGAACTAGACGCCTGACTTTTGCGACGTCTGGGCGACCAGTTCACCAGGGTGAGCCCCACTGCAATGCCTAAATTTGCCGACAGGAGCTGCAAAGCAAAGGCAATAATGAGCCCGGTCACCAGTGAAAAAATCAGCTGCATGTCACCCGCGTTTTTAGATCTACCCCTTAGGGTAGAGAGCGACCGTCTAATTTGTCATCTATCAGGGGGAGCACTTCGCAACAATCGAGCTATTGACACCCTCAGGCAAAACTATGACGATGGGAGTAGCGGGGAGGATGAACGACTTCGACTGCTTTAAAGGGCTTCAAGACGCGATAGGTGTAAACAGCGCCCGCAGGGATTATCCAGGCATCCCCCGGCATCAGAGTAATCACTTTGCTATCTACATAGAGTTCGGCCTGGCCCTCTAAGACGTAGCCTACTGCCTCATAGTCTTGACTCAGGTTGGATGAGAGTTTCACAGAGGGGTCTACCTGCCAAAAGCGCATCGCCAGCTCTTGACCTGATGCCAGCAGGGTTTGTCCCAGATGGCCAGACGGCAGTCTGTTCAAACTTGCTTTGTGGGCTCTCAAAGATTTCATACGGTGTAATAGGGCGCGACGCAATGCGCGATTCAATCTGCAACGTAATCTGCGTTGGCGCTTTCGCTTCAACGGCATCCCGACAATTATCGAGCTGACAGCCCTTTGCCTATCCTCCTGCTAAGAACGGCTCTATATTGAGCGTCAATTTTGCCTCTATGGCGGGATAAAACTATGAAGGAATAGAATAGCCTATCCGCAGTACTAGATTTATGGAAACAGATTTAATCCTTTAATCCCTCTAGCGTTCGATAGATTTTGAACCCATCGAACGCTAGAAAAATGCTTACCCTCAGCTCAACCGCGATTGAATCTCGGAGTGCTTATCCACCCCTTCTAGCGCGTATCGGTTGTACCCATTTCGCTGAATCAGCGTCTCCAGATACTCTACCCGCGAGGCAGAAGTCGGATGTGAAGAGAGATATTCAGGCTGAGTTGAGCCTGTATTTTGGCCGAGGGTCGCCATAAAGTTACGCAAGCCATCTGCCGCATAGCCCGCCGTTGAGAGCACACGGGTGCCCAAAATATCGGACTGTTTTTCTTGCTCACGGCTGTAGTGCAGGCTCACCAGGTTGGTTACAAAAGTCCCGAAGGGCACTTCTTGGCCCAGCTGAGCCAGCAAATCATCCCGAAAAACGCTTTGAACGCCGTGGGAGAGCACCGAGTGGGCCGCTTCGTGGGCCAACACCCCCGCCAGCTCTGCCTGAGAGTTAGCCGCCAAGATGGCTCCCGTATTGATGAAAATTTTACCCCCTGGCAAGGCAAACGCGTTCATGCTGTTGTCTCGCACGACGTAAAACTCGTAGTCAAAGTCTCGTCCCATCAGCCGGGCCACTTCTAACCCCAGCTGGGTCACATAGTCAGTGATTTCAGGATCGTCTACGAGGGGCAGCTGTTCAGCATATTGCTCTGCGGCTTTGGCTCCAAATTTTTCTTCATCTGAGAGCATCAGATCCACAATCTCATAGGTCTCTACGGCAGAGTCCCAAGAGTCCCAGGGCTTTCGGTTCCCTGTGAAGATACCGCCTAAAATACTCAGTGCGCCGCCCACTAAAGAATCTTGCTCGCGATCGTCTAAAAACTCATCCAGTTCATCCTCGGCTAGCTCAGCAAACTCGCCCGCCTGGGGATGATCGGGGTAGAGCACTGAAAACTCGCGCGCCGCCACCGACGCTTCTATGTGCTGCCCCGCATCTGCCAGCGTCAAGGCCTGGGCCATCACCACCTCAGCAGAGCTAGGATAGAGCGTTGCCGCCTGATCCAAAACTTCAATCGCCTCGCCCTTGCGATCGCGATCGTTTAAAAATTCTGCCAGCTGCAGCACCCCCGGAATAAACTCCGGCTGGTCGGCCATCAGCTGTTGCAAAGACAGCACCACCTGATCGTCATTGCTGGCCGCCAGCGCCGACTGGGCATTGTTCCAATACACCAAACCGCCGGGGGACAGCGCCTCAGCCTCGTAAATGGGCGCGGGCACCGTCGCCACTGAGTGGTCAGCAAACTCAGGCTTGACCTGGCGATAAAGCGCCTCAGCAGCGGGGATATCTCCCTGCCGATAGAGCGCATCGGCCTGGAGAAACGTGGCAAAGCGATCGGGATTGTTGGCCAGCAGCGGCGAAGGCTGAGGCGATAAGGATTGGGCGAGCCCCGCCGGGGTCTGGGCAAGCGCCACAAAAGGGAGATTCCAGACACTGACGAGAACAATGCTAAGGGTCGCTAATAGCAAATATTTGAGACGTTTCATAGGGTTAGAGAGAGTCAACAAAGCCAAATAAAATGGACGCTAGCACCCGGATACTCCCTGGCTGAGCAGAGCGCTAGCGTCAGTCCTTGGGCTATAAGCTACTGTGTACACATAAATTCGGAGAGTTGAGCCACATCCCGGAGGCCCTCATCCCCCGACCCCTTCTCCCAAATTTGGGAGAAGGGGAGTAAAGCCTTTCCAGCAAGGATTTTAGCCATTTTAGGGTTCTTTCGCTGTAGAAAGGTTCGCTCCACTCAAAGTCCCTCTCCCATGACTGGGAGAGGGATTTAGGGTGTAGACGCCAAAGCGGCTTCTCGCAGAGTGGGCCAATCCGATACATAGCGGTGCTTTCCAGCATTATCTTCTAGATATGTACACACAGTAGGGGCTATAAGGAGAAAGGCGAAAGGGGAAGGGCGAAAGGCGCTCCAAAAGCTATCGGGGACAGCGCAGCGTATAGTCCCACTGCGTGCCAGACTGTTCCTGATTGCCGGTGACAATCACATCTACCCGTGCCGATTTACCCGATAGCGGCACCGACAGGGTTTGACTACCCGAGACAAAGCCCGTGTCCAGCAGCTCCCGGCCTTCGTACAAGATTTGCAACCTATCCGGGACGCCGTACATTTCGAACTCAAGCTCAAGCTCACCCTGATTAGTGCTCATCTGGACGGTGCGACGATCGCCCTCCTGACCGCCGCTGGCCTGCTCGCGATCGCAAAAAGCCACCGTCCCCTGATATTCCAACCCGGCCTCCGTACAGGTCGAAACGCTCAAGTTCCCATCTTGACGTGCCGCAAACGTACACAGCACCTCCATATCTACGGATGCGATCGCGGCCTCTCGGTCAAAGCTGCTGACCTCTCCGGTGCTGCCAGCGTAGCGATATCGCTGCCCCTGAAGGAGCAGCTGAGGCGCTGAGTCAGCGGTTCGGACGTTGATCGCCCCCTTTAAGACGTCTACCTGCAGCCCCGTATCTGTATCCCGCGTCTGCACCAGAATCTCGTCGTCGCCCTGGGCCAGCACCGCCTCATCCGGGGCTGGCACGATCATAAAATCTTGACTTCTATAGACCTGTAGCCCACAGTCGCCGCCCGGAGACTGGGGCAGCAAGGCTTGAATCTCTGCCGCCAGAGTTTCCCCCGTCCCCGTAGCTGATAGATCTGGCGCACTCTCACAGGCGAGGGTGGCCTGCATCTCCGGTTCGCTACTCCACCAGGAGCCGGTCGCCAGGGTCTTGCAGTCACCGCCGCTGGCCTCACACTGCGCCAGCGCCTCGCCGCAGGGGTCGCCAGAGGTCGTCGTGGCAAACCCTAGCTGGCCGCCGCCACCCGCTGCACAGTAAAAGAGCTGTCGAGTGGGAGCCTGGGCCAGCTGCTTGGGGGCCGCCGCCACTTGCTGAGACGGTGCGATCGCGGCAGACGTTCGCCCGCGCATCACCTGAATACCGTTTTCGCAGCCGCGATCGCTATCTTGGGCCAGCCCCCAGCCGATCAGATAGTCACCCCCCTGCATCTGACAGGGAAAGTAGTAAATCGCCGCCTGGGCATGGGGGTTAGTTTGCACATAAAAATTCAAATCTTCGCCGCTGCCCGAGAGAAACCGCAGCAGCGCCCGAGCGTTGTTCGGCGGTGCAGTAATTAAGGCATCGCGGATTTGCTGGAGCACCGACCCAATTTGCAAAGACTCACGTCGCCCATCTCGCCGAATCAACAGTTCACTACTGTTGCCTAAAACATCATCCACCCTAGCCTGCTCAGGAACGGTGGCGGGGGCGGGCAGGGTAGCATGCAGGGCAAGCAGGGGGGCAAGCAGGGTAGCAACGGCAGCGGGTCTGCGGCTGCGGTGACCGCCTGGGGACGAAATATCAGATCGGTTCATAGAGCGCCAGAGAAATCAGGGAACTGCGATAATCAACCTAAAATATGTCCGGGTTTTCGCCGGTTATACCTCTCAACAGCGTCTTTAGAGAAAAATCCGGATTTACCCTCAAAAAACCTGTGGATATCACCCATGGCCACCTGATAAACGGCCTGGGTAATGTGCAGATTAATTAATGTGCAGATCAATCTTGAATTAAACCGACGTAAGCTGGCTAGTCTGCCTTTAGCGACTGCCTTGATCCTCAGTCTGCCGTCCTTTGTCAGCGCCGAGCCCATCCGCTTTGTCGAGCAGTGCTCGCAGTTCGACGTCCTCAGCCCAGCAGCCCAGCAAACCATCACCGCTTTGCTGCAGGTCGCCCAAACCGAAGACTGTCAGGCCGCCGATCGTCTGCTTTCTACTAGCCCCTATCTCACCCTAAACAACACCCAGCTTAGCGATCTGGGCGTTTTAGCCACCTTCCCCCAGCTTACAGAGCTATACCTAGAAGGCAATCAAATAGAAGACCTGTCGCCCCTGGCCCAACTCCCCAATCTGCAAGTTTTAGCTCTGGGCAACAATCAGATTGCCGACCTCTCTCCCCTGGCTCAGCTCACCCGTCTGACCCAGCTACACGTCAACCAAAACCGCATTCAGACCGTGCAGCCGCTCGCCAGCCTGGTCAACCTGACAGAGCTCAGCCTAGACGATAATGCCATCCAAGATCTGCGCCCCCTGGCAGGTTTGGTAAAGTTAACCCACCTGAACCTATCCAGAAATCAGGTGGCAACCCTGGCCTCTTTGGCAGCCCTAACGTCTCTACAAAGCTTGAGTCTCGACAGCAATCAGGTTGCCGACGTGTCGCCCCTGGCCTCGCTGGCCAACCTTACTGCGCTGCGTCTCGATACCAATCAAATCAGCAGCCTCAGCCCCCTGGCCAACTTAAACAGCCTGCTAGAGCTAGATATTGACCACAACCCGGTTGCCCCAGACCAACATTTGGCCATTGCACAGTCAGTTGATCTTAGAAGGTTGGCGGCGAAACATGTCTGCCAAGGCTGTCAGCTGGCTGGCCTTGACCTCAGCGGTGGCGATTTTGTCGGCACCTATCTAGCGGGGGCCAACCTCTCGGGCACCCAGCTGCAAACCGCCGACTTAGTTGGAGCCTATTTAGAAAACGCAGACTTGAGCCATGCCGATCTGACCGATGCCGATCTAGAGTCAGCCAGTTTGAAGGGGGCTGACTTAACCGGAGCCAATTTGACTGGAGCCAATTTGACTGGGGTCAATCTAGAGGGCGCTAATTTAGAAGGAGCCTATTTAGAGGAGACCCGCCTGGAAGAGGCAAACCTGTGCAATGCCCTCCTACCTGGTGGCCAAATCGGCAGGTGTGAGTCATGAACAGAGCCGCGACAAAATTCGTAAAAATAGCCCTTCTCGTCACCTTCGCTACCCTTATTTTTGGGTTTGGCACCGCCCATCTAAAGGCCCACAGCCAAAGCCCCCAACCCTCAGAGACTTTTTTAGTCCCTTTTGCAGACCAGTGCAGGCAGCGTCAGCAACTCTCCTCAGCCGAGCAGCATACGGTAGAACAGCTGCTAGACATCGCTGATGCGGCTGACTGCCAGGCCACCCATGATTTTCTACTCACCCAGACCAGCCTGGAGCTTCAAGATCGTCAGATCGTTAGTCTGCAGCCGCTAGCCCAGTTTCCCCAGCTAGAAACGCTCTATTTAGATAACAATCAAATTGCTGACCTCAAACCCCTGACATCCCTAACCCAGCTCAGCGAGCTGTACTTACTCGGCAACCAAATCATCGACCTAAGCCCCCTGGCCCAGCTGTCAAATCTCAAGACCCTCTACTTAGACAACAACAACATTCAAGAGTTAGAGCCCCTGTCAGGTCTAGAAAATCTGACTATTCTCTACGCGAACAGCAACCGCATTGGCACCCTTATCCCCTTATCAAATCTGCCAAATCTAGCTCAGCTCTATGCAAGCGACAACCAGATTGAAGAGATTCCGAGATTAAGCCCAGACCTCACCCACCTAACGCTAAGCTACAATCGCATTACCGCAGTCTCCTCCCTGACTGCGTCTACCCAGCTGACAGAGCTCAGCTTGAACAATAATCACATCACTCACCTCAATGCCCTCGCCCCTCTGCGTCAGCTGATTAGTCTGGATGTTAGAAACAATCCTCTCGCCAGCAAAACCTGTCCGATCTTTCCCGCCAGTGTTTGTCTCTTTAGCGATGACGCCGCCGACCTCTCTCGTCTGGCCGATCAGCAGCGTCAGCAAGAAGACTTGATGACCGCTCTAGAGACCTATAGAAACGCCCTAGAGATCTATCAACAAAATGGCGATCGCCTGCGCGAAAGCAACACCCTAGACCGCATTGGTAACCTCTACGACGAGCTAGGTCAGTATGCCAATGCCCTAGCCCAGTACCAGCAGGCCGCAGACATTCGACAGACGGTGGGTGACCGCCAGGGCGAGATTGAAACCCTGACTCACCTGGGCATCACTTATATCCGCCTGGGTCAAACCGAGAAGGCCCTGACATTTTTGCAAACAGCTCTGGCCCTGCAGCCCAACCTCGCCCGCCGAGACCGACCCGAGCCGCAGACCGGAAAAATTCTCAACGGTCTGGCCCTGGCCTATAGCCGCCTAGAAAAGCCCGCCGAGGCGCTGCGCTATGCCAAACAAAGCCTGGCCCACGCCCGTCGCGTTAACGATCGCCCCGGAGAGGCGACTGCCCTCAACCGAGTCGGAGAAGCCTACCTGCAAACCGGCAACCTCGACAAGGCCCGCCTTTATCTAGACAAAGCCGCTGCCCTGAGCCAGGCCCAGAACGACCTGCCCAGCCTGGCCCGCAGCCTGCATAATCAAGGCGATCTGGCCCTGCACCAAAACAATCCAACCGCGGCTTTAGCGCAGTATCAGCAGGCCCAGCAGCTCTGGCAAGACCTCGGAGAAGACGGGGCCGCTGGCGCGGGCGATACCCTCAACGCCATTGGAGCGCTTTATCTGCAAACTGGACAGCCCGCTGAGGCCGTCACCACCCTCCAGGCCACCGTCGCTTTTTGGGAACGCCTGCGACTGGGCCTAACCGACGCTGACAAGATCTCAATTGCTGAAACCCAGACCCAGACCTACCAGCTGCTTCAGCAGGCCTTGATCGAGCAGCACCAGCCAGAGACGGCCCTGGAAGTTTCTGAAAGCGGTCGAGCCAGAGCCTTTGCAGAACTGTTGGCCCATCGCCTGACGCTGCAAGGAAAACCGCTGCCGCCCGCCCAGCTCCAGTCCCCCACCGTTTCCCAGATTCAGGCCATTGCCCGCGCCCAAAAGGCGACCCTGGTAGAGTACTCTCTGATGCCGACAGAACTCTATATCTGGGTGGTGGAGCCGACCGGCACCGTCCACTTTCGGCGTCAGCCTTTGACGGTGCGATCGCTGCCCGAAAACGTCAGAGACAGTCGAATCGCGCTGGGCGTGCGCGGGCGAGGTGCCCGCTTTGGCGGCGGGTTTGCAACCAGCTTGCCCGCAAGGCCCCCTCAGGAAACCGGGCGTCAGCTCTACCAGATGCTGATTCAGCCGATTGCCGATTTGCTGCCCGCCCAGACTCCGGTGATTATTATTCCCCAAGGCGAGCTGTTCCTGGTGCCGTTTCCGGCCTTGCAGGCTGAAACCGGCACCGCTCTGATCGAGCAGCATCCGCTGCTATTTGCCCCCGCCATTGGGCTGCTGAGATCCACCGAGCCAGCCCAAGCGCCCTTGCTGATCGGTGACGCACCAGCCCTGGTGGTGGGCAATCCGGTCATGCCCCTCGACCCCGATACCGGCTCACCCCTACAGCCCCTATCTGGCGCGCAGCAAGAAGCCTTGACCATCGCGCCCCTGCTCAATACTCAGCCGCTGATCGGAGAGACCGCCACTAAAGCTGCCGTGGTCTCTCAAATCGAGGAGGCCAAAATTGCCCACTTTGCCACCCACGGCCTGCTCGATGATTTTGGCACCGGTATTCCCGGCGCGCTGGCCCTCACCCCGACAGCCAACGATGCCGGTTTCCTGACGGCGGCTGAAATTTTTGACCTATCCCTGACTGCCCGCATGGTGGTGCTCAGCGCTTGCAATACGGGGCAAGGCAAGATTACCGGCGATGGCGTTGTGGGGTTATCGCGCTCATTTCTGACCGCCGGGGTCGAGAGCGTCGTCGTCTCTCTGTGGGCGGTGCCCGACGACGCGACCGCTTTACTGATGGCCGAGTTTTATCGCCAGCTTCAGCACCAGCCCAACCGAGCGATTGCCCTACAGCAGGCCATGTTAACTACCCGCGCTCGCTATTCTCAGCCTTCAAACTGGGCGGCCTTTGCGCTATTTGGCGAGATGGGGGAGCCGCAGCAGCGCGCAGAGTAAAATGTCCTCTATCCGGATGTCTTTTATCCAGATGTCTTCTATCCGAAGATAGAGAAACCACGATACTCAACCTTTAAAAAGCATTCCTAAATGAAGTTTTCAGAATCTAAACTTTTGTTTAAGAATAAGACAACGAGTTATTCAAATCAGCGCAGTGATTTTCTATAGCTCGTTTATTTAAGTACACACTGTCTGCAACGACCGGTGCACCTGGTTCATAATTGGATGCTATCAAGTCGCTCATTGCAGATAGTCTTTGATAAAACGAGGATACTATGCCACTCTCTGCTAAGGATGCCCAAGCACGTACGGGCGAAGATGTTCAGCCACAAACAGCTGGCCAGCTAGAGCGCCAGCTTTGCCAAGAAATTCAAGCCCTATATCGATCGCAGCTGGGGCATCAGCCAAGCCGGGTCACCTGCCAGCTGTTTGACACTAAGCTAGCAATTGTATTAGAAAACTCAGTCACTCAGCCCGAGCAGCTTCTGGCCGATGAGGGGCAGCTTGAGCTAGCCGAGCAGGTGCGAAATGATTTGGACAAGGCCTTGCGTCCTCAGCTAACGGAGTTGATTGAAGGGATACTAGCGGTTAAAGTTCTTGATCTGCTCAGCGATGCCACCTTAGAAACAGGGCGCACAGGCATGATTATTGTCTTGGAAAACATTCCGGATGTGCGCAATCCGACTGCGATCCCTAAGGCCAAGCGAGGGCGAGAAAATGCCGCTGGCAGCAAAATCAGGGTCAGCGACAAAAATGGCGACGTTAATGGCGACGTTAATGGCGACGTTGGAGGTTAGCTAGCACAAGCACACACAACTATGTCCAATCCACCGTTTCAGACTGTTCGGACCACTGTTTGGGCTAAGGAAGTTGATATCAGGCGGCCTATTCAAGACTTATATCTGGGCCTATTCAACCACCCGTTAGACAGCGTTATCTGTCGATCCATCGACAATAACTCGATTGCCATTGTCTTAGAAAAGTCTACGACTCTGCCTGAGCAGACGCTGCTGTCGGGGGGATATTGCAAGACAGCCAGCGCTTTTCGCCAGCAGCTGGAGGCAATCTTGAAAAAAAATCTGAAGTTACTTTTGACAGACCTGTCCGAGCGCCCTGTGACTGACATATTCAGTGAATATCAGCCAGAGACTGGAAACACGAGCCTAATAGCGGTGTTCGGGGCAGCCGCATCTCAGCTCAAACACCTTTGAATCAGCGAGTTTAGATCCTCTAGCATGTAAGGTTTAACTAGATAGTCAGTAAAGCCAGCTTTGAGAATGCGATCGCGATCGGCAGGCTGAGCTAGCGCAGTGACCGCAACCACAGGCACTTGCCAAGTTCTTGGGTTTTGCCGTAGCCATTGACAAATTTGAATGCCGTCGGCGTCAGGCAGCAAAATATCAAGCAATATCAGAGAAAACTCGTACTGGTTCGAGATGGCCATGGCCTCATGGCCGCTTTTAGTGGCTATAAAAGTTACCCCCAGCAGCTCTAGGGCATAGCTCATCAGCACCAGGCTATCATCGTCATCATCAGCCACTAATACTAAAGGAATTCGTTCGCCTGCACTTGAGCTCCCTTCAACGGCAAGTGCCTTTCCAGCCCCACTGATGGCACTCTGGCTAAAAGGGTCCTGGTTCAAAGACACCTGGTTCAGAGACATGTGCTACATCTCCCACTTCTTTAAAGAAATCCAACTCATTCACATCGAGATGAGAGATGAACTCTTCCAAGTGGTGGTGCAGCACCTGAAATAGCTGATTTGTAAATACTTAGCTGATAAAGCACTGTCGACCTGCTTCAAACGACTCACTTCAAATAGTTAAAAATGCGTCCGCTTGAAAATATGTTTCCTAGCAATGCAATTCTTCGGAATGCGCTTCAAACAAGCACCTATCTGGGAATGCGGAGAGTACGCCTGGTCGAGAATCCTTCGTCAAGCTCTTTGACCTTAGCAGATCAGCCACCAAGGTCAACGGTAAGCTCCCTAAGTATAGTGCAAAAGTACAGCGTAAAGTACCTCTAAAACACCCTTAGATTTATTTCTATAGAGTGATGCCGGGTATCGTAAAGTTTGATTTCATAAACGTAAAGTTTGATTATGTACAACCCCACTGAAGGAGACAGAAACCGCACCGATGACTATTCAGCTCAAGGAAGACATTGCCTATATTCTGCTTAAGAAGATTAACCAGCACGCTGTGGCAGACACCCAGCCAGATGAGGTCAGTTTTCAATACGAAGATTTTGCAGGCCGCAACACTGACACCACAGAGCTGTTAGCCCACGTTGACTACCTCAATCAGAAAGGCTATCTAGAAGCAAAGTTTTCGGGGGATGCCTATGCAGCAAAGGGGCCAAACCCAATACCCGACCTGATCTCTCTGCAGGCCGTTGCCCTCACTCAAGCAGGCAAAGATCTCTTAGCCAAAATGGAGGCTAACCCCCCCGAGCAGCTCTTTGAAGGGCCTTCGACGCCTATGGTGACCGAAGACATGGCTTTTTTAGAGAAAGTTCGGTTAAGGGGCAACCTCAGGGATCGCTACGACGCTCGAGATATCACCGAAGTCGTCTTCAGAACTATCCGTGATTTGATGGATCAAGCGGCTGTTGAGAAGGTAGAAAAGGAGTTACACACGCCGATTTTGCCGAATGCTGATGAGAAAGCGCTGCAAGCTGAGATTGCCGATCTGTGGAAGGACCGCAACCGACTGGTTCGTTTCTTGAGTAATCTTCGTCCGCCGTTAGATTTTGATGCGGATACCTTTCTATATCGCATTAAGCAAGAAGCCGGGCTACCCAAAAGTACCGGGCCTAAAACAGTATTGAGCGCGGTTTTTGCAGCCACCAAAGACGAGCTGCCCGCAGAGCAGATGCAGACGATTGCCCAGGCTTTGCCCGGCGAGATTCGCTCACTTTGGGAGGCTGCGTAGGCGCGTTTAGCAAAAATGCAGCCGTCTGCCGAGCCGGTCTGCTGATATATTGAAGGCTTTCCTTCTCTCGCATCTGTTTTGTTACTTTAAGTACCTTGCCCTATGACATCACTCGTTGAGGAAATCCAGAGCACTGCTGTTGATCTAGTTGGTGCGGGTGTGGCCATCTTGCCAGGTATTCTGCTAGCCATCTTCTTGCTGTTTGCGACCAGCTTTGTAGCTGGCCTGGTGCGGCGGGTGGTGCGACGGGTCGTTGACTCTGCTATCAAAAGCCTGTCTTTGCAGTCCCTCTTGGTGCAGACTAGCTACGTCAGTGTCTGGGTGGCGGGTATTTTGTTCGCCTGTGTAATGGCGTTTCCTGATTTGGGGCTGGGTGATCTGGTTGCCTTGCTGGGTTTAGGTTCTGTTGCGGTAGGTTTTGCTTTCCAAGATATTTTCAAAAACTTTTTGGCCGGGGTTTTACTACTGCTGCAAGAGCCTTTTTCGATCGGCGATCAGATCATTGTCGCTGACTATGAGGGCACCGTCGAGGAGATTGCCCTGCGTTCAACCCAAATTCGAACCTATCAGGGTGAAGAGGTGGTGATTCCTAACTCGGTCGTCTTCACTAGCCCCGTGCAGGTGCTGACGGCAAACGGTCAGCGGCGAACAGATTTGGGGATCGGGGTTGACTACAACACGCCTTTGCCTAAAGCGGTTCAAACCCTGCTCGAGACGGTTCGAACCGTAGATGAGGTGAGAACTAACCCGTCTCCTGAGGTCGATGTTGTTGAGTTTGCAGATAGTTCTATCAATCTCGTGGTGCGCTACTGGACCCAAGCAGAGCAGAAGTGTGTCCGTCGAATTCGCACCCAGGTGATGATTGCCATCAAGCAGGCTTGTGACCAGGCAGATATTAATATTCCCTATCCTATTCGCACCCTCTATTTTTACAACCAGGACGAGTTTAGTGACTTTCAGCCTCAGGATCGGCCGGCTAACGGTAAGCCGGTATCTACCCGCTAGTTTAGTATCGCCACACAAGATATGCCTCGCACCGCCCATCTGATTTTTAACCCAGTTGCCGGCCAGGGAAATCCCCAGGCAGAGCTGGCGGAGGTGCGATCGCACCTCGAACCCGCCTTTGATCTAACAGTTTATGAAACGTCTCCAGACTGTGATGCCAACGCGCTGGCGGCCCAGGCTGTAGAGCAAGGGGTTGATTTAGTGATTGCCTCCGGCGGAGACGGCACCATCAACGCCGCCGCCGAAACCCTGATGGAGACGTCTATCCCGCTGGCAATCATCCCACGGGGGACTGCTAACGCGGTGGCCTCAGCACTGGGTATCCCTAGTAATCTAGGAGAGGCCTGCCAGGTGGCCATAGAAGGAGAGCCCTACGTCATCGACACGGCCCGCTGCAACGGTCGCCCCATGGTTTTACTGGCGGGGGTTGGGTTTGAAGCCGACGTGGTGGAGCGGGCCTCGCGAGCAGCCAAAAATCGGTTTGGCATGATGGCCTATATCCTGGCGGGGTTTCAGCAGCTCAAAGACCTGCCCTCCTTTGAGGCCGTCCTGGAGACCGATGACAAAGTTGTTGCGGTGCAAGCGTGTGCCATCACCGTGGCAAATATGGCTCCCCCCACCTCAATCTTGGCCCAGGGGCCTGCTGAAGTTGTTGTTGACGACGGTCTTCTCGATATCACCATCGTCGCCACCGAGGGCATCGGCAGTGCCCTGGCCGCCTCTTACGAGCTGCTCCGATCGGCCCTCAGCGGCGAAGCAACTCAGCGAGACGACATCGGATTTTTGCGAAGTAAGTCTATTAAAATCACCACAGACCCGCCCCAGAAAGTGGTTTTGGATGGAGAAATGCTAGGCGAGATCCCGATTGAGATTGTTTGCGTTCCGAAGGGACTGACGCTGATTGTTCCCCAGCAGCCCTCAATCGCTAAGGACGAAGATATTGAAGGTCTGCCCGGTGTCAAAGTCGAGATCAAAGGCCAGCATCGTTTAGAGGATGTGCCAGGCGTGGAGTTCACAGAGCGAAAGGAAGAATAGCTCCACGTCAGGCTTCAAAATCCATCTGCAATATCTACCTGCCGCTAGCGATTGAGATCAGCCTAAGGCGACTGCATATTAATAACATCCCCGCAGTGAATATCCCGGTAGCCCACTCTGTGAGAAGAGCAAAGCTCTACGTCCCCCAGCCCCTCTTCCCAATTTTGGGCTACCGTGTATATACAAGTCGGAG
>JBCBZL010000178.1:0-10104 GCA_039815385.1 Cyanobacteria bacterium P01_A01_bin.114
AGGCAAGATTAGACTCATAGCCTTTATGAGGAGCGTGAATACTAAAAGTCAGATTCCTAGATCGTTTCAATTTCGATAAAGCCTCAACATTCTTTTCATAAGCTTCATTGCTTTTTATGATTTCCTTCGCATCGTTCTCTATCTCTAATTCAATTGTTCTGCAGAAGCTACTCAGCTGACTAGCAGCTTCTAATAGACCTATACGAGGTATTATATTTGTTGAGATTCCCATACGGAGGCTTATTTGTTCGATTCTACTTATCATGTTGATACATATTTTTATATTGAGACTGCGTCATATAAACCCTGCCATAAACACTCTCTAGAGAGTAACTACAGAACAACGTTAAGGGCTTTCCAAATATTGAAAATTGTAACAGAATTCTGATTTTTGCGATGTGAGCGTTACATATACAGTTTTATCCTTCACCAACTACAGAAGGACAATGATTGCTTGAGCTAATAATCTAAAGCATCGGCGACCACGTATCTCTAATATCGTCATATCTCTAATATCATTACCGTCAAAGGAGAATTGAGAAGATTGCTAACTTGACTGGAGAAAAATATCATCAGTGACATATCTGGAGACCAGCGATTTTCCGGAAGAAGGAAAACAGATGTAATAATCATTAATTTATGAACTCAGCTCTTGCAATAAATTTGCCCAGAATGAGTTATTACGTAGGCAAAGAAGTTGATCCGAGACAAAGAGCTAAAAGTCTGCGAATCAAGAACCTTATCCTAAGATATTGAAACTTTTTTTGGACTGCTAGGGCATGACTTAAGATTCTGGAAAGTTCCTTAGCTGGCTAGAAGCATCCTGTAAATCAGCAACACCCGTAGGCAAGTGGCTGTAACAGGTTCACTATCATTGATTGTCTGTTACAGTTTCATGATTTGTTCTTAACTGAGATGAACCATTCAGATGCCTCCTGGATAAAACCTGGGTTACTAATCAATCGACCTTAGACAGGGTTGGTTTCTAAAACAGGCTGGGTCATATTGACCAGAGTTAAAAGCGGGCCGATTTGTTCTTGACCGTTTAGAGCCAGATCACTGTGACATAGAAATAATCGCTCTGTGGTACGGCCCAGCAGGTCTTTGAGAATACGTTTGAGTCTCTCTTCGTGCATCGTTTCAATATCGGCGGCGGTGACGGGGCGGCCTGACCAGCTTTTAAGAAAAACTGCGGAGCCGAACAGCTCATCTTTGCCAGTAAGCCAGCGGGGGGAGCCCGCATCCAGCCAAAACTGCCAGCGGTGGGTGAGGCGTTGGGCGCGATATTGAAACACGTTGGCCAGGGTGACGCCCTGACGGTTGGCGTCCAAAGATTTTACCGGATAGGGATTGGCGGCCACGGTGCCTCGTTGCAGCAACTCGATGAATCGCCCAACATCGCTGGGCTGGGTGGCGTTGGGTAGCCCGCCGTAGAGTTTGAGTCGCCCTTCCACTTCCCAAAAATATTGGGCGGTTTCCATCAGCTCTCGCAAGGCGGAGAGCTGGTCAAAAGGAAGATAGTTGCCGCGCCAGAGAAACTGTTGAATGGCACGGTCTAACAGCATGACCGGGCTGGAAATCAGCCGCTGCTGGCGCTGTTCTTTTTGCTGTTCGAGCCACTGTAGTAGCTGCTGGTAGGCCTCGGTGGCCTCAAACCCAAGCCGATCCCATCGAGGAAAGTTTTCGACCGGCAGCAGATGGGGATGTTCCACGTCGGGGACGAAACAGTGGTCGGCAATCAGCTCAGCTCGCACCGGGTCAATGCGGGTTAGCTCAAACCAGGGTTCGCCTGCGTCCATATCGGGGGCCTGGCTGAGCACCACCAGCATTTCGGCCACCGCGTCGCGATCGCACAGCCTACCCACCCCCGGATACACCAGCGCCAGCAGGGTCAGCAGCGCCCGCACCAGAGGCGAACTAATCAACGGTCGCTGGTCGTTGAGCGATTCAATCGCAATGCCTTTGCTGCCCAAAATCTCGATCAGACTGTAGCGTGCGATCGCATCCAACCCCGGCCCGATCACGGCTACCTCCCCCGGCGTCACCTGGCGAGTATGAATCGCCTCCGCAATAAACTCCGCCACCTCCCGCAGCAGCTTGCCCCGCGTCGTCTCCTGCAGCAGCCCCACTGAGTCCGGCAGCTCAGGCAGCGACAGGGGATCCGTCACCCAGTCCACAAAGCTATCTGCCCAGGTGTAGCCCAGAGAGTCTTCAGTCGGGTGGGGCAGCTCTAAAATTTCACAGCGGTCTGCCAGCTCAGCCGTCGCGTCTGGGTCAGCCCCGAGCCCCAGGCGCACCTTGCCATCAGGGTTATAGGTAAACGTGCAAGGACGCTCGGCCTGAAGAAAGATTTGAAATAGGGAGGCTGCGATCGCAGGATACTCATCGACATCATCCGCCAGGACGCCGCAAAACCGTTCGAGTAGCTGCGCCTGATACTGAGGTTGAGGTAGCAGGTGCCGCCAGTAAAGTTCCGTCATCAGCCCATAGGTCAGTAGCCCCCTCGCCAGACACCAGTCACGCCACGCAACCAGGGCCGTTCCCATCGCCTGCCAGACCTCTGGCAAGGCTAGGTTAGGCAGCATTCCCTGCTGCAGCATCACCGAAACCTCCTCCAGGGCAATCCCGGCCGAAGCCGCCAGCTGCCAAAAGTCTAAAATTCGTCGTACCGTCTGCGACTCGCGCCAGCCTTCTACCATTAGCGTCCCATCTGAGAGCGGCTCAGCCCAAAGCTGCGTCGCCAGCAGCTGCTCATTCTCAGGTCGCAGCTTGAGCGGAAACTGGGCCTGTAGCGACAGGGTTTCAACCAGCAGCGGCCAAAACAAAATCACTTCATTTTGGATAAACCCTGCCGGGGTTGCAGTCGTGTGGGGCACCTTCCCCTGTAGCGTTTCAGTCAGCCGATTGGCCAGGGCAATCCGGTTGTCCCCGTTTGCTGCAAACACCAACCAAGGCTGAGCCGCCGTCGCCTCCCCCATCCTCATCTGCTCAATTAGCTGGGCCGTCTTACCACTCCGGGTCGGCCCCGTTATCCATCGTGCAATCATATTTCTTCGTATGTACGGGCATTGCGAGCGGTGTCTTTGCCCGCTGTACAGACGCTGCTCGCAACACCTCCTGCCATTCTCAATTTCCCGAAACCTCTCTCTGCCTACACCCGTCCTCCTATATATAGACGCCTATCAGACGCGCCTATTAGAAGCAAAACCCACCTAGCCCCATGAAGTCACTTCTCAAATTTGGCCTACCCATAGCAGCGTCTCTACTCACTGGCACCGTTGCGGGTATCGTACTGCAAAAATATGGTGATATCAGCAGCCACATAGGCGACTTGCTTCGCAGCGTCGGGCTTTATCACTACGCCTACTCTGCCGTCTCCCCTATTCAAACAGCGACTCAAACAGAAGCCGTTCCTACAGCTTATCAAGGGCAGCTGCGGCTATACGTTTTAGCAGGGCAGTCAAATATGACTGGGCTAGCCGAGCTTCCCGAAAAGCAATCTATCCATCCTCAGATCTTTACCTTCGGCAACAACTACCGCTGGCAGCCTGCCCAAGAGCCCGTCGATAGCCCCTTGGGTCAGGTAGATACGGTGTCCCTTGACCCCGAAGCAGGCTTTGGCCCCAGTCTAGCGTTTGCCAGGGCCATGCTAGCCGACAACCCAGATTGGGCAATTGGCTTGATTCCCTGTGCTAAGGGGGGCTCGTCCATTGCTGATTGGCAGCGCGATCGCAGCGATCAGACCCTGTACGGTTCTTGCCTAAAACGCATTCAAGCCGCCTCGACCCTAGGAGAGCTCAGCGGCTTTTTATTTTTTCAGGGCGAGGCCGATGCTGTAGATCCCAAAGACTACCCTTCGCTGCGTCCCGCGCCTGATGCTTGGGCTGACAAATTTAGCCAACTGGCCAGCGACCTGCGCTCAGACTTAGCCCAACCAGCCCTGCCCATTGTTTACGCCCAGCTAGGCTCGATCAGCGATCCAGAAAGCTTTCCAGGCTGGCAAACCGTTCAAGCTCAGCAGGCACAGGTGCAGCTGCCGCACACGGTCATGATTACCACCACCGATCTAGCCCTCAAAGATGCTGTTCACTTCAACCGGGCTAGCTTCGAAGTGATTGGCGAACGTTTTGCCCAGGGGTTTGAGCAGCTCAATCAACCATCAAAGCAACCCCAATAACCCCAAAGGGCCTGCCTCTAGAGACAGACCCTTCAACAAACAATCTTTGAATTCCAAAACCGAGCTATGCCGTAAATCTATGAAACGACAACGACCACAGCCATCAAACCCGCGATCAGACCGGCAGCAGCGACCCCCATAATGATATAGTTGCGCTTCTCGCTAGCCGTAGGAGGCTCTGCCTGATACATTTTGGGCTCCGCCGCAAAATTGTTTAAACGACCGCCTTCTTCAGTGGTATATGGCATAGGTATTTATTCCTTGTATCCGCTTTTAATATACCTTAACAAAAGTTTGTGTCTTTACTACATTTTTCTGAGAGAAAAGTACGCGTTCTATCAAATGGAATAGTTATCAATAAGTCAGCTTGATCCAGCGGCAGTACCGTCCAGATAGGCGCTAAGACCCTGCCAGACCGCTAAAATATCGAGGGAATACCAACAGTGAGCGGGTTAGATAAATGGCTCAAAATCACCCGGATCAGCGCCCTAAAACGTCTACAAAATCGGATTGGCTCAAACGATTTACCAATGTTTGGTCAGGGGCTGCCACTCGGTTAACACAAGCGCTACCGGTCGATAAAATCGCGGCAACTGCGACGGGTTGGCTGAGTGTAGATGAGGCCCAGGTTGCTGAGATTTTAGCGCGGGTTCGCTCTGAGTTGCCGACTACCGAGGCCCTGCTGATTGGCAAGCCCCAAGCAGGCAAAAGCTCAATTGTCAGAGGGCTCACTGGGGTCTCTGCTGAGATTATCGGCCAGGGGTTTCGCCCCCATACGCAGCACACTGAGCGCTACGCTTATCCATCAGACGATCTGCCCCTACTCGTTTTTACAGATACCGTCGGGCTAGGGGATGTCACCCAGAACGCCGATGCCATTATTGCCGAGCTCACTGAAGATTTAGGACAGTCTGCGCGAGGTGCCCGAATCTTGATCTTGACGGCCAAGATTAATGATTTTGCTGTAGACGCCTTGCGCCAGGTAAGTCAAGAGCTGCGTCAGCAGTATCCAGATATTCCATGTTTACTGGCGATTACCTGTTTACATGAGCTCTATCCTGCCGAGCAGGCCAATCATCCGCCCTACCCTCCAGATTGGGACGCGATTAAGCGGCCACTTGCCGCCCTTGAAAAGAGTTTTGAAGGCCTTTACGACCGCTGCGTTGCAATTGACTTTACCCTCGAAGAAGATGGGTACACCCCCGTTTTTTATGGGTTAACAGCGCTGCGCAATCAGCTGGCCGAGCTGCTACCTGAGGCCGAAGCCAGCGCCCTTTACCAGCTCCTAGATAAACAAACGGAGGCGTCTGACCAGCTGGGTAATCTCTATCGAGACGTGGGGCGGCGCTATATGACAGCCTTTTCGATTATGGCAGCGACCCTGGCGGCGGTGCCCCTACCCTTTGCAACGATGCCTGTGCTAACGGCGTTACAAGTTTCTATGATTAGCGTTTTGGGCAGGCTCTATGGGCAAACCCTATCGCTGTCACAGGCCGGGGGGGTGGTGAGTGCGATCGCAGGCGGGTTCCTGGCCCAGGCTGTGGGTCGCGAACTGATTAAATTTATCCCTGGCTTTGGCAGCGTCATCGCCGCCTCTTGGGCCGCTGCCTACACTTGGGCGCTGGGTGAAGGAGCCTGCGTTTATTTTGGCGATCTCATGGGGGGTAAAAAGCCCGATTCTGAAAAAATTCAAGCCGTCATGGAAGAAGCTTTTCAAGTCGCTAAAGAGAGATTCAAAAAAGAGAATTTAGAAAATTCCCCACCTCATTAAGCATCACCTGGGTCGGTGGAAACTCAGCTCCAATCATGGCATCCAAAATGGCATCCCCCTGATTTTGCAAAGGTGAGATTTGACCCAATACCTGTTGGTTTAGATCATTCTGTGCCTCCCTGCTAGCAGCTGATTGAGCTGATTCAGCCAGCACATCCACAGGGTCAAATGAGGATGCCACCGTTTCTTCGCTCGCAAATAAAAGTGAGTCAACCCCGCTGAATAAGCCACTCAACACCTGGCCGATCAGGCTATCGTTGCTATCCTCTGGCTCTAGGGTGATTTCATTGGCCACAGGAAAGTCTTGGGTCTGTAGCGGCAGATACTCGCCCTGCTGCCACGGCTCTAACAGATTGTCAAAATAAGGCGAAAGCAAGCGTCCAGACTGCCCTGGCGTTAGCATAAACACCGAGTTGTCTAAGTCGCCAAGGTCAATAATTTGTCGATAGGTTGATCCGTTTGAGTCAAACAAAAAGGTCTCCGGATCGTAGGTTCCGACATTCACTGTGTAGCGATCGCCCCCAAAGGGCACCTGCCGATCAAGGGGCAAGATCGGATGCTCAAAGGTGGCTAAATGAAAGCTGCCCCAGGTGGGAATTGCCTCCCCAAAGCCTGCAACAGTACGATTAAAAGTCTCGGCGACGTTGGCTAGGCACGCCTCTGCCGACCCACAAACCGGATCGCCCTCAGTCAGTGCCCGCAGCAAAAATCGGGGCGCGGGCTCGGTCAGATTACCCCGTAGCCTGTCCTGGCCAATCTCCGCTGCAATCAGCTGGGTTAGCTCGGTATACCAGGTTTCAAACACCGTGGCTTCTGTGGAATCTGGGGAGACATTGCCATCCCATCGCAGTAGCCGATTAAGCTGTTGCAAGGTGTTGTCAGAGGCACCGGTCGTTTCTAAAATCGGTTTGATTGCCTCTAAAACCGGGATAAAATCTCGGAACAGCAGGCTAACCTGATCCAGCTGGATCGCCTGCATGTCCTCCAAAGACAGATTTTCCTGACCCTCGATCAGGGCTTGAATCCGCCTCGCACGATTGGGTTCGGCATACTCAAACCCCAGCAAAAAGGGATACTCATCAGGGGCAATACGATTGTTGGCACTGATGATAAACCCACGCTCAGGGTTATAGACCTGCGGCATCTGATCAAAAGGCACAAATCCCTGCCAGTCTAGCTCAGCGATATTAGAGACCCTTCCCGAGGCCAGCAGTTCGGCGGTCGCGACGGGCACAATCCCCTGTAGCCCAAAAGGGCGAATAGGAGCCTGCCCAGCCGTAATATAGCCAATGTTGCCCTCAACATCGGCATAGACAAAGTTTTGGCTGGGGGCCGTATAGGGCTCTAGCGCAGCGGTAAATTCTTGCCAATTTTGAGCCCGGTTAATACCGATAAACGCCTCCAAAGAGCCATCTGTCTCGGCTAGGCTCACCCAGCGCAGCGCAATTGGGTCGCCAAGCCCCAGCGCATCTGAGACCACAGGCCCAAACCGACTCTCCCGCACCGGAATGGTCACCGCCTCTGCCCCACGCACTTGAATCGTTTCTTGACGGGCGGCGGTCACGTCAAAATCGGTGGGCAACGCATACAAATCCTGCACATCCACAAAGGCATTGGTGACACCCCAGGCAATATCTGTGTTACGCCCAATCGCGACCCCGGGGGTGCCGGGCAAGCTAGCCCCAATCACCTCCAATGTCGGTGACTCTAGATGGACCGCATGCCAAATCGAAGGGATTTGCATACTAATGTGAGGATCGTTGGCGAGAAAGGGTTTACCCGTTGCCGTATGCTCTCCTGAGACGACCCAGTTATTTGACCCACCGGTAGAGCTAGCAAACAGCTTACGCACCGCCTGGTTTGCAGCTAACCCTGATAGGTCTAAATCTGGGAAAGCCATCGGCCCTTCCGCAGTCAAGCTGTCTGCTGCATCAGCTGTGGTGTCCGCTAGCGGCAGCGCCGCTAGATCTTCGGGCTGCAAAATGGTGACGCTGTCGTCGTTGGGGGGAAATAGGGTTTGAATCCGCTCTAGCGGAATCCCTTTGGCCAGCAGATCAGCCCGAAATAGCTCGGTTTCAAAATTGGCGGAGAGCCCCAAACTCCGTAGCTTAACCGTCGCTAAGACATCGGCGGGCTGCCATGGCTCTGGTGCATAGTCGAGCACTTGAAACTCAAGCGGCAGGGGCAAATCTAGATCAAGATAGGCGTTGATGCCAGCCGTATAGGTGTCAACAATTTGCTGAGTATCAGGGGTTAGTGCCTGAT
Organism: Cyanobacteria bacterium P01_A01_bin.114; assembly: GCA_039815385.1. Lineage (GTDB taxonomy): Bacteria > Cyanobacteriota > Cyanobacteriia > Phormidesmidales > Phormidesmidaceae > SIO4C1. Next base: position 8,214 of record JBCBZL010000178.1, read on the forward strand.
AGGCAGATTCGGCAGCGCGATACAACCCCGTTGTTCGCTGCAAAATATCCTCCTCCAGCACAGATGCCCCCAGCACTTCAGCCAGTCGCCCCGCCACAATGCGCCGCTGGAAATCCATTTGCCAGAGACGGTTAGTGGCGTGGACAAACCCCAGCCCTAGAAACAGGTCATTCTCATTCTCAGCCTGGATATGAACCAGACCAGAGGGCTCTCTGGAAATCTTGACACGGCTATCAACCTCAGGCAGAGCCAGCGAAAAACTCAAATCACTCAGCAAGTTACCCAGCAGCGGACGCAGGTCATCGACAATACTGTCTAGGGCACCCAGGACAATCTCAGCCGTCTCAGGATCACGAATGTCGAAGTTGCTGAGGCCATCCAGTGGGTTACTCAGCGGGTCACTCAGCTGGCCAATCAGTGTGTCAAACGGCTCGGTCAGCGCCTTTTGCCTAGTTAACCACTCTGGCAGGTTATCAACGGTTAGTTCGGCTAGAGCGGGGGGAATGCTGTCAGCGAGGAAGGCCTGTACTAGATTGCTCAGCAGATCACCAATCCCATCGCCGACCTCATCTAAAAAGTCTGACATGGTCTACACCCCTTTGAGAAAAAAATTGTTGCAAAAAGTCAGGCTCAGCGATCAAAATGGTTAGCCATTGCCGTCGGGCTATCGCTGGCCTATCTGCCGCCACTCAACAAGCCTTTATGCCTACAGCGACTCTGTGCCTACAGGAAACTTATGCCTACAGGGACTTTATGCCTACAGGAACTCAAGTACAGGGAATAAGAAAAAAGGAATAAGAAAAGTTGATTTTGATCTTTCCGAATTTCATGAATCTTGTCAATGTTGCCGGGTCAATCGCTAGGCTTAGCCTAATTGATAAGCTACCCTACGGATCATTCAGCGAAACGCGCCTCTAAACTACGTCCGGTTATTGGATGTTTCAAAACCTTTATAAGATAACCGTTACAAGATAACCGTTACCCCAAATCATTAACCTTGCTCATCGATGAAACTGTCCAAACAACCCCCGATTTTCATCCCCTGTTTAATCATCAGTATCTGCATCGGGGTGGCCATCCGATTTTGGTTCCTCACTCGCCACGAACTCTGGTATGACGAGGTGCTCTCTGTGCTGCTGTCATCAGGGCAGCGCCTCGGCTTTGAAACCCCCGGGACGGCTCCCGTCGCCATCAAGGAATATACGGCCCTGTTGCAAATTTCCCAGACAGGTGGGTTTGTTGAAACGGTGAAAGACCTGCTCAAAGGCTCCTTAGGGGATCCTCATCCGCCTTTGTTTTATTTGAGTCAGCACTTTTGGATGATGGGGTTTGGGCACAGTGTGGCGGCCATGCGTAGCCTGGTCGTCTTCACCAGTTTGGGTGCGATCGCAGGGGGCTACGGGTTAGGCAGACTGCTGCTGGGGCGGCAGGGGGGCTGGCTACTGGCCGCACTGATGGCCCTCAACCCCTTTTTTCTCCCCACACTCGTGGACGACTTCTTCCCTTTTGTTCTCTCTCTCTCGATCTCTCGAACGATCGAACGATAAACGCCGCGACCGAACGATAATGGGACAATACGATAAATTAGGGATAACGTAGGCTAAAGAAGTCCTAACGTTAACGGGGTAGAGATCTTATCCACGCAAAGGGCGGCTGCTTGCAAAGACCGAACTGTAACTCAGTTTCGATGTCTCTTCATCAGCGGGCAAGCAGAGTCACTTGGAAGCGAGTCAACGCAGAGCCATCCGAAGGAGCTCGGCGAACTATTGCTTACAAATGAATCGTGCAAGGCAGCACTACGGGATACAACGAGCTACTGGATAGTAGCTCATCAGCAATAGAACTAGAACAATGTCCAGCTCATACTTACTTTTGCTCTCTCTCTCTCTCG
>JBCBZL010000402.1:0-3306 GCA_039815385.1 Cyanobacteria bacterium P01_A01_bin.114
CGATTAAAAATTGCAGCCTGTTAGAGGCCTAAAACTTTACGCCCTTCGATATCGGGTACAGCTAGACAGAATTTCGTATAAGAAGGATCCCTAAGGGGTCCTTCTTTTTTATGAGGATAAAACTCTACGCCTTTCAGTATCGGGGATAGCTAGACAAGATTTCGTGTAAGTACGTGATACTGAAACCAAGACTGAGTCGCAAATACGATAGATCACTGATGCTGTATCAAATCGAACCTTATAAATTTAGTGTATAGATTCAATACCCCGCCTCATCCACCCCGCCACGATTACGTATGAATATGCCATCTGTTGAAGATATGGTTGCTAAGATCCTCGCAACCCGCCGCATTACTCGAACCGATCAGCATGTACTGATGTCCATGTTTGCTGGGGGTAATATTAGCCCCAACGATAAAATGCTGATCAACCAAATCTATGATGCCCTCAACCAGGGTCGTCTAAGGGTCGTTGAGTAGCCCTAATCTTTTTGCAACAGCTCAGAAAAAGCCAGATCTTCGGCAGCGAGCACAAAAACCGTAGGCGGGAGAGCAGCGGTTCTTTTTTGTAAAGCCTGATACTGGGTGGGGAATGTCTCCCCCGGCGTCGCCAAGCCCATAAAGACGATATCGGCACTGGCAGACGAGGTTTTCAAAATATCTTCGAAAGGGCGATTATCCGCTACGATCACCTCCGGTTCTGCCCTACCGATTCTAACCATTTCAATCAGCGATTCAAGATTAGCTTTAGCAGCCTGGGCAGCGGTTTCATCTGAGACCACTAGCTTGAGATACACTTCAGCTGACCGCCACTGCCAGTTAGTTCGCAGCAGGTAGGCCAAGACCAGCATCAGCCCGCCGTTTGCTTGCAAGCCTCCCCACCAAACGTCAATCCGCTTGGGTCGGTGGCGATCGAGGTCCTTCATATCTTCGGGTTCGCCTCGAAAAATGATCACATTACGCTTAGCCTCGTGACACTTAGCAATAATGTTGTAATAGCGCTGCTGCACCTCTGGATCAGGGCTTTTGGTATCTCCCAGCAAAAGCGTATTGGGGACAAGGGGGCCGATCCCATAGGCTTCGATCAGTTGCTCAGCCCCGGCAAACGTATTCGGCGCAGTGATTAGCTTAACAAATGCTTGAATGCCCCGCCGTTCTAGATATTCACGAATGGTCGTGCCCAGTGTTTCTTGTTGGGCTAAATCGCGGGAGCCGCTGGGCAAAACACTGGCAATGGTCACCAAGCCACGACCATGGGTGAGGGTAGTAGCTAGCTCGACCAGATGCCAGCGGTTGGTTGGGGCACCTGAAAGCACCAATAAGTGAGGTCGCCAGTTTTTAGAGTCGGGGCTATCGGCAATGTTAAATAGCCCAATTCTCAAAAGCGATAGCCAGATTCCCTGGCGCACATCTCCCCAGGTGGTTTGAATTTCTTGACGCTCGAGCCAGAGATAGACCCCTAGCACCACCAGCGCAGCCAGCACAGTGGCCACTGCATTGATCAAAAACATCACAGCAATGCAGCCCAACGCCCCGATAATAGAGACGTACCAAGGCACCTTGAAAGTCGGCCGATAAGAAGGGCTTTGCAGAAAGCCTTCGATGCCAGCCGCTACGTTGAGCACCATGTAGGTCGTCAAGAAAAACATCGACAGCACCGGGGCAATCAAGTCCAGTTCGCCCAGGCCAACCACCGCCAGCGCAATCCCCAATGTAAAGAGCGTGCCCATCTGAGGTTCGTCGCTGGGGCCCTTGCCGCGCCCCAGCCAGCGCAGCCAGCGGGGCAAAATACCGTCGCGGGCCAGGGCCTGTAAAATTCGCGGTGCCCCTAAGATACTGCCAATGGCGCTAGACAGGGTGGCCCCCCAGACCCCCAGCAGGATCGCGGGCCCCCAAAAAGCAATGCGCTGCATGACCAGACGCTCTGTTACTAGCGATGCTGGGTCAGCCCGCCACTGTAGCAGCAGGGGAATCAGCATATAAATCACGTATCCGGTCGCTACCGCCGCCAGGGTGCCGATCGGGATTGACTTCGTGGGGTTCTTTAGGTCACCGGACATGTTGACCCCAGCCATAATGCCCGTTACGGCGGGAAAAAAGATGGCAAATACCGCCCAAAAACCGGCTGAACCAGGGGTCTCAGTCACAGGCAGCTCGGTCGGGGTGATCGAATTGCCAAAGACAAGACTGACCAGTGACAGCAAAATCGCTGCCATGATGAAATACTGGGCCTTGATAGCTATGTCGGCTGACTTAAGGGCCAGGGCGGCGACCAGTAGGGTGGTAATCATCGCAATCAGGGTTTGATTGACGCCAACCTGTGAGAGGGTCTCCCCAAACTGATCCATCACACTTTCGGCAAAACCAATTGTGTAGAGCGCCACCGAAAACGCTTGGGCAAAGTAAAGCGGTAGACCCACTGCGCCTCCAGTTTCAATGCCCAGGGAGCGGCTAATCATATAGTAGGCTCCGCCAGCACGCACCACCTTATCAGTCGCGATCGCACTAATCGACAGCCCTGTAATAAAGGTAATCGAAGTGGCAATGGTGACAATCAGCATGGTCTTCCACACCCCCATGTGCCCAACGACCCAGCCAAAGCGGAGGTACATGATCACCCCCAAAATGGTCAAAATCGAGGGGGTAAAAACCCCGCCAAAGGTGCCAAGTCCAGCACCGTTGGGCTTCGTAATCACCGTATCAGCAGTGGTAGAGCGTGAAGACATGACGATATCAATACGAAGTAAATACGAAATATGCGAAATTATGCGGAATTAAAGATACAGGGTATTCGTTCAGAGTGTTGCACACCATCGCTGCACACAGCTGCGTACATCCCAAGGACTTCTTGATGTCTTCAAGATGGCCAAAGAACACCTTATACAAGATATCGAGATTTTTGAATCTTGCCTGGGCCAACGGGCTGATTTCGCACTGGCCTGGTTGACCTTTGAGGGGCTTTTGCCACCAGGGGTGCGTGTTAGGATGTCGCTGGTGCCGCTGTCGGAGGCTGACTGGGTTTGAAACTCAAGTTCAATAGGTATTTGTCTATGGGTCAAGGGGGCAGAGGGGGGCATTCGAGGAGTTACGGCGTTGCGATCGCGCGGCTCTGTCATCTGACTATTCTGAGCGGCCTCATGATCTGCCTAATAGTTGTCCGCCCAACCATCGCCCTGGAAAATCCGCCTGAGTTACTCCCCACCTATGCCGCCTCATCCCGATTGACAGACCAGTTTGCTCGCACCCCGTCAGACAGACAAGGCCCCAGCAACTCGCAGCCCCAATCGGTGCCGCTTTATCCCTACTC
>JBCBZL010000188.1:0-9716 GCA_039815385.1 Cyanobacteria bacterium P01_A01_bin.114
CTTTGACTCATCTCTTTTGATAAGCTTTGGGGGTCACCCCGGTCATTTGACGGAAGACTTTTGTGAGATGAGTTTGATTTGCAAAGCCGCAATCTAAGGCAATGGTGCTAATTGCAAGCGATTGCTGTTCCAGTAATTGCTTGGCTCGTTCCACACGTTGTTGCATCAAATACTGATAGGGTGAAATTCCCACCGATTGCTTGAAGGAGCGGCTAAAGTGAGATTTGCTCATGTTGGTCAATGTGGCCAAATCCAGAATCGACAAATCTTGTGACAAATTTGCCCTCATGTAATCAATGACTCGCTGTAGCTGTGACTGGGGTAACCCGTGGGCTTTGCTCTCAAGTGAAGGCGAAGGCTTGTTGACTGCATAGTTCTGCACCAAACGAGCGGCAAGTGCTGTTCCTAATAACTCGCCATACAACCTGCCAGACAGACAACCCGTTTGGATTTCTATCTTGAGCGCGAGGGCTAATTGCTGAATTACCGGATCGTCGATCGACAGCTGCGGAATCAATTCTATTTGACGCTGAGCGGCTTGATGCAGCAAGGTTGGACAAATTGCAATCACCGAAAATTTGATTTCCCGATCCCAGTTTGTCCAATGATTTAGAAATGCTGGGATAACATCTACGCGACCGCTGCCGTGGGCGTAGTGCTTAAATTGGCCGTCTAAATGACGCTCTACCTGAAAGCAACCTTTGGGGTCTGCGATTACCAGTGCATGTTGTAAAAGGCAGTGCTCCAACGTTGTGTGGGGAGGATGGCAGTATTGCGTGAAGGTTAACCCTTTCCACCCGGTATGATAGATAGCGACTAAGGGCGAGTGTGGAAGCACCCGTGCTGCTTCCTGTTGATTTGTCAGATCAAGCGTAGAGGTTGCATGATTCATGATGGGCTTCAACCCAGTCGAGATTTCGCATCTTAAATAGGACACATCCCAAGCAGGATTAGGATAATTTTAGCAGACTTGGATGAGACGGCAGGTCAAGGCTAAGACTATTGTAAGGGTGTCCACAAGCACTGTCCTATCTCCTTCACCGATCTCTTATGCCGAATACACCAGAAATCGAGCTGCTACGCACAGCGTATGCGGCCTTCAACGCGCGTGACATTGATGTCGCCCTCGCCCTCATGGCTCCCGATGTGCATTGGCCGAGAGCATTCAAAGGTGGTTTTGTCCGTGGACCTGAAGAAGTCCGCGCTTACTGGACAGAGCAGTGGAGCGAGATCGATGGACACGTTGAGCCAGTTAACTTTCATTTGGAAGAGGACGGACAGATTTTGGTCGATGTGCATCAGGTCGTGCGCGATCTGGCTGGAGCCGTGCTAGCCGATGAGCACGTCGGTCACCGTTTCACCCTCGAGCACGGCTTGATTCGAGCCATGGAAGTCTGTCCACTTCCATCTCCGGCCTAGGTGCCTAACAACGCCCATGCCCATCAAACGTTGAGGTCAATCGGTATGCTACAAAGATGATCTGCGGCAGGTAATGGGCAATATTCAACAACTATCTACTCCAAGGGAATGATGTTGCTTATCCTCAACAACTCTAAAGTTTAGGATTTTATTTAATGCTCGTTTCTTAGGCCAGAAACTGAGGTTTGGGGGAGCTAGCCTTACTCAAAGAAGCGGGTTTCTGGGGAATCGGCCAAGGCGGGGGGCTCTGGGGTGAAAACGCTGCCGTCTGGCAGAATGGTAGCGTCTAGATTGGCCCCCTTTAACTGTTCTTGATGGAGCTCTGCCCAGCGTAGCTCAGCGTAGGCGAGGTCTGCATCCCACAGCTGTGCTTTCCAGAGGACGGCTCCTCGCAGGTTGGTTTCTCGCAGATCGGCGGCGGTTAAATTGCTGCCCACCAGGTTGGCGTGGCTCAAGTTTGCCCCGGTCAGGTCTGCCCCTTGAAAGTTAGCATCACGTAAGTTGGCGTTCTGCAGATTGGCCCCCTTCAAATTGCACTCGCGCAGATTGGCTCTAGGTAGGGCAATGTTCGACAAATTGGCGTTAGGGGCCTCGAGCCACTGCAGTGAAACTCCATCTTGATGAAGATCAAGCAGAGCCTGATAGCGGGCATAGCTGGTAGTGACATTGGCGGCAGCGGCAGTATCGATCACGCGCCAGGCTTCATAGTGCTTTTGGGCTTTGCGATCGGGTGCGCCTTTTACATACAAAATCACGGCCACTACCAGAGCAATGGCTTCAGCATCGTCTAGTAGAAATGTAAGAAGTTCTTTTTTCTCAGAAATAGGGGTTTCCCAGGCAAGCAAATTGGCATCGCCTCGGATCAGAATGATCAGCAGAGAGAGCACCAGAAAGGCGATGATTGCAACTAGCCAGGTGGGGATAGCCTGAAGGCGTTTTTCAAACCGATGGATAGACAGGTGGGGATAAACAGGTAGGGGGGCCATTGCAGACTCACTCCTTGAGGTGTAAAAACTTGGTGCATGCTGGGTGAATTCTGAACTGTTGAATGTTTTCGAGATTAATGGTGGGTAGCTCATAATGGCCCAGGTAGGTGCCTTTTGTTTTGAGTGCACTATAGCTATCCCGGGGGATAAGCACTTTGAGAAAGCCAATTTTCCAGAGGATGCGCTTAAGCTCTAGGTAGTCCATATCGAGCACCCAGCCAGCAGCGTTTTCGACATCAACTTCACCGCAGACCATGGCCAGTAAGATATAGTCGAGGTCTTCTTTGGAGTAGTAGGTCTTTTTGCCGCGAAAGACTTCGAAGACGTCGAGCAGCGAAGGGTACTGAAAGCGATATTCAGAAGCCAGATCTCGGGTCTTTTGTTCTGAGTAAGACTCTTCTGCGGCGGTGATAGCGCATTCGTCAATACGTTTACTGGCAGCGGAGTAGTCAATGCACTCAACGCACAGTTTGCAGAACTGCAGCAGCTCTCGAGGGCGTAGCTGGGTTCTATCAATGATGTAATCAAGAGACTCGGTGGAGGAAAGAGAGAGTTTTGAGACAAAGACAGAATTCCAGCGTTTTTGGGCGTCCAACTTTTCTGCAGCTGGGCAAGAATGGGCAATGCGCCTGGCAATCAGCTCCAGCAGCTCGTTTCTACCCCAGCGAATGACTTCAACATCTTCTCGAATCTTTTGGGCGTCTTCGTAAATTTGGGGAATGTTGTCAAACAGCTCTTGTCGAATTGAGGTATAGATCTTGAGATTAGGAGCGATCAGGTTGAGCTTTTGGGTCGCTTGAAAAAGGCCTGCAATAAAATATTTGGCGTCTTCTGAATTGTCCCAGCCTTTGTCAAGCTCATCGATTAAGACTTTGATCTTAGTGTTTCTTAACACATTTTTGAGGCTGGGGAGCAAGCACTTGATATCTTCTAGATCATAGAGAGATTGCAAATCTCTGGAGCGAATAATCCCTTCATGAGATTCTACTTTGACGCGCTCAATTCGTTTGAGGTAGTTGACTAAAATACCGATGGAGCTGGTTTCGTGGGCAATGCCATTGCCATGGACGTAGTTATAAATATTCTTTTGTGCCCCTAAGAGTAGACCGCGCTTGTTGGCAGCAATTTTTTTAAAGATCAGGTTATATAGAAGGTATTGCCAGGCAACGGAATAAGCGCTTTGTTTACCCCACGCGCCTTCCTTTTCGCTACGCAGGTATTCCGATAGCAGCTCATAGGAATATTCTTCGGGGGAGAGCTCTAAAACCAGATTGCCTTTTTTGGATTCGGTGATGGCAATATATTTGAAAATAGCGCTTTTACCAGCACCGCGATTGCCAACTAAGATGGTTTTTCGACCATTGAGAAATTTGTGGTAAGTAGAATTTTGATAAAAGTAGTCTGCTAAGCCGATGTCTATATCGCGTTCTGCTGAATCTGAGCCTAAGTCAAGGCTCCTGATGTCTAATCGCATAGGCACGGAAGATGGCCACCCCAGTATTATTTACTCAAGTATTTTTAATCAAATATTCTAAGCTTCTGGAAAGCTGTTTGAAAGTACCCCATAAGATACTTTACTGACGAAGAACTTTTGAACTAGGGGTCTCATACGAAATCCTGTCTAGCTATACCCGATACCGAAGGGCGTAAAGTTTTACGCCCCTGACAGTCTCCAATTTTAAATCGGGGGTGCTTCATTCGGATTTGGTATCAGGCGGTGAGAAGGTGACCAGACGGGCTAAAAAGCAAGACCTATGAGTACAAAACTTTAAAGAATACTTAAAAATGTGCTTTAAGCAACAGCTAGCCGATTGGCGAGAAGCCTATCCTCAAAGTTATGAGCAACCTTATCGACAGCGTGTCTCCGACGCTAAGTATTTACTACTAGCTGATTGGGGTGCTCAGTAACATCCACTCCCAACACTTTAATTTTTTTATAAACTCTGCCTTAAATCCAAAAGATAAAACGACATATGGAACCCTCGAGCCTGCCGTTTTGGTGGGCTTTTTTTTTGGAAAGGCGAAGGGGGAAAGGCGAAAGGCGAAGGGAGGTGGAGATGGGGAGGATGGGGGAGACGTGGAGATGGGGGATCTTTCTTGCCCAAATTACCCATCACCCACTACCCATTACCCACCACTCTCCACCATCCACCCTCTACTCACTACTCACCACTCATTTCCTCCACCAAAACCTCCCGCTCCTCTGCTGTAGCCAATCCTAAGAGCACATCAAACTGGACATACTCCGACGTGCTGGATGAGGTCATGCTGAGGCTATGAACGGTGCCGAGGAAGCTTTTGATGGTTTGGGTAAAGGGGTCTTCAGGTTCAAGGGGGAGCAGGCTGTAAATCAAGGAGAGGGTAGAGCCTGTGTTGGCATAGAAGTAGCCTGCGTTGGGGTGGGGGAGGGTTGCGATCGCGTTGATAAAAGTGCTGTGCCCGGTGAGGGGCTCAAAGCCGTTGGGGTTCATTAAAGACGTAATTGCGCCAGTGCCAGTGGTTACGACCAGGGTGTCATCAGCGATCCAGCTGTGGCTTAGGACACTGTCGAGCCCGTTGCCCATATCTAGATCCCAGCTAACCGCGGGCTGCTGGTTAACGGTGACGGCGCGGGCCACGTCTGGCCCAACGAAGGTGTCAAAAGCGGTGAGGGCTTTTTCGGCGGTGGTGCGATCGCGAGTCTCTAACATCAGCGCGGGTTCAACATTGGCACCGGGGAAGAGGTTATTCAGCAGTCCGGTGCGGCTTGGGAAAAAAAACAGCGTATATTCGCCGTCCATCCAGCCCAAGATTTCGGTATCGAGGTCGAGCCCCAGGGTAAAAGAGACCAGGCTACGGGCGCTTTCGAGAATATTGTAGGCAAACTCATTGAGCGACAGAGCAGTGGCCGTTTCGCGCCAGACGCCCGCAAGATTTCGACCGCTGCCCAAAAAGTAGGTAGGGGCGGGCACCAGGGATAAAATACTGTCGTCATCGTCATCGGCGGGGGTGGCCGGAAACCCTGGTAAAAAATCGTTGCGATTCAGGCGGGTTTGTAGACGCAGCCCTTCCGCCTGGGGGTAAATCAGCGTTTCAACGGTGACCCCTCTGAGAAACCGGGCGGCGGTGGCCTGGTCTTGGAGATTTGGCTGAGGCAGAGGCATCGGAAGGGGCAGCGCGGATAGCGTATCCCCCAACTTAAACTTGCTGAGTTCACCGACGTCGCCGTAGAGCGTTGCCATGGCCCCCGCTGCTTTGGGGTGAGATCTCATATTGAGAAACGCATCATGCTCTGCCAGGGTGGGGCCGCCCGGATACTGATATTCAATCCAAAGTTTGAGAACCTCTACATTGTTGGCAAAAAGTAGATAGTTGTCTAAACGGGCAATGGCCAGCCCTGGAATGGTATAGCCGTCTGACTCGCCAGGACGAGTTGGAAAAGTAATCTTGGGGTCAGGTAAGAGTGGCTGGGGTGAAATCGGGGTGGGGAGGGGAAACGCTTCGGACTCATTTTCTGTAGGCCAATCTGCTTCGGGCCAATCTGCTTCGGGCCAATCCCAAGACACCTTGACCTCAGGCCATAGCCACAGCTCTACCCCCTTATATGAGGCCAGGTTGGGCGCTTCGTCTCGATAAAGGGCAACTTCGTTGATAAACCCCTGGACAGGCTCAGGGTTGGCAACTGGGGCAATCAAGATCGCTCGTTCAGAGAAGGTAACGCTGCCAGGGCTTGGGGCCGATAGCAGCGCAAAGATAGCTGCGTCGCCAATCCAGGGTTGCACAGTGTCTTGGTAGTTGAGGCCTCGGGGTAAAAAGGGCAGCGTGCTGGGGCTAGGGGAAGCCCCTGTGAAGTCAGCAATTTTGGCGAAGAGCTCGAACTGGCTCAGGGTGGCCCAGGTGGCGTCGGTGGTATCAACCGTGAGGGCCAGGGCAACGTTGGCAGGGAGCTGGGTGGCGGGGTCGAGGTTTGGAGGGGGAGAGGCGGTGGGGGTGGGAGTCTGACTGAGAGGGCTGGTTGTGAGGGGCAGAGACCGGCCCCCAAGGGCGATTGCAGGTGCTGTCAAAACGGGGAGTAGCCCAAAACCGATAAAACCCCACCAGCGATAGATCACAACCAATCTTCCTCTCGAATACGTTAAATAACATTAGTAAGCATCCTATCTGTTTATCAGGATGCCTGTTTATCAAGGTGTACCCATCAGTATGGAACCTTGAGAGTGTGTTAAACCGCACCCAATGTTCGGACAGCCTGCCTTATTTTGTGAGGTAGGTTTCGATACCATAAGCGTAATCACTGTTTAATCAATCTGCTTTCCGATAGCTGGGACTGTTTTTGAAACAAGGGTTTCCCACAGATTCGGAAGGTGAACTTCCGAGAAGGGGTCAAATATTAAGATGAATCAATTCAAAACGCTTGCTTTGCTGAGTTTACTCAGCGCTTTGCTGATCTCGATCAGCTACTACACCATCGGCGGATCTGCTGGTGTGGTGATGGGCATCGTTATCGCGGCGGTGACGAACCTGGGCTCGTGGTATGCCTCTGACAAAATTGCATTGGCGGCTTATAAGGCTCAGCCCGTCACCCAAGAGCAAGCACCGCAGCTTTACTCTGCGGTGGCCAATCTGGCTAAGAAGGCAGATATCCCCATGCCGGGGGTTTACGTTATCCCGACCCAGTCGGCCAACGCTTTTGCCACCGGGCGCGACCCAGAGCACGCGGCAGTGGCAGTTACCCAGGGCATTATGCAAATGCTTTCTGCAGAGGAGTTAGAAGGCGTTTTGGCCCATGAGCTTAGCCACATTATGAACCGCGACACGCTAACCCAGGCGGTGGCTGCAACCATTGCGGGCGCGATCGCATTCCTGGCCCAAATGCTGCAATACAGCCTGTGGTTCGGCGGGGGTCGCGATGATGACAACAGCCCCAACCCGCTGGCGCTGATGCTCACACTGTTTCTTGCGCCCATGGCCGCGACGATTATTCAAATGGGGATTTCACGCACCCGAGAGTTTTCAGCCGATGCCGGAGCAGCTAAGCTGACCGGGAATCCTCGAGCCTTGGCCAGTGCGCTAGAGCGACTTGAGGCTTCTGCCAAGCAAATGCCCATCGCAGCTAACCCGGCGTTTGAGCCGCTACTGATCGTGAATGCGCTGCCTAAGCAAATGTTTAAGGGGCTGTTTTCGACCCACCCATCTACCGACGACCGGATTGAGCGGCTGCTATCGATGGAGCAAGAGATTATGGCGGGATCGAGCCAGGTTTCGCTAGGCCTCTAGCGCACAGGGCCTTAATATCCCATTTCAGCCGTTAATCTCGTTTCAGCCGTTAATAAATCTGTCAAAGAAAGCGCCCTGCTTGTTGAGGGCGCTTTTTGATTGGGCTGTTGATGTCTTATACGAAATCCTGGTTACCCGCCCAGATACCGCTGAGCGCTCGCTAACGTCCAGAATTCGGGGTTTGGGGGCCTGGAGAACGGGTAGCTTCTTTCCAAGAAATGTTCTCAAAGCCCTGGCTGGCTGAGTAAGCAGGCTGCCTCTAGCAAAGCGATATCGCCATCTTGGAAAATTGTGCAGGTGGATATGAGCTGGCCTAGTACCGGTTTTTGACCGTTCTGCTGATTTTGTAGGGTTGCGATCGCATCACCCGTCTCAGGCTGAAACTGCCGCAGCCATCTGTTTTGGGCGACCGCCTCAGGGTTAAACGAGCCGTCATCCACCAACCAAAAATCAATCCCGTATTGCTGGGTCACCCGCTGCAGCTCGCCCAGATCCAGGCTGTAATGGGCGCGGATCAGGTCAGTGACCCGCTGGCGAATCTGATCGTAGTAGCCCGTGTGGTAGGCAATACTGTGCTCTCGGCTGACCAGCACGCTGCGTCCGGCAAAGGTGGCGATATTGTCGGTCTCCTTAGACAGCGAAGCCACCAGGGTATCTTGGGGTTGCTGCGCCAGAAACGCATAGAGTGCCCCTCGATCGGAGGACACATATAAAACATCCAAAAAGTCATCCAGGGAAGCTGGATACAGCATCAGACTACCGACCAGCAGCACCACCAAAACTTGAGCTGCCAGGCTCTGGGCAAACAATTGTCTGGTGGAGCCAGTCTTTGGGCCAGTCTTCGGGCCAGTCTTCGCCCGGCGTGCCAGACCAGCTCCGATCCATCGGCCAGCGGCGTCTGCCAGGCTGACCAAAACAATCGCAGCCGCCACCGACAAAATAATCCGCACGCTGTAGTGCATGTAGCGGTTGGGCGAATGCAGCCTAAATAGCAGGGCGTGGGCCAGTAAAAATAAAGCCAGCGAAGCTGCCGTGAACTGAGCTAGGAGCTTAACCGCTGGGGTCGCTCGAGAAAGCAGCGGCAGTCGTTTGCGAAACGGCAGCAAAAGCGGCAGCAAAAAGCCCGCGTAGATCGCCGCCGGGTTGAGCACGGGGAACAGCCCCCCTTTCCCCCCCAGCCAAAAATCAAGCCCGGTTTTGCTAAAGAACGGCTGTCGGCCATCCGGCCCAAATTCTGGCATGGTTTTGGCTTGGGCAGCTGAGACCACAGGGCCGTAGGGCGAGGCCGAGACCACGAACGGTAAGAGCACTAAAAAGCCTGCCGCTGTTCCCCACCCCAAAAGGCGATAGTCGCCAGGCTCACAGGAGAGCTGTAGGCGTCCGTTTTGCCAACGCAGCAGGCGAATTGCCAGGGTCGCGACCGAAATCAAAACCATGTGGGGGTAAAACCAACCCTCCAGCACAACCACCCCGACACAGGGCCACAGCGCTCGCCGCGACAGATAGTACAAAAACGCCAGCAAGAGTGGAATTGCAAAAGCGCGGGGCGTACCCGACCCCAAATCGCGCCACATCCACATCGACTGGTTGAGCAGCAGCGTACTGACGAAAGCCACCGCAGGCACCGGAATCAGTTTCATACAAAGCCAGAACCCATACAGCGTTGCGACGATGCCCAAGATCGGCGGCAGCAGCTTACTCAGCAAAAAGGGATGAATACCCAGGCTAGCTGCCGTTTTATAAAGGGTCTTGTAGCCAAACGGCGCGAGCGATTGAAAATAGTCGGCAATCAGATCGTTGGGAAACAAACCGGGCTCAAGCCAGCGCTGCATCCAAAAAATATGCTGGCGGGCATCGTCCTGCAGGGAGTAGTCGCCCGTAAAGGCCTCGCGCCAAAATAGCCCCCCATAAAGTACAGCAAATAAAAGGCTGAGGGCTAGCCAGAAGGTGCGGTTTGATTTGAGGAGCTTTGAGAAATCCACAATGCTGCGAGTGGGTGTGGGTTCGAAGGTCGCCCTCCTATCGAAGCATGTTTATCGTAACGAGGAGAAGGAC
>JBCBZL010000061.1:0-17616 GCA_039815385.1 Cyanobacteria bacterium P01_A01_bin.114
ACAACGACAGTTCCTTCGCGGGCTGCGACACGCACACCACCGGCTTTGACTCGCCACCATCCTTTGTGGGAGACGACAAGAGCAAGAGCAAGAGCAAGAGCAAGAAAAAGAGCACGTCGACGCGCGTGGGCGTCGCCATTGGCCTTGCTGGACTGGTGGGTCTGACCTAACCTATCTTTGAAAACGAGAGGTTTACTATGCGTTTATCTAACACCTGCTCTTGCTGCTCTTACCCGCTGCTGCGCCATATTCGAGGTTCCCAGATTTATTGGTACTGCAGCCACTGTCACCAAGAAATGCCCAGCCTGTCTGATAGCCTCTTACAGGTTTTGCCGGATGCCCGCATTAAGGTTGCGACCGCCCAGGCCTAGGCTACCTATGCCTTTTCTTCAAATCGTCGATACCAAATTAAGTGACCGATCGCGGTGATCACAAAGGCAGCTCCGCCGCCCGCCGCTGCGAACAGGGGGTTGTACCCGCCCCGGCTGAGGTTAGTGAGCCAAAGCTGGGTGAGCTCTGAATGGACGATCAGGTTAGCCCAGACGGGAGAGAGATAAATCAGTGCGGCCCCCACGCTTAGCCAGCCAACCATGCTGGCTAACAGAAAAACGGTTTTGCTTTTGGACTGTGTCATAGCTGTGTTACGGGTTGCGGTCGGTGCGATCGCAGTTCTTGGAGAGACGGTGATCCCCCAAATTGTAAAAACATCTGGGATTTATCCAATCTTACCGTGACTAGTCTCTTAGAATATTTGGCTGATGTTACCACTTGGGCTAGCACCCGCCAATGACGAACGCGACTGAGACTAAAACCGTTCCTGATTTCTTTGTGGTGGGTATTGGTGCCTCTGCTGGGGGGTTGCGCGCCCTCGAAGAATTTTTTGAAAATATGCCCAGCGATAGCGGCGCAACCTTTGTGGTAGTGCAGCATCTATCGCCCGATCATAAGAGCTTGATGAGTGAGCTGTTAGAGCGGCGCACTAATATGCCCGTGAAGCGGGTCACCGAGCAGATGGCTCTGACGCCAAACACGATTTTTCTGATCCCACCGGGTCAAAATCTGGTGGTCGAAGATCGGCGTTTCCACCTGATCCGGCAGAAGCGCGCCCAGGGTAGCCAGCCTAACTTTCCGATCGATTTGTTTTTTCAATCGCTATCGACCGAAAGCCGAGAGAATACGATTAGCATCGTTCTGTCGGGTACGGGCAGCGACGGTTCTCGGGGCATTCAGGAAGTGGCCGAAATTGGCGGCATCGTCCTGGCGCAGGACCCGGCCACCGCTGAGTTTGATGGCATGCCTCAAAGTGCGATCGCAACCGACACTGTCGATCTGGTGCTTTCGCCCAGCGATCTGGCCCAGGCCACCTACCAGTTTGTTACCTCCCCCGCAGAGCTTCAGGCCTTTCGCGACGATCAAAAAAACCAGCTAGCCCCCACCCAGCTGCAGCAGGTGATCGATATCGTAGAACAGTACGAAGACATCGACTTTACCCACTATAAGCCCAGCTCGCTGACCCGGCGGATCCAGCGTCGCTGTATGATCGCAGGCTACAAAAGCTTAGGCAGCTACATCGAGCACTTAGAAACGTCTGAAACAGAGCGCAACGCCCTGCGCAACGACCTTCTGATTACGGTGACCCGCTTCTTTAGAGACACAGAAGCCTGGCAGGCTTTAGAGCGGACGGTTTTACCGCAGCTGATCGAGCAGGCCGAGTCTACGAAAACGCTAAGAATCTGGATTACGGCCTGTGCCACCGGCGAAGAAGCTTACTCAATGGCAATGCTGCTGCAGGAGCTGCTCGAGCAGCATCAACCTCGCATTGAGGCTAAAATTTTTGCCACTGACATCGATCAAATTGCCCTGTCTAAAGCGGCCGCTGGCATTTATCCGGCTGCGAGCGCTGTCAGCCTGGGGGAAGATCGGCTCAATCGCTTTTTTAACCCTGGGGTTAATAACACCTATGAGGTGTCGCGATCGCTGCGGGAGATGATCATTTTTGCCCCCCATAATTTGGCCAAAGACGCCAGCTTTCCACGGATGGATCTGGTGAGCTGTCGGAACGTGCTGATCTATATGCAACCTGAGCTTCAAAATCAGGTACTGAGACGCCTGCACTTTGCCTTGAGAGCCCAGGGCGTTCTTTTCTTAGGGGAGTCAGAAACCCTGGGAGCTGCCCTAGAAAACGAGTTTAAGCCCCTGCACCGCAAGTGGAAAATTTATCGAAAACTGCGAGATGTCAAGCTCCCTTTAGACACCAAAGATATTGCCGCCCTGAGCGTCAGACAGCTGCGGCTTTATCCCACCTCGGCCAAGCAGCCGCCTCGCTTTGACCCCCTGCTAGAGACTGCCTTTAAGGCCCTGCTCAGCAACCGCCAGGTTACCTGTGTGCTTATAGATCGGCAGCTGCAGCTGCTCTATGTCTGTGGCGATGCGCTCAAGCTGCTCAAGGTGCCAGAGGGTCGGGTCTCTACCGATGTGATTAGCTTGCTGCCGCAGTCGCTGCAGCTGCCGCTCAGCACCGCACTACACAGAGTTTGCCGCGGCAAACAATCTTCTGTTCAATATTGTGGCTGTCAGCTTTCAGAAGCTGAGCACTCGGGGCTGACCGTTCATTTGAATGTCACCCAGCAAACAGTTAGCCGCACTGTCGGAGAGTTTTTTATGCTGGAGATCAGCCAAGAAAAACCCCCCGCCCTCGACACATTCTCGAGCCAGTTTGAGGCGGATGCCGACACGGCTCAATACGTTTTGCAGCTAGAGCGAGAGCTGCAGCGTACCCGAGAAAATTTACAGGCAACCGTTGAAGAACTCGAAACCACCAACGAAGAGCAGCAGGCCACCAATGAAGAACTGATTGCGTCTAATGAAGAACTACAAAGCACCAACGAGGAGCTGCAATCGGTTAATGAAGAGCTGTATACCGTCAACGCTGAGTACCAATCTAAAATCCAGGAGTTAGTACAAACCAACAACGACCTGGATAACCTACTGCGAAATATCGATATTGGGGTGATCTTTTTAGACAGCGCGCTGCGAATTCGAAAGTTTACCGCAGCGGCTACCCTGGCCTGCAACTTGGTGGATGCCGATATCAACCGACCGATCGCACACTTATCGCACAACCTAGAAAACTTTGACCTGATAGACTTTTTAGAGCGAGTTCAAACCGAGTCAAGCGATTTACAACAAGAGGTCAAGCTCAAGCAGCAGGGGTCTTACTTACTGATGCGCGCCCACCCCTATCTGACTGAGACCGATAAGGTCGACGGGCTGGTTGTCGCTTTCTTTAATATCGACGATATCAAGCAAACGCAGCAGCGGCTAGAGGCGGCGGAGGTGAGTCTGCGCCAGACCAACGAAATTTTAGAGCAGCAGGTGCAGGCGCGGACGGCTGAGCTGGCCGATAGCCAACATTTTCTAGAATCGATTACCCAGGCAACGCCCAATAATGTTTATATCTACGACCTCCTCAGCAAATCCAACGTGTATGCCAACCGTTCGACTGAAGCACTCTTAGGCTACTCGCAAGCTGATGTGCAAGCCATGGGAGCTGACTTGAACGCGCGGATCTTGCATCCGGACGATCTGGCTCACATTGAAGCCCACCACCAGGCGATTATGGCGTCTGACGCAGACGATAGCGTTGTTTTTGATGTTGAATACCGAGTACAAGATGCGTCGGGCAGCTGGCACTGGATGTACAGCCAAGACGTGATATTTGCCCGCGCTGCCGACGGCCAGCCCACACAAATATTGGGTACTGCGATTGACATTAGCGATCGCAAAGCCGCCGTTGATCGCCTCAAAAAAAGCGAAGCCCGCTACCGGAGCCTATATAACAGCACCCCAGTCATGCTGCACTCCATCAATCAAGCCGGTGAACTGATCAGCGTCAGCGACTACTGGCTAAAAACGCTAGGCTACGAGCTGAGCGAGGTGCTGGGGCGAAAATCTATGGCGTTTTTGACCGCAGACTCGCGTCAGTATGCCAAAGAGGTCGTCATGCCAGAATTCTTTAAGACGGGCATCTGCACCGACGTCCCTTACCAGATGGTGTGCAAAGATGGCCGCATTCGAGAGGTGCTGCTGTCAGCCACCACTGAGACAGACGAATCTGGCAATTTTCTGCGCTCATTGGCGGTGATGGTCGATGTCACAGAGCGTAAACAAGCCGAGGCCGAACTGGCCCGCTATCGAAATCACTTAGAAGAACTGGTCAAAGCCCGAGCAGCTGAGCTGCAAGAAACCAACCAGTCTTTGCAGGCCGAGGTCATAGAACGCCAGCAGGCTCAAAGTGAGCTGGCCAAACGGGCCCAGGCCTTGGAGCAGTCTAATGCCGACCTAGAGCAGTTTGCCTACGTCATTTCCCATGACTTGCAAGAGCCCTTGCGGGCCATGACGGTTTTTTCGCAGCTGCTGGGGGGGCAATATGGCGACCAGCTAAACGCCACGGCCCAGGGATACATTACCCATATCATTGAGGGGGGCATCCGCATGCAGGCGCTCATTGATGGCATTCTGGCCTTTTCGCGGATAACCCACCAAGGTAAAACCTTTGAGGCCGTAGCCCTTGAACAGGTGCTGGCAATAGCTTTAGAAAATTTAGGCGTTGCCATTGCCGATACCCAAGCGACGATCACCCATGGCGAGCTGCCGACGCTTAATATAGACACCAACCAGATTGTGCAGCTTTTCCAAAATCTGATTGGCAATGCCATTAAGTTTCGAGGCACCGAACCGCCTCGCATTCATATTGGCGCTGAGCAACTCAACCCTGAGCAAAAGCCTGACAGCTGGGTCTTCAGCATTCAAGATAACGGCATTGGCATCCCCCCAGACGAGCAAGCCCGAACGTTTGCCCTCTTTCAGCGATTGCACACCCGACAAGAAAAGGAAGGCTATGGCATCGGTCTAGCGATCTGCAAGAAAATTGTAGAACGGCATCATGGCCGTATCTGGGTAGATTCAGAGCCCGGTAAAGGGTCTACCTTCTATTTCACAATTGCGACCGCTAGTCAATCGGGTAAGCCGATTGAATTGGCCCTTGCACCAAGCTGTCAATAGCTAAAAATCTGCGCTTAGGCATAAGCGCTAGACACGCTGCTGCGGGTCGAAGCGTCAGTCAAGGTTTCAATCTGGATGGGGTTTAGCTACGTTCACCCAGGGCAATTCTGTCTAAGGGTACAGGCTTGTTTTAAACAAATTGAGTTATTGTTTAATAAAAATTAAAATTTTGAGACAAGCTATATAAAACCGGGTAATCCTTGCTATGCAACCCACCGTTCTTCTCGTCGAAGATTCACCGACCGATGCGGCTATTATGATAGCGGCCTTACAAGGGATTGGCTGTTCTGAAAAGGTGCAAGTTGCTCAAGATGGTGCCGAGGCGCTTAATTTTTTGGCCGAAGTCACGGGCGCTGATGAAGCTACGCTGCCTAGAGTGATTCTGCTTGATCTCAACCTGCCGCGTAAAACAGGGCACGAAGTGCTAAATGAAATCAAGAAAAAGCCGCAGTGGCAAAGTATTCCAGTGATTGTGATGTCTAGCTCATCCGCCTCTAGCGACATTGCTAAAAGCTACCAGCTATATGCCAACGCCTATATTTCTAAGCCGATTAGCCTAGAAAATTACGAACTGATTGCCCGACGAATTTACGATTTTTGGTTAAAAACAGTGAAATTACCGGTAGATTTTCAGTGAATTGCCGATAGATTGTCAATCAGGTTGAGTTGACACGTATTTTTACCTATGCTGCCTGCTTACATTCCGAAAAAGGACTTTACCCTGGAGATTTCCACCCATTTAGATCAGGTGTTTTCACTAGATGCAATTCGATCTAAGGCGTTTTACAATCTGAATCAAGAAATCTTTGTTTTTCTATGACACTCTAGTCCTCTCTGGTCCCCTAGTTTCTGGTCTCCTAGTCTCTGGCCTCCTAGTTTCCGGTCCCTTAGACAGTGGGTTAGAGCATTTTGAGAATAGTCTCGTCTGCGACTTGCGATCGCACACAGGATTAGAGAGTTACTTTACATCGAGTTTTTACAATTATTTCCATAGATTATGAAATGACCTGCGTTTGAGAACAGACCCAATCGGTCTGAAAGCTCTCGAACGCTGTTTTGACGCTAAGTCCTGGGAGTTGCGGAAACATGAAATCAAGCATTAACGCGCTGTTAGTTGAAGACAATCTGCCGGATGCTCAGCTCTTTGAGGCGATCGTTAACTCATCAGACTTTATCAAGCCTAAGCTGTACCATGCTGAACGATTTACCGAAGCCGTGATGGTGATCGCAGAGAAAGACTTTGACTTAGTCTTGTTAGATCTCCACCTGCCCGATGGGCAGGGCTTAGACTTGCTTAAGCAGCTTAAAAAGCTGGCTCCTCAAGTTCCGGTTATTGTGCTGACGGGTCTCCAAAATCAAGCTGTGGCGCTCGAAGCCCTTCAAGAAGGGGCCCAAGATTATTTAGTAAAATCAGATACGTTCTCACCCAAGCGCTTAGCAAAACTGGGCTATGTCGATGTTGGCAATTTGCTGGTGCAGCGGCTTCAATATGCGATTGAGCGGGCAGATCTAACCAAGCAGCTAGAAATCAGCAAAGAGCGCTACGCCCTGGCCGTCCAAGGGGCAAACGATGGTATCTGGGATTGGGATTTGATCACCAATCGCGTCTACTACTCTGAGCGATGGCAGTCACTACTAGGGCTCAATGACCTTCCGATTAGCGATAGCCCAGAGGAGTGGTTGTCTCGCATTCATCCCCTCGACCAAGCCCGGTTTAAAGAAAAAATGCGCGCCCATCTTGCCCGTCGAATCAGACAGTTTCAGTGCGAATATCGTCTCCGGCATGCCGACGGGCGGTACCGCTGGATGTTGACCCGAGGCATGGCGCTATGGGACGCAGAGGGAACCGTCTATCGGTTTGCGGGGTCTCAGACCGACATGACCACCCGCAAATCGCTAGAGCAAGCCCTGCACAAAGAAAAAGAGCTGGCTCAGATTACCCTGCATTCTATTGGAGATGCGGTGATTACCACCGATGACCAGGGGGTTATCAAAGATTTTAACCCGATTGCCGAAAAGCTAACCGGCTGGCGCGCCCATGAGGCCAAACAAAAAAAGATCACGGAGGTGTGCAATATTGTCGATGGCAGCACCCGCAAACGCCTAAAAAATCCGGCTATCCAGGCTATTCAAGAAGGGCAGGCCATTAGCCTCAGCAACCACCCCACGCTGATCTCAAAAACAGGCGAAGAGTTTGCTATTGGAGACTCGGCTGCCCCCATTCGCTCGGCCAGTGGAGAGATTGTGGGTACCGTACTGGTCTTCCACGATGTGACAGAAGAACGGGGTCGGGCTAAACAGCTTGCCTGGCAGGCGGCCCACGACCCGCTGACCGGGTTGTTCAATCGCAAAAAGTTTCTGCAATCTTTAGACGAGGTCATCGACGAGGCCCACTTCGAACGCTCACACCATGTACTGTGCTACATGGACTTAGATCACTTCAAAGCGGTTAATGATACCTGTGGCCACGCCGCTGGGGATGAGCTGCTACGCCAGGTGGCCGATTTGTGGCGCCACAAAGTTCGCAAATCAGATATCCTGGCTCGCCTGGGCGGCGATGAGTTTGGGTTGTTGCTGTACGATTGCGATGTGCAGCGCGCGGGTGAAATTGCTAATGCTTTTTGCGAGGCGATTCAAGCGTTTCGCTTTTGGTATGAGGGCAAGGTTTTTAGCATTGGCATCAGCATGGGGGTAGTGCCCGTGAATGGCAATAGCACTGACACTGAGCAGGTGCTACGGCTGGCCGATGCGGCTTGTTATACCGCTAAAAATAAAGGTCGAAACCGGGTGCAGATTTATCATCCTGAAGACGATCATATTGCTCAACAAT
Source organism: Cyanobacteria bacterium P01_A01_bin.114 (assembly GCA_039815385.1). Lineage (GTDB taxonomy): Bacteria > Cyanobacteriota > Cyanobacteriia > Phormidesmidales > Phormidesmidaceae > SIO4C1. The sequence continues at coordinate 7,895 of JBCBZL010000061.1, forward strand.
CTGCAGACAGCCGTTGGTTTTCGCGCATTACTGAAGCCTTGGATACTAGCCAGTTTTGTCTTTACAACCAGACAATTAAAGTGGTTGATCCGAGTTCGGCTGATCAAGATCTCTGTGAGATCTTGTTGCGGTTGCCTAACCGTGAGTCTGACCAGATCACCCCCCCGATGGCATTTATCCCCCCTGCAGAGCGCTATGACCTGATGCCTAAAATCGATCGCTGGGTGGTTGAGCATGCCCTAGATTATTTGTCGGCTTATCCGGGTTTATCTAGTAAGACTTACAGCATCAACCTGTCGGGGTCGAGCATTAACAACGACACGTTTATCTGTTTTCTCAAGCAGCAGCTAGAAGAACATACCATCGATCCTAAACGGCTTTGCTTTGAGATTACTGAAACAGTTGCGATCGCAAATCTTCGCAAGGCGGCTGATTTTATTACTGAGCTTAAAAAGCTAGGCTGCTACTTTGCATTAGATGACTTTGGCAGCGGCATGTCTTCGCTGACCTATCTCAAGCATTTGCCAGTTGATTACTTAAAAATCGATGGCAATCTGGTGAAAGAAGCGCCCACCGATCGCGTCACCTGCGCCATGCTAGAGTCTATCAACCACATTGGGCACGTCATGGGCTTAAAAACCATCGCCGAGTATGTTGAGAACGCCTCTGTTTTAGAGAAGGTGCAAGAGCTTAAAATAGACTACGCCCAGGGGTATGCCATTAATCATCCTCAGCCGCTGATACAGGGTTAATAGCCCGCCAGGAGCTTCTTGACCGCTGCTAGCAGCTGCTCAGGCTCAATCGGCTTATAGAGCGCCATGTCAATCCCGATCTGCTGGGCAGCATCCAGCGCGGTTGCCTGGGCGTAAGGCCCTGGCTTAAACCCGCTAACCCCGAGAATGGGGCTGCTAAAGGTGCCGGTTAATTTTAGCTTGGTCAACAAAGTCAGGCCGCCTTCGGCCTCAAAGCGGTTGTTTTGCTTAATCAGCATGTCAGCAATCAGCAAATCGGGTGCTTTCTCCGAGACCAGCTGCAAGGCGGCTGACACGGTGCTACAGCATCTGACCTGATGCTGTTCGGCTTCTAGCAGGGTGCACCAGTAAGACGCAAGGGCGGTATTGTCTTCAAAAATGAGAATATCAGCCATGGTGTTACTTTCGATCTACTCGGCCAATCTACTTGGCCAATCTACTCGGCCAACCTACTCGGCCAATCTACTCGGCCTGGCTTTATATCAGCCTGTATAGACCCTATATTTTATCAGAGGGCAAGCGACGGCCTAGCGCCGAGATTTAAAGATCGATCAGCTGCCGCAGGGTTTCCTCTAGCTCTGCCATCTCGATGGGTTTCTTGATGAGAGGGGCTTCCCTAAGTTCCTCAGGAATTGAGAACTTGGAATCATAGCCGGTGGTAAACGTAAAGGGAATCTGCTGCTCTAAAAGCCGCTGGGCGATCTGAAAACTGGTTTCTTTCTTGAGATCAATATCGAGAACACAGACCCGATATTGGTTATTGTCTAAGCATTTGAGGGCACGAGCCACGCTGGGGGCCGCGTCAATTTTCTCAAACCCAAGTTTCCTGAGACTGTTTTCCATATCCATCACCAGCAGCATGTTGTCTTCTACCACGAGCACTGACCCGAGATGGGTCTGTGGGGGTGCCTCACTCGATGGTGGCTCGGGCGACTCTACCGGCTCAGGGTCGGGTTCTGTTTGCCATCGCACCAGCTCGCTGGGCAGCCAAAACTCAGCCTCAACCCCATTTGAGAGAAACCGAAGGGTGGCATCGCCCTCAAACTCATAGGGAATCGCCCGCTCAATCAGATCGCGGCCAAAGCCACGGCGCTGAGGCGGCTCTACCGAGGGGCCCTTAGATTCGTGCCAATGGAAACTCACCCCGCCATCGGTTTCAAACCAGCGCACGGTTAATTGCCCCTCAGGGACAGACAGCGCTCCATACTTGGCCGCATTAGACGCCAGCTCATGCAGGACTAAAACAAACGTCGGCACAAAATTTGCCTTGAAGCCGACCTCGGGGCCAATCAGCCTGACGCGAGGTTGAGCATCTACCAGATAGGGGCGCAGCTCGATGGCCAGCAGGTTGCTTAAAGCGGGCCACTCTAATTCGTGTCCGGCGACTAAATCATGGGCCGCTGCCAGCGCAGCAATCCGCTGCTCTAGCATTTGGGTATAGTCTGCAATAGAGTCGGTAGAGCTGTGGGTTTGGCGAGTCACTGAGCGAATCAGGGCAAGGATATTTCTCACCCGATGGTTGAGTTCGGCCACCAATAAATTTTGCTGTCGCTGCTGGAAGCGCTGAACCCGATTCTCAGCCAGGCGGATCAGCTCAGTTCGCATCTCTAGAGCGACAGCCAGGTCGCGGCGGCTCCAGGAGTGGCAGCGCCCTCTCGCCATTGCTGTGTACTCTTCAAACGAGGCTCGAGGGCGAAGACGAGGGCCAAACTCGCCGTAGGCTACTTCTTTTTTTTCAGGATTGCCCCCCCAGCGCAGCGCCTTGACGGTCTCGCTTCGAAAAAAGACCAGATAAAACGGCTGGGTTGAGGGTAAAGCAAACAGCAAGGCTCCGGCGCTGTCGCCCCAGCTATCGACGGTGGGTAAATTTATTTGCCGCAGACTTTCAAGGGTTACAATCTCGCTTTCTAGCTGGGCTTGACTGTGGTTGATCAGGGCCGCTATGGCGGTCTCTGATGGCACCTCTCCGTGGGTTGATACCAGGTCTCGGTCAGAGGCAAAAGCAACCCCCTGGGCAGACAGCAGCTTGCAGAGCTGGGGTTGGGCCTGGGTCACGGTGGCTGGCCAGTCGCTACCCGGCACCTGCTTGGTGACAATTTTATCGAGGGTAGAGGCGGCACGCCTGCGATCGCGAAAGCGTTCTTCGGCTAACACCTGTTGGAACCGCAACGAAAATAGCTGACCAAACAGATCTAGGGTAGAGCGAGAATCTGGGGAGATTAATTTAGGCTGCTGGTGATGAAACGCAAACAGGCCCCAAAGCTTACCCCCGATGGTAATCGCCACATTCATGCTCGCCCCGACCCCCATATTCGTCAGATACTCTAGGTGCACGGGCGAGACCCCGCGCAGCAGGGTAAGGGTCAAATCGACGGGCGTTTTTTCTGTCTCCTGCCAGGCTAAGAGGGGCACTGGTGTGGCGTGAATATCCCCAATCACCCGGAGCGTTGTTTTAAGGGCCAGGCTGCGCACCTGATCGGGAATATCAGACGCTGGGTAGCGCATGCCCAGGTAGGGCTCTAAATCGCTGGCACGGGCCTCAGCGACGACCTCACCTGCCCCATCTTGCAAAAACTGATAAGCCATAACTCGGCTAAAGCCCGTTCTGTTGCGCAGCTCCTTGACAGCCAGCGAGAGCATGGCAGTGGAGTCTGGCAGCTGATCGAGTATCGACTTCACATTCACCACCGAGGCGTTAGAGTACTCTTGATCTGAGCACAGCGGTTCTAGCTCAATCAGGGTTTGGGCACCGTTGAAATGAACCGCAACCTCTAACCTCTGCCCCCAGAGCTCATGGATGCCTAGCCGCTCTCGTTGGGATCTAATCGTGGACAGCCCGCAGACATTTCTGAGGTTGTGGATGAGCTGGCCAGGTAAAACCGTTTCTAAAGCTTGCCCCAGGGCGTCGGCACTCGCCCACTCAGTCTGACCTAAAATCGAAGCAAGGTTGGCAGACACATGGGTAATTTGCTCCAGTGCCCGATCCGTCGCTATCAGTGCCCCAAAAGGCTGAATATTGCCAATAATATGAATTGGTTCCCGATGGCAGTTAGAGAGGGCTAAAGCTTGTAGCTGAGTTGAATCAGCAGACATATTTTTGTACCTGTGATGAAGTGAAACCAATCAAAGATTATTTTAATAAGCCGGGGGGTCGCGGCCAGAAAAGTTTCGCCATAATTGGGAGAGGCATCGATCGATTGTAACCCTATGACTCTTTCTCGTAAAAAGACTCGCCGAACCTTTTTGGCAACCAGTCTCACCACGGCCCTGGGCCTGATTGGGTGCTCAACAGCCCGGCAAAGGTCGTCGTTGGCTTTGCCCGATGCAGTTTCGCCCGATGTGGTTTCGCCCGATGCGGTTTCGCCTGATGTGGTTTCGCCTGATGTGGTTTCGCCCGATGCGGTTTCATCGGGCTCACCCCTGCCGCTGCGGCAGCTGGGGCGCACAGATGTACAGGTGCCGATTTTGGGTCTGGGGGGGGCAGGGCGTACACCGCTCTCAAAGCCGGGTCAAGAGCAGGCAGCGTTAGCGCAAATTCAGCGAGCGTGGGAGTTGGGCATTCGCTATTTTGATACGGCAGCCAGCTACGGGCCAAGTGAAACCCATCTGGGCAAGGGGCTGCCTGCCTATCGGGACGAAATTTTTTTGGCGAGTAAGACAGCCGCGCGCGATCGCGACGGGGCCTGGCGCGACCTAGAGCAGTCTTTACGGCGGCTAAACACAGACTATCTAGACCTTTGGCAGTTTCACCATGTTTCGTTTGAGTCTGAGCTAGATACCTTATTGGGGGCAAACGGGGCAGTCAAGGCGCTAGAGGAGGCTCGAGCCCAGGGCTTGGTGCGCTTTAGCGGCATCACCGGCCACCATGAGCCAGCGATTATCGCCGAAGGGCTGCGGCGCTACCCGTTTGAGCACACGCTGATTCCGGTAAATGCAGCCGATAGTCATCATCCGAGACCGTTTATTCCCAGCGTTTTACCCCTGGCTCAGGCGCAAAATGTGGGAGTGACGGCGATGAAGGTACCTGCCTACGGACGGCTGTTTAAGCCAGGGGTGCTAGAGGGCATGCCCCAGGCGTTGGGGTATACGCTGTCGCAGCCAGGGGTTCACTGCGCGGTAATTGCAGCGGAGTCAGTTGAGCAGCTAGAAGAAAACGTGCGAGCGGCCCAGGCGTTTGAGGTTTTAGACGCAGCCGCCCTGGCTGAAATTGAGCAACGCACAGCAGCTGCCTGGGAAGATAATACGTTTTTTAGAGCCTGGACGTAGGGGGATGGGCGAAAGGCGAACGGCGAAGGGCGTAGGGGGAAAGGCGAAGGGGGAAAGGCTGTAGGACCGTGGTTTATTTAATTGCAAGTATCTGACAGGTCAGCACTGGCAAAAGAGGAAACCCACGGTGACGTTTGTGCAAACCCACCTGGCACCCCTTTGCCTAAACGAAGCCAGCAACCCTTTCGGGGGGTCTGGGGGAGTTAGGACCCCAGTCAGCCCTTCAAGCCAGAGGCAAAGGGGAGGGAAACCCAGTATGGCTATGAGGGACAACGTGATTGCTTCCTATTGGAGGGAAAGTCCCGCGCAGCGTGTTCTATGTAAGGCCGCTCCCCTCATGAACAAACAATGTCGCAGACAATATCGCAGGGCACTTTGGGGCTCGATTGGGCCAAGTTACTCCTTTGGGTTTTAAGCTAATCTCTCTTACGGTTGATTTGAGACGTGAATTATCCAAGGTATAACAGTCGGGTAGTTCATCAAACCCCGTTAGGAGATGACCGTACCATGGCTATTTCACGTCTAAGCAATTTTCTCAAGGGCGCGTTTCGCACCGTTTTCTGTGTGCTGATCGCCACCTGTGTTCTGGTGGGGGGGGCTTACCCGAGTGCGATCGCAGCGCCCACTGACTCAACTGACATCGCCCTCTCTCGGGCTGCCAATGAGCTCGATCGAGTCGCAGGTGAGGGCACCAGCGACATGATCCAGGGTAAAGCTCAGAAAGACCTGGGCACCGTCAAGCGCAACGTCGGCGAGGTGACCGGGCAAGTTGAGGGAGCAGCCGAGCAGGTCAAAGGGCGTGCCCAGCAAGATCTTGGCCGCACCAAAGGTGCTATTGAAGACGCAGGCGACGACGTAGAAGAGGCTACAGACAGTTTTGTTGACTCTGTTAAAGATCTTTTTGGCCAGTAAGGCTTGGCCAGTAGGACTTGGCCAGTAGGACTTGGCCAGTAAGGTTTTGGCTAGTAAACCTTTGGCCAACAAGGGTTGAGTGGGTTTTGAACGCCGGATCTTGAAAACACCAGACCGTTCGAGGCTCAGGCTGATTAATCATCTTGTAGGAGGTTAATGCTATGGAAACCAAGCAAGCCTACCAAAAAGAGGCTGAGGCCAGGTTAGAAAAGTTAGATGCTCAAATGACCGAGATGCGGGCAAAGGCCGACCAGGCCAGTGCTGAGGTCAAGGCTAAATATTATGAGCAGCTAGGGATGCTGGCCCAGCGGCGGGAGACCGCCAAAAAGCAGTTGGATGCCTTCAAGGCGTCTAGCGAAGCAGCATGGGAAAACGTCAAAACAGGCGTAGATGCTGCTTTTAGTGAATTGCAAACAGCTTTTGATAAAGCGATGTCGCAGTTCAAGTAGACCGCAGTTGCATCCAGGCCTGTAGTTTGTTCTACGGGAGAAGCTCAAGTTTCCAGACTGGATGTGTTGCAGTTCCATTGTTCGTTAAAGATAAAGGAAAACACATGAAATCTTCTTCTTCGAAAATCTCTGTTATCGTCCGTGGCTTGAAAGGGCTTGCGATCGCGCTAACCTGCGCCGTGATGCTCTTCTCTAGCAGCATGCCAGCTTTTGCCTTTGGGATGAATAAGTCCGCTAACCCTTCTGAAGGGGCGGCTCAGCTTGACCAGGTGCAGCAAGAGTCTGAGAAAGTCAGCAACTCCCAGCCCCGTGGGCGGGAATCGGTGCAGACTAAGGCGGAGCGAGGTCTCAATGGTGTGCAGGGCGCTGCTGACACTGGCAAGATGAAGTCACCCAGCGATGCAAGCGGCGCAACCACTGTCAAAGAGCAGGTTGAAGGTGCGCTTGACTCTGCGCTCAACTGATATACACCTGGTGAATAGAGCCTTGCCTTATCCCAGACTCATATTAGCTAGCGTTCGCTAACTCGCACAAAACTAAAGTCTCTCTCTGCAAAGTCTCTCTCTGCCCAGGGGGAGACTTTAGTTTTTAGCTACGCGTTCGCTTAGGGGGTTAGCCTTCACCGCAGTGACGTCTCAAATCGACTGCGTACAACCTCGATAGGCCGCCATGAAGAAAACCAGTAGTGGTCTTGCTGCACGGCCAGCCCAGGTTCCCCATTTGGGTCATGATTTTGAGGCGCTTTAGCTTGAAAACGAACCATGGCAACGTTGTTAACGCCGATCACTTCCTGCCCTTCTTGAAACCAGCGCGCCTGCCAAAACTTGAACCCCTGCCAAAATCGCGGCCAAAACAGTGACAGCGATGACCTGCTTCGACCGCTCTGAGACGGCATCAGCCAAAACAAGTTGGGGTCAATCTCAGCGGGCTGGGCCGGCTGGCGGCGTAGCCAGTCGAGCTGACAGCGCCAGTCAGGGGGCTCAGAAGGCTGGGCCGGCTGCTCTGCCATATCGGGAACTGACCTGTCGGGGGAGGGTGACCAGCCGACCCAGCGGCGAGATTTTTCGGGCATTAGCCATTCTTTGAGACGGGTATGCAGTATCTGGGTCAACAGCTCCTCGTTTTTCATGGCGCTAGAGGTCAGCTGCACCAGGGTGGCCTGTGGTTTTGAGTGACTGGTCTGATAAGAGAGACGTACAGCTGAGCTGTAGTGAATATCGCCAGACAGAACAATAATTGTTTGGCGATACCGAAATAAAGTTGTTAACAGGGTTGCCAAGGCTCTGTCGTTGAGATTCCAAGAGTCACCGACGTCGGCTGAAAAAACTTTGCGATGGTTGAGCTGCCACTGCTGAATCCAGTCGAGAACCTTCATGCCAAAAACATTCGTCGGGGCCACCACAAAGGTGGCTGCCGGGCTAGACTGGCCGTCCGATCGGGAAAGTGGCTTAGCAATTTGCTGCTTAAAGGCGCTGGGGCTGAGCAACATCGGGGGGTCAATCGGTCGAGTATCGGGGTAGCCGCGCCAGGTGCGTGTGTCTAAGACAAGGACCTCGTGGCAGGCCCCTCGGACAGTGTAGTGCCAGGTCAGAGCCCGATTAGAGCGCCGCAGCACCCAGATGTTTTTGCCCTCGGTGCCGTCTTGGGGAAGATCTTGAATATCTTGGACAAACTGAGGGAGATGGGTGTGGGGGTCAGCGGGGGGCAGGCCCAGGTAGGTTGCGATCGCTGCCGCTGCCTGCTGATCTTGCCCCTGTGCGCTCGACCACTGCTGAGCCGCCTCTAACAGCGCTGCCCCCGGCTGCCCCGCTTCAAACTGCCAGGGGGTGTTTCCCCAGGCTTGAAACACGGTATAGGCCAGCATCGCATTTTGAACGGCGCGTCGCCCCAGCGGTCGCCCTAGCACCCGCAGGCACCAGGCCTGATTGAGATTCCAGTCGTCGCTGACGTCGTGATCGTCAAAAATTGCGTAGGTGGGCACATTGGCCAGGGCGCGGCGCACCTTCCATAGGGTGTGCACAAACTGCTGCATATTGCGCCGGTCTTTGTCCCATCGGCGGATGGCCTCACGCCCCTCGGTGACGTCGCGGCCCGCAGGCAGGGCAACCGGCCAGCAGGCGGGGGAGCGGGCTAGCAAATAGACAGCGCAGTATTCACCAAAGCTGAGAAAATGGCTGGTGACTTTTTCGTATTTTTCATCTAAGCCAGCGGTAAAGCCTGCTTTGCGGGTTGCCAGCTCAGATCGCTTGCCAGCGGGCAGCTGCTTTGGGGTCAGGTAGTCAATATCCTCTGGGTTGTCGCGGCCCACGGGCAAAGCTTCTTCCCAGCCGAGCAGGGTGTCGCCCAGGGTGGTGGCCACCCAAAGTAGCGGGTCACCCACATCATCGCCATAAATCTGATCGCCGGTTAGAAAGAGCTGGTGGGGGCGTTCACAGTGGGTACCGGCGGCGGCCTCAATCAGGCAGTCTAGCAGCGGCAGCGCATCAAACCCGGCCCCGTGGGGCTTGCGGCAAGAGCCATGGACTAGCTTGAGATCGCTGAGGCGCGACGGCGGTAGAACAAAGGTCGGTTTATCGTGGGCAAAATAGCTCACGGTCGCCGTAGGCAGGGCTTCGCTGCGCAAAGCCGCTGTCAGGGAAACGGTTTGCTGAGAACTGGCCAGATCGGGGGTAAACTCAAGGTCGTAGGCATAGATGCGATCGCACGCCAGCTCTGTCTCCTCCACTGGGCGAGCGGTCACCGCTACCACATAGAGATGCTGGCCCAGGGCGGTAGTTTTTGCCTGGCCCTGCAGGACACAGTCGGCGAGCTGCTGGCCGTCGTGGCGGGTGTTGAGCACCTGCAACCTCACCTGACAGGGGTGCTTGAGGGCCACCCACACCGTGACGGCCCCCGGCTCGGTACGGCGCAACATCGGCCCCGCCAGGATCAGGGGGAGCCCATTCAAAAATCGTTTGCCTTCGAGGTACTTCACAGGGGCCGGGTTCTAAATCCTTTTGAGGCTACCGCGCATAGAGGCTTTGGCGAACTAGTGCATCTCCAAAAGCCTAGCCAAGTTTTGGGCCAGGTCAGCATCTTTCTTCAAGATGGTGATCAGCCCCTGCTCGAGGGTTGACTGCCAGGTTGGGCTTTTGGGGGTTTTGGCCACCTCTTGAACAGCGATTTTGGCCTCATGATCGGCGGTAATGCTGGGCCAAAGCGCATCCCAGATGGCCTGCCCGAGCCTGAAATGCTTTTCAGAGACAACTGCGACCGCAGACATTTGACTTTGATCGACGCCGTAGTCAATGGCTGAGGCCATTTCTGACCGCAGCAGCAGCGGTAGGCAGGGGGTGATCACCTG
>JBCBZL010000243.1:0-7751 GCA_039815385.1 Cyanobacteria bacterium P01_A01_bin.114
GGATTTTGGGCTCCTCGTCGAGATGTGTGTACACGGTAACCTTACCAAGGGGGGACCAAGGGGGGTAGATCCAGACATTACGCGTCCCAATCGGGCTCTTGAGAAGCGCAAGCGCAAGTCCCCAGACAGAAGAGGCTGGGGGATAAGGGCTCTGCTGATCGTCCTCGCGCTCTGCCTGACCGGCTGCATCGACTATGACGTAGGTATTCAGTTTGACAGCCAAACCCACGGCACGATCACCCAAACGCTGCACCTCAGCGAGCGGCTGCTGACCTTCAACGAAGCCTCCTCAGAGCAGTGGATACGTCAGTTTGAAGCCGATGCGAAAGCTGTCTCGGCCAGCGTGCGGCGGATCGACCCAGAGACGGTCAAGGTCACTTTGCCTTTTTACAACGGCGCAGATTTAGTCAAAAAATTTAACACCCTGTTTGGCGAAGCAGAATCCAGCGTTCTGCAAGATTTGCCCGGTGCCCCCCAGCTGACTTCGAGCCTCAGCCTGGAGCAGCAAAACCGGTTTTTAGCCCTGCGCAACCACCTCGTCTATGATCTAGATCTGCGATCGCTACAGGGGGTTTCGGCGTCAGACGGTGGCCTCATCAGCAACCTCAGGGTGCTGAACCTATCGTTTCGACTGATGACGCCCTGGGGCATCCAGCTCGATGCGGCAGAGTCGGGTCAGGTTAAACCTGGCGTTTGGCAGCTACAGCCGGGGGCGCTTAACCACATTGATGTGGTGTTTTGGGTGCCCAGCCCGATTGGGATTGGGGCGGCTGCGATCGCGCTGCTAATCGGCCTCGGCTACCTGCTCAAATATGGCCCAGGCCGCGCTTCAGAATCTTAAGATGAAATTCCGGTTAGTTGCGAACGACGCTGAGGCGCTAGACGTCTTATTTCCCATAGGCTTGCATCTAATAAAACAGGGCTTACAGGTCTTAATAAATTTTGGTGAGGTTTTGCCAACAGAGGCTATATTTATTTGGAACTAAATTTGGGTCATTTTAGTAGACACCTTTACTAAAACGCTAATCCCCCCAAAGTCCTATACGAACACCTTGAGGCGAAAACGATGCGGCAGGTTAACTTTGTAGTTATTTTCGTCATTTGTTTGGCGCTGGTTTTATTTGGCATTGAAAATACTGACCCGGCAACCATTCATGTGATCAAAGGCGTCGACTTCCAAGCCCCCCTGAGTATAGAACTGATTATTTCTATGGGCATTGGCGCTGTACTGGCCTGGGTCTTCAGTGTCTGGGTGCAGGTGCAGGGTTATTTTAATGTCAACCCCCAGGTAGAGCAGCGAGAGCTAAAAATTCAGCAGCTTGAGGAAGATGTCGAACGCTACCGGGTCGAACTCGAAGATCAAAAACCGATGCTGCCTGCTTCGCAACCCGGCGACGGAGAGGCCATTGCCTAGCGGCTACGGCGTCAATAGCCTCATGCCTGTGGCGTATATGAACCTAACGCCTATGGCGTAAAGCAAGCGCATACGCTATAGTTCACACATTCATAAACTATAGTTCGCTTGTTCTTATCTAGGCATAGCCTATGTCGCAATCCCTTGCCCAGGGCGCGATCGCATTCTTAATTGATCTGGCTGAAAAGGGAGAAATTGATCCGTGGGATGTCAACGTCATCGACGTGATCGATCGGTTTCTTAAAAGCTTGAAGGACAAACCCATTCCAGCCAGCGTTCATGGGCGATCGCCCTACGAGCAAAACCTATCAGAGTCAGGGCAAGCGTTTTTATATGCCGCCATGCTGGTGCTGCTCAAGGCAGATACCCTGGTGCGCATCGAAGTTCAACCTGAGGAAGACGAGTTTGAAGAATCGGGGTTTTTTGAGCCCGATGATTTTTACGGGGGTGAGCTGCCGCGTAACCTAGAACGTCACATTCATCGCCGGGCCGTAGCCGCGCCCCCCGAAAAGCGCAATGTCACTCTGCAAGAGCTGATTGGCCAGCTTGAAATGATTGCCCTGGCCATGGCGGACCCCACCCCACGCAATCGTAGCCGACGCCCTCAGCCCCACTCAAAGCGCACAGCGGTGCGGGCCATTGCCCAGCTGGCTCACCAAGAAAACCTGTCAGAAATTGCCGAAGCCCTTGAGGATTTTATCAATAACTATTGGGACGAGCTAGAAGAACGGGTGGACTGGATGGATTTTGAATATCTGCTCACCCACTGGGCGCAGTTTCGCCCGGCGGTACTGGGTGGCCCAATCACCGGGGAGCTTAGCGAAGACGACTATCGGCACGAAAAAGTGGGGGTATTTTGGGGGCTGCTTTTCTTGTCAGCTCAGTCAAAAGTTGAGCTTGCCCAAAACACCTTTTATCAAGATCTCAAAGTGCGCCACTTGGGTCACCTAAACCAGGCTGAAAACCTGGCAACGGACACCCCTACAGCAGTAGGCGCTGAGGCCCTCAGCCTGCCGTCGTATGTTTTACCAGACTGAAGGTTCCTAGGCAGACCCACTCATAAACATTAATCAATATTTATTCGGGAATCTGTAAGCGGTTGATGAAGAGTCAGAGTAGGTCTGGGTATACTACTAAGGCCTTGTTAGCATAATCTAGTTATTAACGACCGTCAGCGTGATCGTCAGCGTGATCGTCACAGCGGCACCACATTTGACTATTTGAAACGGTAGCGTGTAAGGGTATTCACTTAGGCTGAGAAGGTTTCCTGAGAGAGGTGATAGGTGATAGGTATTAGGTGATAGATGATAGGTGTTGGCAGAAACGTTAGTTAAACCGACCAACCAAATTCTTCAAACCCTAAAACCTAGACCCTAAAACCTTTCGCAGCCAGGACTTTTTGGATTGAGCGAATACTTGAGTCATCTGCCTCCTGAGCTGTTAAGGATTTATAGAGAGAGCATTTATGAAAGCCATGATTTTGGCCGCCGGTAAAGGCACCCGTGTACGCCCAATTACCTACACGATTCCTAAGCCAATGATCCCAATTATGCAAAAGCCCGTGATGGAGTTTTTGCTTGAGCTGCTGCGTCAACATGGCTTTGACCAAATCATGGTCAATGTCAGCCACCTTGCGAATGAGATCGAAGGATATTTTCGGGACGGTCAGCGGTTTGGGGTAGAGATTGCCTACTCTTTTGAGGGCAGCATTACCCCCGATGGTGAGCTTAAAGGTCAGGCCCTGGGCTCTGCCGGTGGCATGCGAAAAATTCAAGACTTTTCACCCTTTTTCGACGACACGTTTGTGGTGCTTTGTGGGGATGCCCTGATCGACCTAGATCTGACTGAGGCCCTTCGCCAGCATCGTGAAAAAGGCTCTATTGCAACCATCGTGATGAAGTCGGTGCCCCTCAAGCAGGTCCCTAGCTATGGTGTTGTGGTCACCGATAACAATGGCCGCATCAAGTCATTCCAAGAGAAGCCCAAGGTCGAAGAGGCGCTCAGCACCGATATCAACACTGGTATCTATATATTTGAGCCCGAAGTTTTCAACTACATCCCCTCTGGTCAAGAGTTTGACATTGGCGGAGACCTTTTCCCCAAGCTGGTAGCAGCCAACGCCCCGTTTTACGGCATCAGCATGGACTTTGAATGGGTCGATATTGGTAAAGTGCCCGACTACTGGCAAGCTATCCAAGACGTGCTCACTGGCCAGGTCAAGGGCGTGGGTGTGCCCGGCAATCAAGTCAAGCCCGGTGTCTATACGGGGCTCAACGTCAAAGTCAACTGGGACAAGGTCAATGTGACTGGCCCAGTCTATATCGGCGCGCAGACCCATATTGAAGATGGAGCCACCATTGTTGGCCCCAGTATGATCGGCCCCAACTGCCATATTTGCAGCAACGCCATTGTCGACAAGAGCGTAATTTTTGAATATTCCAGAATAGGCTCTGGGGGTAGCCTGGTCGATAAGCTCGTGTTTGGTCGCTACTGCGTAGACAAAACCGGCGCGTCAATCGACATGAAGGCAGCCGCCCTTGACTGGCTAATCACCGATACGCGCCAGGCCATGACCGAGCCGCCCATCGAGCACAGCGCGATCGCAGAGCTGCTCAATCAGACGGTGGCGCGATAAGCCGAAAAGCAGGTGTTATCCGAAAAGCAGATGTTGTTTAGCGGGTTGTGATTGTGGGTTCCCATGATCACAACCCGCTAAATATTTCGATATCGCGATGCCCCTGCTGCCGCAGCTGAAATCAACACAATCGCCACGATGGCCCGAAAGGTGAGGGTTTCACCTAGAATTGCCCAGCCTGCGATCGCAGCCACCATCGGCTCTAGACTCATCAGCACCCCAAACACCTGCACGGGCACATATCGCAGCGCCGTTAGCTCTAGCGTGTAGGGTAAGACAGACGACAGCAGCGCCACCCCCAGGGCGGTCAGCAATAGCTGCGGCTGCTGAAAGGCGGGCAATATTGAAGCGCCCCCCATGGGCAATAGCAGCAGTGAGCCAAATAGCATTGCCCAGGTCAGCCCCTCAACCCCAGGCAGCAGCTGGCCCACCCGCGCGGCTAGCAAGATGTAGCTGGCCCAGCAGACCCCGGCTGACAGGGCAAAGACAATGCCGAGCCAGTCTAGCTCAAACCCCCCTACGGGCGCGAGTAGGGCTACCCCAGCGGCTGCGATCGCAACCCACACAGCCTCGAGCCACCGTCGCGACTTGAGCACCGATAGCCCCAGCGGGCCTGTAAACTCCAGGGCGACCGCAATCCCCACTGGGATTCTGGCAATTGCCTGGTAAAACAAGAAATTCATCAAAGACAGCACTGCCCCAAACATCAAAACGGCTGTCAGGTTTTGGCGGATCTCGGGTCGCCACTGCGGTCGCCAGAGTAGCGCTAATATGATTGCAGCCAAAGCGACTCGAAAAAAGGCCATGCCGCTGGGTCCCATTTGATCAAAAACAGATTTAGCTAAGGCTGAGCCAATTTGGACAGAGCCAATGGCCAGGAAAACCAGGCTAACGGGTGGAATAACAGGCTGGGCAGCGGTAGGCTTCATGGTGCGATCGTGCGGATGGGCTCCGCTTAGCGTAGCCTATGCGCCGCCCTTCGTGACTGCTCTCTTGATGACTGCTCTCTTAATGACCGTGGAGCCCTCAATCCTTAAGGTCGGGAGTTGGCCCATCGGACTGTAAATGGCTGTGGGCTAAGAGTAATACCTGCCTAAACGAGAGACGCCCCTGCTTGTAGAGCAGCCATAGTCGCTCTTTAAAGGCGTTTGATAATTTTTTAGGAATGTCCATTACAAGAACAATGCCTGGCTATCGCTTACCGGACAGCGGCATGTGCAACTTTTCTACTCTCCCTTTTTGCAAAGGGGTGGGGGATCTCAAGTTTTTTCTGTTTTCTCTATCTTCTGTTCTCTGTATTTTGGGTCTCTTTCTCTTCTCTGCTTTGGTGAATCCCTGTGAATTAATCTCTGTGGCTCTATCTCCGTGAATTATTCTCTGTGAATTATTCTCTGTGAATTATTCTCTATCCTGCAACCATCATGGCTTTCTATTTTCAGCATAGCGATTACAGTGGGCAACTGTCATAATTGACACATATCCTCAAGATTACAACCCATCACCCATTACCCATTACCCATTACCCATTACCCATACCTAAACCGTCCAGATGACCTCTTTAAAGGTCTCTTCTAAAAACTCTCGTAACAATCTGACTTTGGCTGATAAATGGCGATTCACTGGATACACGGCACAGACTGATAGAGCCGTGGGTTGAAACTCAGACAAGATACATTGCAGCTGTTTTGTTTTGAGGGCGTCTTCAACAATGAACAAAGGCAGTAGCGTGATGCCGAGCCCTGCGATCGCAGCTTTTTGCAAGACTTCTCCGTTGTTAGAGCACAGCACGCCATGAATCGGCACCGTAAAGTCTTCTCCTTGAGCGTCTTTAAGTTTCCAACTGTTGCCGGTAGACAGGTAGCCATAGTGAAGACAGGCGTGCTGCTTAAGCTGGCCAGGGTGGGTAGGCGCACCGTGCTGGGCTAAATACGCAGGGGCCACACAGATAACTCGATCAGCTGCTGCCAGCGGATGGGCAATCAGACTGGCGTAGTCAGCGGGCTCAGCGATGCGTACCACCAGGTCGTAGCCTTCGGCAATCGGGTCAATGAATCGATCTTCTAAGGTGAGCTGCACTTGTAAATCAGGATATTGCTGCATAAACTCAGCCACCGCTGGAGCCACATGATGGGTTCCAAAGGTCATCGGCGCGTTGATTTTTAAGAGCCCACAGGGGGCTTCGTGGAGCTGGGTGACTGCTCGCTCAGCTTCTTCTAAATCAGCCAAAATTTGCAGACTGCGCTCGTAAAAGGCCAGCCCTGTCTCAGTCGGGGTGACTCGCCGAGTACTGCGATGCAAAAGCTGCACCCCCAAATCGTTCTCAAGGTTAATCACTAACTTATTGACCGCTGAACGGGAGAGGTCCATATCCCGACCCGCTGCGGCAAAACCGCCGGATTTTACGACCTGGGTAAAGGCGCGGATGCTTTCGAATTTGTCCATGGATTTATTGTCTCTTAAATAAAGACAATGTGTCAATGAAATATCATATTGTCTTTTTATTTAGGTTAATCCATAATAGGAAGTGTCAGCAAACGAGGGCTAACGTCACTCAACATAGCGACTCGTTTGCCGCTGTCCTAGCGACAAGTAGGTTCAAACTCACCACTCACCACTTCCCCTCATGGAGGTCACTATGATTACGCTTCGTCCTGCTCAAGCTCGCGGTGCTGCTAACTTTGGTTGGTTAGATAGCCGCCATAGCTTCTCATTTGGTAACTACTATGACCCCAACCACATGGGCTGTGCTAGCTTGCGGGTCATCAACGAAGATAAAGTCTCGCCGGGTCAAGGGTTCTCAACCCACGGCCATCGTGATATGGAGATTATCTCCTACGTGTTAGATGGCGGCTTAGAGCATAAAGACAGTCTGGGGACGGGCTCTGTGATTCGCCCTGGAGATGTGCAGAGGATGTCTGCGGGCACGGGCATCATGCACAGTGAGTACAATGCATCTCAGGCTGACCCGGTACACTTTCTGCAAATTTGGGTGATGCCAGATGAGCGAGGGCTAACGCCTAGCTACGAGCAAACCCACTTTACCCAGGCTGATAAACAAGGTCAGCTGCGGTTGGTGGGCTCTCGTGAGGGCCGCGAGGGCTCTGTCACCATTCACCAAGATGTTGATCTGTACGCGGCTGCGATCGCGCCCAGTGACTCAATTAGGCACAATATTGCCCCAGGTCGAGCTGTTTGGGTACAGGTCGCCCGAGGGGCGATTACTCTCAACGGGCAACCCCTCACCGCCGGCGATGGAGCCTCGGTCATAGATGAACCCCAAATTACCCTGGCGGGCACATCAGACGATGCAGAGGTGCTGGTGTTTGATATGGCAGCTTGATTGAGAAAAAGGGTCAAGGAAATTGGGGGGATCTACCGGCAGTTTAGCCGAGCAGCTTAGGTCTATTATCAATAGCCCAAGCCAGAGATAGCTCAAGCCAGAGATAGGATATCCTCCTTGCCCTGGTTTGGACCTGGCTTGGGCTGTTGATATTTTCACCATAAAAATGACGGTTTAAAAATAACGATTCAAATTAACTCAAAGTTAGTCTTTATTTAACCTTTTCTTAACTAAATTGGCAGTTAAATTTCGGTTTTTCTAAAACTAGAATAAAGCTAGAGATAGATTGATAAATCATTCTAAAGATCAGGCTCTCATGACATTTCTATGGTTAGATAAATAGAGATCGTAAAAAATGCATA
>JBCBZL010000016.1:0-29713 GCA_039815385.1 Cyanobacteria bacterium P01_A01_bin.114
CTCATCGCCCGAGACCGTGCCCAGCTCCTTAAACTTACGGGCGCTGACCAGCACGCGACTTTCCAGCGACCCGGTGGCCTTATTAAATGCCTCTACGGATGTTTCCAACCCCCGCTTGAGCTTTTGCAGGTGTCCTGTAAACGTCCTTAAACGGTCATACAGCTCTTTACCCAGATCGCTAATCTGCTGCGCGTTTTCAGTTACCTTCTCCTGCTGCCAGCCGTAGGCCACTGCCTTGAGCAGCGCGATCAAAGTTGTCGGCGTCGCCAAAATCACCCGCTGTTGAATGCCCGCCTCAATCAGTCCCGGGTCTTGTTCTAACGCAGCGCTAAAGAAAATCTCTCCGGGTAAAAACAACACCACAAACTCAGGGCTGGGCTGAAACTGATCCCAATAGGCCTTGTTGCTGAGCTGGCTGATGTGGTTGCGGATGTGGCGGGCGTGCTCCTTAAGTTTGCCCTGGCGAGCCGATTCATGCTGGGCATCCAGGGCATCCAGATAGGCGGCGAGGGGGGCTTTAGCATCTACCACAATATTGCGCTGAAAGGGCAGCTGCACCACCATATCGGGTCGCAGACTCCCGTTTTCAGTCTGTACCGTTGCCTGTTGCACAAAGTCGCAATGCTCTACCATGCCAGCAATCTCAACAACGCGCTTGAGCTGGATTTCGCCCCAGCGACCGCGCACCGTAGGAGCCCGCAACGCCTTAGTAAGATTATGGGTCTCCGTCTGAAGCTGCACCTGGGTGGTGGCCAGGCTGGTAATCTGCTCGCTGAGCTGGGTGTAGGCAGTGAGCCGCTGCCGCTCGAGATCTTGCAGGTAGGTTTCGACCTTAGAGAGAGAGGTTTGCAGGGGCTGTACCAGGTGGTCAATGGCCTGCTGCCGCTGGGAGAGATCGCCGGTCGCGCGGGTTTGAAACTGACTAAGGGTCGCCTGGGCCAGCTCTAAAAAGGAGGCATTGTTTGTTTTGAGAGCCTCAGCAGAGAGGGCTTTAAAGGCATCACTGAGCTGAAGTTGAGCCTGGTTAAGCAGAGCTAGCTTATCCTGATGAGTTTGTTGTTGCTCGGTGAGCTGAGTTTGAAGTTGGGCTGTTCTGGCTGTGAGCTGAGTGTTTTCAACCTGTAGCTGGCCTAGCGTTGTCTGAAGTAGGGGCAGCTGATTACTTTTAGCTTCAGCTGCGGCTTGCTGGGCTGCGGCCGCTGTGAGTTGTTGGGCGCTTTGGTCTAGCTGAGTGCGGGCCGCGCTGAGATCTTGCCGGAGCTCTTGAATTTGGTGATCTTTGGCCTGTAATTGCTCAATCATGGCAGCCCGCTCGGCCACCAGATTGTTTTTGGCTTTCTCTCGTACGGTCTGAAACTGGGCCCGAAAGATTAGATAGGTTGCGATCGCGCCCAGCCCGATCCCCAATATCACCCCCAGTAATAGCTGCATAAGTATGAAGTACAGGTTTACTATCGTACATTTATACACCCTTCGATGCGATCCTGATAGGGCTACGTCGAAACCTGCTTGAATATAGGAAGCATTGATCAGGCGATTTATTCAGGCGCATGACGCACATCCCGCTGCCCCACTACAAAGCCAAACAGGTCTCGGTTAATCGCAAGCGATACTTCGAGATCGAGGGCAACTGCTACCCCGGCGTCACCACGATCCTCTCTGCGACCAAACCCTGGGAAGCTAAAGAACGGCTGTTTCGCTGGCGCGATCGCATCGGCACCGAAGAAGCCAATCGCATCACCACCACCGCATCACGAGCGGGCACCAAAATTCATAAGGTCATAAAGTCCTATCTACGGGGCGACCCTTGGGAGCTACCCGAAGGCACAGAGCGCTTTTGGCAGTCTATCTTGCCCATCCTCAACCGGATTGAAGAGACCCTGCTGGTCGAAGGAGCCGTGTGGCATCCGCTCAAATTCGCGGGCTACCCCGATGCCCTGATCGTCTACGACGGGCAGCTCATCCTCTGCGATTGGAAAACCGCCCGTCGCCCCAAGCAGCCCGACTGGATTGAAGACTACTTTTTACAGGTTGCCGCCTATAGCTGGGCGGTCAACTGGGTTTATCGCGACTGTGATATCAAAGTTGAGCGGGCCATGGTTGCGATCGCGCTGGAGGACAGCGCAGCCCAAACGTTCATATTAGAAACCGATGAGCTGAATGACCACTGGCGCGGGTTTCAAAAGCGACTACGGCAGTTTTATAGACAGCAGCCAGGCAGGTAGAGGATGCAGAGTAAGAACTGATCCTACCCACCACCCACTACCCGCTACTCACGCCTATGCCTTTCACCCCCGAACCCACCGCCGACGGCTCCTACACCTTCTTTTCAGAAGAATTTGGCGAGTGGTTTCACAGCCGGGAGGGGGCCTATGCCGAGGCCCATCAGACCTACGTGGCGGTGACACAGCTTGCATCTCGAGCCGTCGCTGAGGAGATTGTGCTGCTGGATATCTGTTACGGCCTGGGATACAACACGGCAGCGGCATTAGAGGCAATCTGGCAGGTCAACCCTGCCTGTGGAGTGACCGTACAGGCTTTAGAGATCGATGCAGCGGTCCCTAAAAGTGCAGTATCCAATCACCTGACAAAAGCCTGGTCAGAGCCCGTTCAAACTGCCTTAGCAGCCCTGGCGACCCATCAGCAAATAAAGGCACTCCCTCAGCGTGCCCTCGAGGCTACATTGCTGATCGGAGATGCTCGTCAAACGATTCAAACGCTGGTAGACAAGGGGTACCAGGCCGATGCCATTTTTCTAGATCCGTTTTCGCCAACGCGCTGCCCCCAGCTGTGGACAGTTGAATTTATTCAGCAAGTAGCCCGCTGCCTCAAGGCAGATGGTTGCCTGGCCACCTATTCCTGTGCGGCGGCGGTGCGCACGGCGCTGCAGCAGGCAGGATTGTCTATTGGCTCAACCCAGGCCGCCGGTCGGCGCTGGCCAGGCACCGTAGCCAGCTACGCGGCGCTTGATTTACCGCCCCTGTCGCCCCAAGAGCAGGCCCATCTCCAAACCCGCGCGTCAGTCCCTTACCGGGATCCTACGCTGCAGGGAACTGCCGCTGACATTGTGGCCGCTAGAAAACAGGCGCAGGCCCTGTCTACATTACAACCCACCGGTCAATGGCGGCGGCGCTGGCTGAGCTAGCCGTACTTGGTCTGCCCGCCGAGTCACGGTATACTCCCCCCAGCAAATGCTGGAAAGGGATAACTATGAGCGATTCACTAGCGGTGGCCATCTTGGCAGCGGGCAAAGGCACCCGCATGAAATCTAGTCTGCCTAAGGTGCTACACCCCCTCAGCGGTCGCACTCTGGTCGAGACTGTACTGGCGAGCTTGATCAAAGTTGAGCCCAGTCGTCAGCTGGTGATCGTGGGCTACCAGGCTGATGCGGTGCGTTCAGCCCTTACCAGCCTGAGCGATCTAGAGTTTGTCGAACAAACCGAACAGCTAGGGACCGGCCACGCGGTGCAGCAAGTCATCCCGGCACTGGTTGGGTTTGAGGGTAATTTACTCGTCCTGAATGGAGATGTGCCGCTGATTCGCCCGGAAACCCTTGAGCGGATGCTGGCGCTGCACACCCAAAATCAAAATGCTGCCACTATTCTTACTGCCCAGATGGATGACCCGACGGGCTACGGGCGCGTGTTTTGTACGGATAACAATCTGGTGACTGAGATTGTTGAACATCGCGACTGCACCCCCGCGCAGCGTCAAAATCAGCGTATCAATGCAGGCATCTACTGCTTTAACTGGGCGAAGCTGATGACCATCTTGCCCCACCTTAAGGCCGACAACGATCAGCAAGAATACTACCTAACCGATGTGGTTAAAGATCTCTCCCCGGTGATGGCAATGGATGTGACCGACCCGCAAGAGATTTTAGGCATCAACAACCGCAAGCAGCTGTCAGAGGCCAACGATATTTTGCAACAACGTCTCAAAGACGACCTGATGCTCTCCGGCGTGACCCTCATCAACCCTGAGAGCATAACCCTTGACGCCACCGTGACCGTAGCACCCGACGTGGTGATTGAGCCCCAAACCCATCTGCGCGGCAAGACAACAATTCAGGCAGGCTGCCGCATCGGCCCCGGTAGCCTAATTGAGGACAGCACCGTTGAGGCTGGCAGCACCATTCTCTATTCGGTGATTAGCGACAGTACGGTGCGCAGCACCTGTCGCATTGGCCCCTATGCGCATCTGCGCGGCCAAGCCGTAGTGGGCGAAGGCTGTCGCATTGGCAACTTTGTTGAAATCAAAAATTCTACTCTGGGTAATCAAACTAACGCGGCCCACCTGTCTTACCTAGGCGATGCCACCCTAGGTAAAAAAGTCAACATTGGCGCAGGCACTATCACCGCCAACTATGACGGATTCAAAAAACATCCCACTGTTATCGGTGATGGGACTAAAACTGGCTCTAACAGCGTCCTCGTGGCTCCCGTAGAGTTGGGGACTAATGTAACGGTTGGGGCTGGAGCCGTGGTGACAAAAGATGTGAATAATGACAGCCTAATTGTGACCCGAGGAGAACGGCGAGTGATCGCCAACTGGAAGCCCAGGCAGCAGCGTCCTGGGTGAGGGGCGGCTCAGACTGGCATACTTCCCTGGCCGCATCCTCTACCCTTTACCTCCGCCCATTTCTATACTTCATATAAAGGTTTACTCCACTCTTAAAAACCCTTCTTACCATAGGGAGTGACGATTTCGTAAATAGTCTAAATCGAATAGTCTGAATCGAATAGTCTGAATCAATTAGTCCAAATGAATGCCGTTCAGGCAGGGAGCACCTATGGCAGATGGCTATCGTCCCTCCCACGAGGAAACATTAGACCGCGACTCAATGACGCTGTCTCGCCACGTTTTGCAGCAGCTGCAGAGCTTTGGCCCCGAGGCTCAAGACCTCAGTATGCTGATGAACCGCATTGCCCTGGCGGGCAAGATGGTGGCCCGACGGTTATCTCGAGCCGGCCTGGTAGAAGCTGCTTTAGGGTTTACCGGCGAGCAAAACGTGCAAGGTGAAGAAGTCAAAAAAATGGATGTCTTTGCCAACGATGTGTTTATCTCTGTTTTTAAGCAGAGTGGCCTGGTCTGTCGGCTAGCCTCAGAGGAAATGGAGGATCCCTACTACATTCCTGAGAACTGCCCCATCGGTCGCTACACGCTGCTGTACGATCCCATCGATGGTTCATCTAACGTAGACATCAATCTAAATGTGGGCTCTATCTTTGCGATTCGGCAGCAGCAGGGTAATGACGAAGACCAAACTGGCGAAGATTTGCTGCAGGCGGGGCATAGCCAGATTGCGGCAGGTTACATTCTCTACGGCCCAAGCACTGTGCTAGTTTACTCCATCGGCCACGGGGTCCATGCGTTTGTGCTTGATCCCAGCCTGGGCGAATTTATTCTGGCTCAGGCAGATATCAAGATTCCGTCCCATGGTCCGGTTTACAGCGTCAACGAGGGTAACTTCTGGCAGTGGGATGATTCACTGCGTGACTACATTCGCTATACGCATCGTCATGAAGGTTACACGGCGCGCTACAGCGGCGCGCTGGTGGGCGACTTTCACCGGATTTTGCAGCAGGGCGGCGTATTTCTCTATCCAGGCACGGTGAAAAAGCCAGAAGGTAAGCTGCGTCTGCTATATGAGTCAGCCCCGCTGGCCTTTCTGGCTGAGCAAGCGGGTGGAAAGGCCAGCACTGGCTCGCAGGCCGTTTTGGACGTGGTTCCCAAAGAGCTGCATCAGCGGACGCCGCTCATTATTGGTAGCACGGAAGATGTGGCCCTGGTCGAATCGTTTATTCAAGAGCAAGAACGCGAGCAGGCGGCAGCGACAGCGGTGTCGTTGTCTGGCACCTAAGCGCTTTTTTTCACCGCTCAGGTTTTACCACTCAGGGCATCTACGCACGACAGCTTCTATTGAGCCTATTTTTTAACCGAGTCATTTTTAGCTTAGAAGGAGACAATCAATGACGGCAGCGATGGATAACCCCATTTTGCACCTCAAAGATTATGGTCAGAGCGTTTGGATGGACAACCTCAGCCGCGATTTGCTGACCTCGGGTGAGCTAGAGCAGCTGCTCACCAGCCGTGATGTCCATGGGATCACGTCAAACCCAGCCATCTTTGAAAAAGCGATCGCAGGTAATGCCATCTACGACCGCGATATCGAAGCAGGCATTCGGGCCGGTCAGTCCGTCGAGGTGATTTATGAATCGCTGGTATTCGACGATATTCGCCGGGCCTGCGACACCCTCAGGCCCGTCTACGATCGCACCCAGGGCAAAGACGGCTACGTGAGCCTAGAAGTGCCCCCCAACCTGGCCCACGATGCTGAGAGCACCCTGCGCGAAGCCCAGCGCTACGCCGCTGCAATTGACCGTCCTAATCTAATGATCAAAATTCCGGGCACCCCGGAAGGGCTGACCGCCGTTGAAGCCGCCATCCGCGCCGGGATCAGCGTCAACGTGACTCTGCTATTTTCGGTGCAGAGCTACGTAGATACGGCCTGGGCCTATATTCGGGGTTTAGAAGGTCGTCTCGCCGACGGTCACGACATTCGTCAGATTTCCTCAGTGGCGAGCTTTTTCTTGAGCCGCATTGATAGCAAAGTCGACGATCGGGTCGATCAGCTGATAGCCGCTACAGACGATGATAGTCTGAAAGCTAAGCTGGCTAAGGTGAAGGGAAAGGTTGCGATCGCAAACGCCAAGCTCGCCTACCAAGAATACAAAAAGATCGTTCAAACCGATCGCTGGCAGGCGCTGGCCGACCAGGGCGCAACCGTCCAGCGGTTACTCTGGGCCAGCACCAGCACCAAAAACCCAGATTATAGCGACGTCATGTATGTCGATGAGCTGATCGGGCCAGACACCGTCAATACCCTACCCCCTAACACCATCGAAGCCTGCGCTGATCACTGCGATATTGACAGCCGCATTGAACAGAATGTCGACACAGCCCAGGCTATTATTCAGTCACTCCCCGAACTCGGCATCGATCTAGACCAGGTCATGGCCGAACTGCTTGCCGAAGGCATCGATAAATTTATCAAACCCTTCAACAAGCTAATGGACTCGCTGGTGACGAAAGTTAAACAGCTTTCAGTCACCTAGAAGGCGAAGGGGGAAAGGCAAAGGGATGCGCCCTTTTCCCCTTTTCCTTTTCGTCTTTTATGTAAATCCCCCCTTTCCCCCTTCGCCTTTTCCCCTTCGCCCTTGCCCCCTCCCAACCCAACCCAACGCTTCTCCAACCGAGTCGCCGACTACGTTCAATATCGCCCCGATTATCCCCCAGCGCTGCTAGCCTATTTAACCCAGCACTGCGGTCTGACCCCTGAGGACGTCGTGGCCGATGTCGGCTCGGGAACTGGTATGCTTAGCCGTCACTTTTTAGAAAATGGCAATGCAGTCTATGGGGTTGAGCCTAACCCCGACATGGGCGCAGCCGCTGTGAGCTTACTGGAAAACTATGCTTACTTTAATCCGATAGACGCCCCTGCCGAAGCCACCCAATTGTTGACTGATTCAGTAGATTGGGTGGTTGCAGGCCAGGCCTTTCACTGGTTTAACCGCCCGGTCGTCCGCACCGAATTTGAACGTATTCTCAAACCCGGCGGCTGGGTCGCTCTGGTCTGGAACGATCGCCTGGAGAGCGATCCGTTTCAGCAGGCCTATGAACAGTTTTTGCTGGCCTATGCCACCGACTATCGTCACATTAATCATCGTCACGTGACGCCAGCAGTTCTGGCTGACTTTTTTTCGCCAAACCCGATGCGCATGGCTACGTTTGAGAATAGCCAGATCTTTGATTTTGAGGGCCTAAAAGGGCGTCTACTGTCTTGCTCCTATGCGCCCACCGCCGATGACCCTACGTATGCTCAGATGATAGCGGCGCTGCGATCGCTGTTTAACATCCATAGTCGCGGGGGGCAGCTCTTATTTCGCTATACCACCCGACTTTACTACGCGCAGATGGCGAAAAACGCCTGAGCTTAGGGGAATATCGGCATGTTTTCGCCCAGCGTCGCCGAAATCCGCTAATCTATCTCATATTTGACAGTTTGAGAGGTCAATGTGCGTCTTACGGATCGCTTAAGTATCCAATCTAAGCTCATGCTGATGCTGTTGTTTGTCAGCATGGGTTCGATTGTACTGATCGCCTATTTAGGCTACAGCAACGGCCGCTCTGCCCTACGGGAAACCATTGAAAACGGGCTAACTAGCATTCGGTCAACTAAGGCTCACCAGATTGAGTCTTATTTTGAAAACACTCGGGCTGAAACCAAAACCCTGAGTGAAGACCTGATGGTCGTGGGCGCAATGCGCGACTTTAGAAACGCGTATCCACAGCTAACGGATAAGAATATTGCGGTTGATCAGCTTTCTAACCTGCGCAACTTTTACCGAGAGGTGTTTATCCCGACACTGGCGGCCAATAGCGGCGGCAGCCCCAACACTGAAACCTATTTACCGGTGCCGACCTCGGCCCGCTATTTGCAGTATCACTACATTGCCAAAAATCCAAATCCGCCCAACCGCAAGGCACTGCTGCAAGACGCCGCAGAGGGTAGCCAGTACAGCGCAGTTCACGGTCGGTTTCACGATCGCCTTCGCAACATCGTCAGAGAGTTTGGCTACTACGACATGTTTTTGATTGATGCCGACACCGGCAGTATTCTCTACACGGTCGAAAAAGAAGTTGACTATGGCACCAATCTCTACGTTGGCCCCTACGCCAACAGCAATCTGGCTAAGGTGTTTGAAGCCGCTCTAGAAGGCGATCGCGGCTTTGTGACGCTGACTGATTTTGCCCCCTATCGTCCGTCCTATGGGCAACCTGCCGCCTTCATTGCCAGCCCCATTTACGATGGAGCCCAGCTGATTGGCGTGCTGGCCTTTCAGATTTCAACCGATGAGATTAATCGGGTCATGACCAGCAATCAAAACTGGCAGCAGGTGGGGCTCGGTCAAACGGGTGAAACCTATCTGGTAGGGGCAGACTATCGACTGCGCTCAGACGCTCGGCTGCTGATCGAAGACCCGGCTGCCTATTTAGAAACGCTCCAGGCAACCGGGACAGACCCAGACAGCATCCAACTGATCGAACAGGGCAACACGTCGATCTTGCAGCAAGAGGTGCGCTCACCGGGGATGACCGCCGCCATCGAAGAGCGCAAAACCGGGCTGGAACTGATCAAAGGCTATCGCGGTGAGCCCGTTCTACGCGCCTACGAACGTCTAGATACCCAAAACATTGACTTAGTGATTGTCTCAGAAATTACTCGCGGAGAAGCCTTTGCCCCGATTGACTCGTTTTCTCGTCGGGTGCTGATCTCAATGGCGGGGCTGGTGGTGGCCATTACGCTGCTGGCGATCTGGCTCGCCAATAAGTTTTTAAAGCCGATTCGAACCTTGAGTGAGGGGTTTCAAAAGCTCAGCGAGGGTGAGATCAATGCCCATGTCAAAATTGACAGCAAAGATGAATTTGGGGAACTGGGCACGGCCTTTAACAATATGATTCGCAAGATCAAAAAGAGTACCCACCAGGCCGAAGCCAAACATCAGGAAAATGAAGCGCTACTGCAGAGTATTTTGCCCGGCGCGATCGCACAGCGGCTCAAAAATGGAGAACGCAACATTGCCGATCGGTTTCAGAATGTGACGATTCTCTTTTGCGACTTCATTCGGTTTCGAGATCTCACCCATACCCTGGAGCCTGAAGCTGCTATTGCCCTCCTCAACGAAATTGTGACCACCTTTGACAGCGCGGTCGATCGCCACGGCGTCGAGAAAATCAAGACCAACGGCAGTGAATATATGGCAGTGGGCGGCATGTCGATTCCCTGCCTCGATCACGCCAAACGCATTGTTGACTTTGGGGTCGAAATGCTGCGCATCATCCACCGCATTGATCGCGAACACGGCATCAACCTCAAATGCCGGATTGGGGTTCACACTGGCGACGTCATGGCAGGCGTTGTCGGTCAGCACAAATTTACCTACGATCTCTGGGGCGACGCTGTCAGCCTTGCCCACGGCGTCCAGGCCAGCGGGCAGTGGAACGCCATCTCGATCACCCGCCCCGTCCGCGATCGCCTGATCGACATTTACGAATGCGACGAAGCCGGTAGCCTCGAGCTCAAAGGCCAACCCGTCCCGATCTGGACTGTGAAAATTTAAGGAATATGAACACTCCCCTATTGCAAGAAGGCTGGTTTATCTGGGGCATGGGCCTGGTCATCCTATTCCCCGCCGTGATGGTGATGGCCAACGAGATCGCCCTCAAGCTCAAGCCTCGCTCACCCGAGCTAGCTGGCATCGTACAAGAGGTTCGCAATCTGGTCATGCCCACCCTGGCCATGCTGATTTTGCTGACCCAGGTGATTGAGCTAGATGGCGATCGCACCAGCCTGCGGATTGTCGAGACGCTATTTTGGGTCTCGCTCATTCATGCCTCTTTGTGGTTGGTGAATACCATCCTATTTACTGGCGCGCGTCCCAATACCTGGCAAGATAAAATTCCTAAAATCTTGCGCGACCTGGTTCGGGTAGTGATGATCTTAGTGGGCATCACCATCGTGCTGTCGGTCGTATGGGAAACCGATTTGGGGGGCCTGATCACGGCCCTGGGGGTTAGCTCTATCGTCCTGGGTCTGGCTTTGCAAGACACCCTGGGAAATTTGTTCTCAGGGGTGGCGCTGCTGGTAGAGCGCCCCTTTGAGGTGGGTGACTGGCTAGAAGCAGGAGACAACATCGGCAAAGTTGTCGAGATTAACTGGCGCTCGGTGCATCTGATTACCCGCGAGCGAGAGTTGCTGATCGTGCCCAGCTCGATCTTGGCCCGCGATGTGATCCGCAACTATCGTCGCCCCCTCAAGCTGCACGTTGAACCGGTCATGATTGGGTTTTCTTACGACGACCCCCCCAACAAAGTTAAGCGAGTGTTGCTCGAGGCCGCTTTAGAAACCGACGGGATCTTAAACCAGCCCACCCCCGAGATCCAAACCATCAGCTACGACGATTTTGCCATTACCTACAAGGTGCGTCTCTATCTACCCAACTATGACAATGTGCCCAAAGTTCGAGACGAGTTTATGACCCGGATCTGGTACACGGCCCGGCGTAACAACCTGAATATTCCATTCCCAATTCGGACGGTTTATCACCACGAGGTGACCCCCACCAGCCCAGACGAGGTGCTCAGCAACCTGGTCAACTATCTGCGATCGCTACCCAGCTTTACGGCCCTCAGCCAAGATCTCCTAGAAGACCTCTCCTGCAGCAGCACCTTCAAACACTTTGGTCGCGGCGAAATCATTCTTCACCAGGGCGATCGAGAAGTCCAACCCCACTTTGTCTTGGCCGGTCGAGGCAGTATCCTGCTGAGGACAGACACGGGCGTCGAGCGCGAAGTTGCCCAGCTCAGACGCGGCGACTTTTTTGGGGCCGATGCCCTGCTGGGTAATCAACAAAGTTTCACGTCCGTTGTGGCAACGGATGATTTGGAGGCAATTGCGATCGCAACCACCACCTTCCAAGAAATCTTAGACAAAACGCCCCGCCTTGCCCGAGAACTGGGCGCAATCATTTCCGCCCGGCGGCAGACCATGCACCATTTGCAACAGCCGGCGAGAAGGGGGTAGAAGACGCAATTAATCGCGTCTTCTACCTCCTTCCCGCCGCCCCAAATAATCCCACACTCAACAACAACGTCGGCAGCGCCACCATCGTGCCCAAATTTAGCGTATAGACAAACGTCTCTTTCACAAACTGGGCGTCAGCGGTCTCCCCAAAAGTCACGTTGAGCCACAAGATGCCCACAGCCATAATCAGACCGCTGACGGCCACAGAAAACAACCCGTGGATGACGCCAAATCCATGGGTATAGCTGGGATGACGGGGTGTAAATAGGGCCACAATCCACTGCACTAGTACTGCCATGCCCAGGCTGACCCCGTAGTAAAAAAACAGGTCAAACCCGTCGCTGGCCAGGGTGACTTCGGGTACTAGACGCCGCAGCAAAACTTGCAGCAGTAGCAACATGGCTACAAAGACAAGCCCCCCTAAGACGCCGCGCTTCACACTGTGGAAGAGGGGGTGAAAGAGGGGCTTGCCCTGGGGTGCGATCGCCGGGGTCGAGGCGTCGGTAGGTGGGTCAGTCAGCCGATCTAAAAACGCCCAGGCAGGTATGGCCCCCGAGCGGCGCGGCCATAGCCAGGCACTGAGCGGAAATAGCCATAGCAGGGTGCAAACCACCAGGGTGAATGGATGCTGGGCTAAATAGCCGATATATAAAAATAAAGCGGCCAGCATCCCAATCCCAACTTCGCTAAAGCGGACAAAGGCCTGGCCCAGGTCGCGCACTAACAGCAGCCAGCCCAGGCCCAAAACCATCACAGGACTCGCCACGACCATGCCTAAACTGCAAACCCAGAGCAGCGAGCGCCGTTTGACCGCGATCGATAGCCAGAGCCGGGCACTCTGACTGACCCAGTGAGCAAAGCACACCAGGCAGAGGGTCAGTACCCCAAACCACACAAAATTAAACCCTAAAACTTTTAGAAGAGAAGCCGCCCCGTCTATCTGAGACAGCGTAGCAGCTGCGTCAAACGACAGGCAAAGGCTCGTGGCAATCCCCAGGGCGAGGCCCAGCCCGACTTTGCCCACAGATGCCCCCGCAGAGAATCCTCCACCTGACCTCACAGATGGCCCGGTCGCCTGATGCAGTCTCTGGGCAAAGGCCATGCGCCACACCCCCAGGGCACAGATAGCTGCGAGCCCAGATCCAAAGATGATCCCCAGCACGATAAACCCGTTCTCTGGGTTTGACAGGGGGCTAAATTGCCGCACGGTCTCAAAGTGACCGAGCATCTGCTGAGCGATCAGGGTCATTGACAGCCCCATCCCCAGCGCGACCCAAAAATTCAGCTGAAACAGGCCATCCGGGTGAGCCAGTATCTGCGTCCGGTACTGAGGGTCGGGATAAAACTGCAGGGCATAGTCCCAGCCGTAACGATGCAGCCACGGCACCCGCTGCATCAGCCGCAGCAGCTTTGTTTGCCAGCCGCTGGCTTTAGGGCCAAGGGTTTCTCCTAAAAGCTTGGTAAGTCGGTCGTTCTGAGGAGCCCAGAGAGCGGCTCTGAGATCCGCGTAGTATTCTCGCGATCGCACCACAGCCGCCAGGGTCAGGTACATCACCAGTAACAGCAGCAGCCCCCGCCAGGTGGTTGCCCACAGGTCTGCCAGCACGCCCTGAGTGACGGCGCTCCACACGCTCACTGCCACCATTGGCAAAAATGCGATCGCCACAAACGCCAGCCCCATCGCGAACGCCAGATAGGTTTTGTCGACATCTCGATTTTTGAGATGACTCAGCTCATGCAGCATGACCGCCCGAAAGCTAGCCGGATCGGCTTGAAATCGCAGGGTTAGCCCCCCCGGCACGACGATGAAATAGCGCCCCCAGCAGCCAAAGATGCAAGGCCCGCTCCGCCGACTCGTCGCCTTGAGCATCAGCTGAGGAGGCCGAGCAATCTCAATTTCCTGACACAGCTCGGCATAGGCATCCGTCAAAGACTTGAATAAGGACTCTGGTATGTTTTCTGGTAAGGCATCTGGTAAGGCATCTGGCGGAGGCTGTCGATCAAGGGGCACAAGCCGTTCTCGCCTGACGATCACAGTTGGCAGCAGGCTGTAAACGACCAAGACTAGCAGCAAGATCAGGCCCAGACCCACCAGCTGAGACTGTAGGCCAGAGACAGGCAGCAGGCCAACTGACTCCCGCAGGCAGGCATCCACGATTTGTAAGTTGTCAAACCAATTGGCACGGGTTTGCTCAAAACACGGTTCCATCTGGGCAAAGCGCTGCCCAAGCTCAGGCTGAACCGTCGAGCGGAGCCAGGCCAGTCGTTCTAAACAAAAGAGGCTGCTGCCCAGGGTGACCAGCACCAGCAAGATCAGTCGAACGTCTGTTTCTAATGGCCAGACAAAGGGGTTGAGGCGCGGTTGTGGTGAAGGGTCAGGATTCATGCAGGTGCTTTCTTGATTAAGCAGATTTAAGCACAGCGAGGCTACACATCTCTTCTGGTTTCTAAAAAGAGCACCCGATTTGTCCAGTCAGCTTCCTTTTCAAGATCCCAAAGGTAAACCAGCGACCGGATCAGCAAGCCAAAATCATTCGGCGGAATCGTCTTTTGATCGATAAAAATAACCCCCGAATGATCGCGATTTTGCACAGCCAGGTCGGCCAGTAAAGTCGGAATCGTCCGCAAATCATAGGTGACCAGCGTCAATGAATAGGCCAAACTCACCAGAAGATCATCACCTGATTGCAAATGGCGACCCTGCTCCCAGGTTTGCAATCCGTAGATAGGAATGTTGGGATGCTTTTGACGGATTTTCTCACCGACTTTAGGCGAAATATGTTCATCCAGCGAGAAAGAAAGCATTCCCTAATCCGGTATGAATCTAATGCGGCATATCCAAGCCTACGCAAGCTCATGAAAGATCCCCGCGTCTCCGCGTCCTCACTTTTCCGCATCTCCGCATCAATCTTCTGGGGGAACGGCAACCACCTCAAGATCAGGCAACAGACGTTTCACAGTCGTTGAGGTGATCGCTTGGGCATCCTCAATGGCAAAGGCAATTTCTTCAGGGTACGCTTCGGCATAATTGAGGGCTGCTTTGACCCATTCTGCGGGACGTTCAAAGTGACTGGCCACCTTTGCCACATCCATCTCATAGGCTTGGGCAACCTGAATGACTTCCCAAGCGGCCAGGGATGAGCCTTTCATAAACGCCTGACGCCCCAGGGCTGAGTTGCGAAATTCGATGAAGGCAAACTCAATCTCGCGCAGAGATTCTTCAACCAGGGTGGCGACGGTATCGCTGGGCGTTTTGCCTAAAATGCGCGCGACCCGACTGAGGCGATTAAAGGTTTCATCCTGAAGGCGAGTACTGACAACTTTAGACATCCGCGACTCTCGAATGTGACGACTCAAATCTAGCAAGAACCCCCCTTAAATTACAAAAGTTACGTTGTAATTTAAGAAGGTTTGGAACCCATACTGTCCTGTGGAGATTTCTTGGGAGGAGGAGATATCCAGGACGGCCAGATTATCTCACTCCAATAGCGTCGCTGTGAGATGCGTCATTGCGGGCGCTGATGGTCAGCGAAACTGAGCAGTTCTATAATCAATTTGTAATAGCATTGCCTCCAAGTACAT
Organism: Cyanobacteria bacterium P01_A01_bin.114; assembly: GCA_039815385.1. Classification (GTDB taxonomy): domain Bacteria; phylum Cyanobacteriota; class Cyanobacteriia; order Phormidesmidales; family Phormidesmidaceae; genus SIO4C1. The sequence continues at coordinate 15,230 of JBCBZL010000016.1, forward strand.
GAGAATTTATGAAATTATTTGGAAGGCACAGTTTATCGAAAAACTACTCATCAAGCACAGTGTAGTCACAGACGAGGTAGAGCAGGTTTTATTTTCCCAACCGCTAGTACGAAAGGCGAATAAAGGAAAGATCAAAGGAGAAGACGTCTATATCGCCTATGGTCAAACGGACGCGGGTAGATATCTGATCGTTATTTGGATTAGAAAAAATCAGATCGCCGCGCTACCCATTTCAGCCAGAGATATGACTCCTAAAGAGCGCAAACATTATGAGCGACACAGATAATCTTAGAGATAACCCCGTCAAGCCAATACCTGAAGACTTTGAAAGCTATGAAGCAGCCGCGTCATTTTGGGAAACCCACGACACCACTGACTACCTGGATGACTTTGAAGCGGTGCCGTTTGAGTCAGCTCTGCAAAAACGGCACTTTGAGGTAAAAATTGATGAGGACCTGATTGAGCGTCTACATCGACAGGCAGATGCCCAAAGCATCAGTATTAGTCAGTTGGTCAATCAAGTCCTCAGAAATAAGCTTGAGGACGCAGCGGCTTAACCCCTACCCCACCAATTCTTTAAACCAGTTATCGCCCCACAGATCCTCAAAGCTTTCATCGGCTTGGGCTTCGTCCTTATAGCGCGGGTCGATCTCCACCGCCTTGCGCAGGTTCTCTAACGCCGGGTCATTTTCCTGCTGCAGGGCGTAGCACATGGCGCGGTTGTAGTAGGTCTTGGCGTAGTTCGGGTCAAGCGATAGCGCCTTGTCAAAGCTCTTGAGGGCATCGCGATCGCGACCCAGCTTCACCAGCACAAAGCCCTTATTATCCCAGGCCTTAGGTGAGTCGGGCTTAAACCGGGTGGCCTTATCAAACGAGGTGACCGCCTCCTCGTAGCGCTCTAGCTCCACTAGGGCCAGCCCCCGATTCAGCCAGGCCACGCCGTCGTTGGCCTGAAACTCCACCGCTTTGTCAAATGAGTTAAACGCCTCTTCGTGCTTGCGCAAGATGCCGTAGGCCACACCGCGATTGACCCAGGCCTCGTGGTACTCCGGGTTCATATCCAGAGCCTGGTCAAAGGCTTTGATGGCCGCTTCGCGCTTCTTCAACCGACTGAGGGCAATGCCCTTGTTGAGCCAGGCCTTGGCCTCGTCGGGGTCAAGCTCAATCACTTTATCAAAGGCGACGATGGCCTCGTCATAGCGGCGCAGCTCGCGCAGCACCAGCCCCTTTTGGTACCAGCCCGTCACGTCGCGGGGGCGCAGGTCGGTCACCTTGGTCAGGGCCTCGAGGGCATCTGCCGAACGCTTTAGCTGGGCCAGGGCATTGCCGCGCCCCAGCCACAGATCGGGGTTACTCGGCTGGATAGAGATGGCCTTGTCATAGCTTGCGATCGCATCTTCCCAATTGCCAGCTTCCCCCGCCGCCAGGGCCTCTGCTACAAACTCATCCACGGTTTGAAACAGCTCTGGGCGGTTACTTTGCAACCGAGAGACCCGCTCAGACAGCGACTGCAGCTGATCTTTGGCCGTTGATACAAACGAGTCGGCCACATACTCGGGGGTGACCGCCCCCAGCTGCCGCATGATCTGATTTTTTTGGCTCTGGGCCTCGCTCTGTAGCTGACCCAGCTGGGTTTGGCTTTCGCTTTGTAGCGTGTCTAACCGGTCAGCAAAGGTCTGCTTGAGCTGCGCGAGCTCCTGGGCAGCGGTAGACTGCTGACCCTCAAACCGCGTCTTGAGCTGACCCAGGGCGCGGGCAAAAGTTTCTTCCATCTGGGCCAGGCGCTGCTGGGCCGCCTGCTGACGCTGGGCCGCCGTTTGGGCCAGCTCCCCAATTTGTTCGCCCAGGTTAGCGTCAAAGCTGTTGAGTTTATCGATCACCACGTCGCGACGACCAAATACCGCATTGCGCACTTCACCGAGCTGCTCAGTAAAGTCGCGCTCAAGCTGCTGCAGGGTCTGGAGCGACTGCTGACGCTGGGTGCCAATGTCGGTTTGCATTGCGCTGAGCTGCTCGGTAAACCGCTGGGCGGTGGTCTCAAGACTGTTGAACAAATCACTGCGCCGGGCTGAAATATCGCTATTTAAACCGCTAAGCTGGGCAGAAAAATCCGCCGCCGTATTTTGCAACGCCGCCAGAGCCTGGTCTTGTTCACCAGCCAGGTCGCCCTGCAGGCTGCTGAGGCGGGTCTTAAAGTCACTGGCCACCCGCTCCATATCCCCCATCAGCAGGCCTTTGCGACCCTCCACGTCGGCCTTAAAGGTGGCAAACTGGGTCAAAAAGTCATCGGTAGACTGGCGCAGGCTCTGCATCAGGTCTGACTTACGCCCTTCTACATCCAGTTTCATCGCGTTGAACTGCTGCTGAAACTCACCCACAGACCGCTCGATATTTTGCAAGGCCAGATCTTTGTGGCCCAGGGCGCTGGCCTGAATGTCGGCTAGCTGCTGATTAAACGCCGCTTCGGTCTGCTTGAGGTTTTGGACAATGTCATCGCCCTGGCGCTCGAGCTGCGATCGCACCTTTGTCTTAATATCGTCCAGCTCTGGCCCCAGGCCCGTTTGCAGCCGCCCCATCGTCTCCACCACCCGGTCGCGCTGGGCCACGGTTTCCGCTTGCAAGGTGCCCAGCTCATCGGCAAACACCGACTCTCGCTGCTCCAGATCGTCAAAAAATCGCGACTGTCGCTGCTGGGTGGTCTCCTTGAGGGTTGCCAGGTGCTTCGAAAATTCAGCTTCAGAAGTCGAGAACCCCTGCACCACCTGCTCACTTTTAGTTTGGGTTTCAGTTTGAATCGTCGCCAGCCCGTCGGCGGCAGCTTGCTTAATCGCCTTAAGCTCATTGAGAAAGCCCGATTCGGCTGACCCCAGCCGCTTTTGCAACCCCGTCAGCTCGCTTTCCCAATCTTTGACCACCTTGGCCTTAAACTGGGTCAGATCCGCCACCAGATCGCTCAAAATATCGCGCTGGGTGGTGACATCGCGCTTAAAGCCGTCGGAGCGCTCCGCTAGCTCCTCTGAGAGATCTCCCGCATCGGCCAAAATTGAATTGAGCTCACGGGTGGCACCGCGAATCTTGCCTTCTAAGTCGGTCATCTCATTGAGCTGCCCCCGCACCACGGTAGACACCTCATTGATCACCGAACGCCGCAAAAACCACAGCATGCCGACCCCGAGCCCGAGCAGCAAAATCAGGGTGCCTAGCAGCACCACAAACAGCCGCGTTGCCTGATTGAGCGCCACATCGGCTTCGCGCTGCAGCCGCTCAATCTCAGCCTGCTGACCCGCAGTCGCCTGGGCGATAGGCTGCGCTAATACCAGAGTCTGAGTCGTAAAAATCTGAGTCATAGAGGCTTGGGTTACAGGCCTTTGGGTCGCGTGCGCCCCCTGCATATCGAATACCCCCCCGCCCCCGACCAGCAGAGTCGCCGCCAGGAGTCGCTGAGTCAGGGCTCTCCGTCGCCCATGAAACAGCCGCCCAAGTCGGCAAAAACGCCGTGCAGATAGCTGCCCAGAGACTGCCTGCCCAAAGACTGTCTGCCTAGAAGCTGCCTGCCCAGAGATTATCGGCTCAGATACGGTCGGTTTCAAGCTATCGATCATCGGTTACGTTGGCTCAGCAGGCGCGATTCTCATTCCTTTATACAAGGGTAGTCGCTAAATATCGATAGCATACCTTGAGCCTGTCTGCATTCGTGGCGTTCAAAGAGACGGTTAGCCCTACTCAGCTAAGTTCGGTAGCAGGGACGTTATGAAATATTCCGATGCCCGTCTGGATAGATGGTGGCGCGATCGCAAAACGCATCTGATAAATCGGCAGATTGCGCCTGAAATAGATTGCACCCGCTAAGCTGAACATCGGTCAGATCAGCCTGAGTCAAATTAGCCCGACTCAAATTAGCCCCTTTCAACTTTGCCCCACTCAAGTCAGCGCCGCTCAGATCTGCCTTAAATAGATTAGCCCCCGTCAAATCAGCCCGCTGCAGACAGGCTCCGCGCAGATTGACATAGCTCAAATTGCAAGTCACCAAGGTAGCCTCAGACAAATCAGCCCCGTACAGCTGAGCATTGCTCAGCTCTGCCTGAAGCAGTCGAACCTGGCATAATCGAGCCCGCCCCAGATTGGCATAGGGCAAATAAGCCGTACTCAGATCGCCTTCACTCAAATCGATATCCCGCAAATCCTGCTCAAATAAATCAACCCCCTGCAAGGAAACTGAGCAAAAGTCCCGCCTACCGTCTTGATAAGCCGCCAACAATTCTTCAGCTGTCAACGTTTGCATACAAATCAGTAGACCTGTATCAATAACAAGCCTTCTAGCCTCTCCCGCGCTGTAGTCAGCCCCCCACCATGGGAACTTTCTATAACGCTATTAGAAGAAAGATTACAAAATGTAAAGTAACTCAAATAGGCTAGTTAAATGCCGGTTTTAAGGTTGATTTAATTTTTTTGGAGAGTTTGATTGGTGATTGGTAATTGGTGATTGGTGATTGGGTAGGTGGTAATGGGTGATTGGTTGATTAAGTTTTGAGTTTTGAATTTTGTAGACGCCCAAGCGGCTTCTCGCAGGGTATTTAAGTTTGTGCGGCCCAACCTTAACTCAACACTCAACACTCAGAACTCGCCTTTCGCCTTTCGCCTTTCGCCTTTCGCCCTTCGCCTTTCCCCTTTCGCCTTCCCCCCTTCCCCCCAGCGTTTCATGCAACGCCTCTAACCCCCTTTCCCCTTCCCCCCTTCGCCTTTCGCCTTTCGCCTTTCGCCTTTCGCCTTTCGCCTTTCGCCTTTCGCCTTTCGCCTTTCGCCTTCCCCCTTCCCCCTCAATCAGTGTCAAAATAGACTCGTCAATCTCCAGACCGCGAAATCTACTCGGCAAACCCGCGATGGCAGAGGCTCCGCTCTCAATTTCTCAGCATTATCATCAGCGCACCAAGTACGACCCGGCTACCCTGGCTAGCAAAAACCGAGAGCTCAATTGGGACGAACAGCCCGTCCCCTACAAGTCGTATCGGTTTGGCCACACCCTCGATCTCAAGCCCTACCTTGAGAAGACGCCCCCCGCCGATCTTAAGGCCGACGATGGGGTGTGGTGGCAGCGCCTTTCCCGGTTTTTGATCGACAGCTACGGACTCACCGCCAAGGTGATGGCCCGCGAGCCGATTTATTTGCGGGCGGCCCCATCTGCAGGGGGGCTGTACCCTGCCGAGATTTACCTGGTGTCTCGGGGCACTTCGCTGCTCAGCGCCGGGCTCTATAACTACCAAGTGAGAACCCACAGCCTGCTGAGGTTTTGGGATAATCATCTTTGGCAGTCTTTACAAGAGGCGTGCTTTTGGCATCCGTCGCTAGAAAATACTCACCTGGCACTGGTGGTGACGGCGGTGTTTGAGCGGTCGGCCTGGCGCTACGAAGATCGCGCCTATCGGCGGATCTGTCTCGACAGCGGCCACCTGCTGGGCAACCTAGAGCTAGCGGGTTCGCTGTGTGACTATCGGCCCCATTTGATTGGCGGCTTTGTCGATGAGAAAGTCAATCAGCTGCTCTATCTTGATGATCAGCAAGAGGGTGCGATCGCGCTGATGGCCCTGGCCGATTTGCTTCAGGTTGAGCAAAACCTGCCCCGCGCCTGTACAGCGCTGGCCACTCAGACCCAGACCACGTTTCCGACCCTGCCAGACGGCGAGCTCTTAGGCTACCTGCACCAGGTCACCCAGATCGAAGCTGAGCCCGATCTCACCCAGCCACAAAAAAAACTCAAAACTACCCCCCAGACAGCGGAACCTGCGCCTGAAACAGCCGACAAATATAACTTTCCATTCTGCAATAAGCACTCAACCCAGACGGCCCCCATTAGCTGGGGAGAGAGCCTCACCGATTTAGAAAACACCTTGCTAAAGCGGCGCTCAACCCGGCAATATACCGGCGCTGACATCACCCTGGATGCCCTTAAGCAAGTTCTAGACTTTACTTATCAGCCCGAGCACTATGCCGAGCAGGGGCTAGCTCAGGATCCTGACTACTTTGATCTGAGCTTGATTGAAACCTTCGTAGTGGTTTCTGGGGTCGAGGGGTTAGACAGTGGCTGCTACTACTATGCTCCCCACGCCCAAGAGCTGCGTCAGGTTCGGTTTAAAGAATTTCGCCAGGAGCTGCACTATCTGTGTCTGGGCCAGGCGCTCGGCAGGGATGCCGCCGCCGTCATCTTTCACACCGCTGACTTACAGACCGCCGTGGCCCGCTATGGCGATCGGGTCTATCGCTATTTGCATCTAGACGCAGGCCACCTAGGGCAGCGTCTTAACCTGGCAGCGATTCAGCTTAGGCTCGGGGTCAGCGGCATTGCTGGTTTCTTTGATGACCAGGTCAATGAGGTGCTGGGTATCCCAGACGATGAAGCGGTATTGTATATCACCACCCTGGGGCAACCCTGGCGGGGATAGAAAACCTGTAGGGGCATAACATGTTATGCCCCTACAGGTTTTCTATGAAGGGGACTATGGCCTGGATAAAGGCCTGGGTCGATTCGTAGGGCAGTACGTTGCGACCCTCGATTGTCACCCCCTGGGCATTGGGGAAATGGTTTAGATAATCTTTCAGCCGCTCCTGCCCCAGGGTACCTTTGGCGGTGCGGTCAATAGAAGAGGCTGCTTCCCCCATGATGACTAAGGTGGGCTGTTGGATGGTTGCGATCGCAGCCCCATAATCCTGTCGCCAAAACCCAGCTAGAAAAGAAAACACCGCATGGCGGCTAGCCATATCCTGTGCCCCTCGATCGAGCATCGTCAGCCAGTCATCGGTCACATCCTCAGGCCGATCAAACAGCTGCCGCGTTGAAAAAGAGGCCAAGAAAGCCCGCCGTCGTGCATATTGATAAAACCCCCAGCCCAGGGGCGAATCAAACAGGTTCCAATTGACCCGCTGACGCCAGACAGGGGTCGGCTGGGTCATTAGCGACCAGGCCGGTGGCCCCGACAGCACCAGTCCGCTAATCAACGCCGACACCTCAGGTCGTTCACAAAGCCGCACGGCCACTGGCAGCAGTGCTCCCTGCACCACCACGATGGCTGGCTGCTGAACGATCTCCGTCAAAAAATAACTCAGCTGAGCCGCCCAATCCTGCGGACGGTAGGCGGCATGCGGCATATCACTGTCACCACAGCCCAGCAAATCGGGTGCATAAAGCGTATTTGGGCGATTTTGCCCCTGCCACTGATTGACCAGCGGGTGCCAAAACTGTCTGCCCAGCCCGACCCCAATCGGGTGAATTAGCAACAGCGGCGGCTTAGGAGCCGTTGTTTCTCCAGCAAAATAAACCTCGTACCCACAGCGGTAGGTTTGCCAGGTGTAGCTTGCCATATTGCAGTCTCAGAAGATGATCGGCGGCGGTACAGTCGCAATTTCGCCCCTGCTTATCCTACCGTAAGCGCCTGACTCATCACCTGTCTCAAAGCACTCGCTTCTCAGGCACTCGCTATGGCTTGGCAGCTGTCATCCTCAACCCAGACGGCAAACTGTCTGCCCTCAACGTCCGAACCTGTGCCAGCTGATGTTCGCAAACAATCACCGAAGTCAAACAGGCGCTAGCAACCTCGGCACCATCGAGATGTGCCCCCGTCAAATCAGCCCCCGTCAAATCAGCCCCCGTCAAATCAGCCCCGCTCAGGTCGGCGTAACACAGCTTAGCACCGTGCAAATTGGCTCCTCTCAGATTGGCCTGACGCAGATCTGCCAGTCGCAAGTCTGCCTCCTGTAAACAAGACTGCTCTAAGATTGCGAAGGTCAGCCGGCTTCGAATTAAAACAGCCCGATGCAAATTGGCCTGACGCAAATCAGCCCAGCCTAGCTGAGCCCGCCACATCATGGCTCCTTTCAGACTAACCGCCTCTAAAACTGTCTGATTTAGGTTAGCGCTGGTCAGGTCAGCCCAATCAAACCAAGCTGCTGATAAGTTAGCAGCTTCAAAATTCAATTCTCGCAGATCAGCTCGCTCGAAGCGGCGATGCCCCGCGTTGTAAAGCTCGATTAGACACGCTGATTTCATGAAAACCCTCTGACGAATGAGGCCGCTGCACATACTAGCGAAAGGAAACAAGCCGAATTCGACAACAGCTCAGCCAAGCCTCTGAGCAGCGATCTCTCAAAAATGAGACCACTGTAAAGCTATCTTAATATTAACTAATGTAACAAACGTCTGGGCAATCAGCAAGGGGCCAAATCTTTAGGCTTTATAAGGTGCTAGCCCCCATACTGCCCAAAAATTTGACCCCTAAATAACTAATCTTATATGGCGCTTTAGGTACCTGCGCAAAAGTAAAGTACCCATCCAGGACAGCAGAAAAGGTTTTAGGTGTTAGCGGACCCAAGGGGCCGTTGTTGGTTATTTGTGACTTGTGCAAAAACGCCAATCACCAATGACTAATCACCAATCACCAATCACCTAGAACCTGCCCTAGAAGCGAGATGTTATTTAATCGCAGCTCCCTTAGCGTCTACAGTTCGCCACGAATTTCCTCAATGACGCCGTCCCGCAGCAGCACCTCTACCTGCATTTTGCGAATCATATTGTCACCGACCGCAACCTTAAAGAAACCCTCAATTTGCCCCTGGCTGACTTCTTTATTAAGCTCCAAAGTCTGGACCTGCTGCAGCTGCTGTAGGATTTGATTTTTTTGCTGTAGCAGCTGGTTTTTATCCTGGTTGAGCTTATTTTGAACGTTACCAATTTGGTCGCCGCCGCCGCTCTGCTGTTGTTGAAGCTGCCCGACGATACGCTGTCCCTGCATTTCTAGCTGCTGCAGGCGACCATCAATTTGATTAATTTGCTTCTGTAGCTGCTTTTGGGCTTCCTCTTTCCACAAAGGAGTAACCACGGCCTTAACATTAATAACTCGCTTGAGAAGTAATTGTGACTGTGTATCTTCCATAAAACTTAGATTGAAAGGTTAACTTATCTTGAACTGTACTTCCACTTAAAAAGATACCCATTCAGGAGAATAAGACCCCCGTTAGGTGCAGTCTTATACCAAAATGCCTTGAATAGTTTATCTCAAAGAGGACGTGGGTAGGCGCGTTGCAGGCAACACGCCTACATAGGTTGCCGAGTATTTAGATGAACAAATTGTCAATCGTCTCGCGATAGCGATCGCTCACCACGTTGCGGCGAATTTTCAACGTCTGAGTCAGTAGCCCATTCTCAATGGTAAACGGCTCGCTCAGCAAGGCAAAAACCCCAATCCGGTCGTCAGCGCGATAGCCGGGTCGGTTTTTTACTTCACGATTGAGTTCCTGCTTAAACAAAGCTTGCACAGCTGGGCTGTCACCCGGCTGTGCTGGCAGCGTCTGACCTTGCTCAGTGGCCCACTGCTCTAACGCTTCAAGGTTAGGCACGATCAGCGCGCCTAAAACTTTTTGATCCTGACCCACCAGCATCACCTGATCGATGTAAGGGCTGCGGGCACAGGCATTTTCGATCGGCTGGGGCTCAATGTTTTCACCATTGGTCAGCACAATGGTATCTTTGGCCCGCCCGGTAATAATCAGATCGCCCTTGGCAGTGACCTTACCCAGGTCACCCGTGTCAAACCAGCCCTTAGCGCTGATGGCCTTAGCCGTGGCTTCTGGATTTTTGTAATAGCCCTGCATGACCTGCGGGCCGCGCAACAGTACCAGACCCTGCTGGCCAACGGGCTTGTCTTGGTGGGTCTCGACATCAACAATGCGGGTTTCGGTACCGGGTAACGGCTGACCGTCAGCCCCCCGCAGATTTTGCCAGGGCCGACGCACGTGGGTGATCGGAGCGGTCTCAGTCAGGCCATAGCCCCCCAAAATAGTGACGCCAATAATCTCATAAAAATCTTCCAGATGATCAGCAATTGAACCGCCACCGCTCACTAAAAAATCGATCTTGCCTCCGGTTGCGGCACGTACCTTTTTATAGACAATGGCATCCCCGAGCTGATGCAAAGGCCACAGCACCAGTCGCTTAATAGCTGCCGTCAGCTTATCGAGAGCGCTCGGATGCAAATTATCAAGATCCAGATTGGCTAAGACACGTTTGGCGCGAATGTATTGATGACTCTGGTCTAAGAAAAAGCGGATCAGCTTTTGTTTTTTAGCCGGCTGTTCTCGAAACTGCTTTTGGACGCCTTCGTAAATCGACTCCCATAGTCGGGGCACCGCCACCATATAGTTAGGCTGATAGGCTTGCAGATCTTTTTTGACGGAGCGAATATTGGTATAAACCTGGCTGCACCCCTGGGATAGGGTGAAATATTCGAACGTGCGCTCGTAGCAGTGCCAGATGGGCAAAATGCTCAGAGTTCTCTGCCCGGGGGTGAAGCTCACCACGCTGCAAGCTCCAGAAATTTGTGACAGCAGGTTGCTGTGGCTAAGCATGACGCCTTTGGGGCGACCGGAGGTGCCTGAGGTATACATCAGGGTTGCTAACCCTTCGCGGCGATGGGTCACTGGCTGCAGCGGATGGACAGCGCCTAGGCTCATGATTTGAGAGAAATTTAATAGCTTTGCAGCAGTTTCTAGGGCAGGCTTTTCGTCAGAAAGTAGGGCAATAAACCGCAGCGGGATAGCGCCCAGCTGACCGGCAATCTTGTCAAGGGTAGCCTGGTCTTGCACAATCAGTGCAATGCTGTCGCTATGGTTGAGAATATAGCCCAGCTCTGCTTTATCAGCTTGGGATCCTCGCACCGCGTCAATAGCCCCGGCTGTCATCAGCCCCTGATCGGCAATCAGCCATCGGGGCTGATTATCAGAAAACAGCGCCACCTTCTCTCCCGGTTGGATATCCAGTGATTGCAAACCTGCCGCAAAGGTTTCAATCTGCTGAGCTAGCTCAGCGTAGGTCAGCTTGATGGGCGGGCTGCTGTGGGGATCGTGAAGCGCTGTCACACTGCCAAACTTTTGGGCGGCAATGGGCCAAATTTCTGACAGCCCTTGAACTTGGCTGTAGTTGACGGCCCGGCTCAGGTTGTGGCTTTCTTGCTCAGTTAGTTGGGAGGCAACAGTCATGGGTTAAAGCTCCTTAAATCCCTTCGCGATGTTTTAGGGGGCACACTGTCGGGGGGCAATACTGTCGGGGGGCCATATGGCCAAAAACTATTTATACAAAATTCTGTCTAGCGATACCCGATACTCGAGGGCGTAAAGTTTTACCCCTCTGACATAAAGATATCCAAATTCTGCCCAGCTCAAAACATAGAATTTAATTTGCAAGCTGGCCGTATCCCCTCAAATCGCATTTGAGCTCAGCCTAGATTTAGATTGGCTCAACCTGCGACCTGAATAGGCCAGCGGCTAAAGTGTCAGAATCTGGATTACCATCAAAGACGTAAACGCAGTCAGGAATACTATGCCCAAAGCTATCTGGAACGGTGCCGTCTTAGCCGAAAGCGACAGCTGTGAAGTCGTCGAAGGTAATCAGTATTTTCCCCCGGATGCCATCAATCAAGCGTACTTTAAGCCCAGCAGCACCCATACCACTTGCCCCTGGAAGGGGCAGGCCAGCTACTACACGCTTGAGGTTGACGGCCAAGAAAATAAAGATGCTGCCTGGTTTTACCCTGAGCCCAAGGAGGCAGCTAGCAATATTAAAGGCTATGTGGCCTTTTGGCGCGGGGTAAAAGTGGAGGCTTAGGTCACTAATGGGGCACGCCTTTTCGCTCGCAGGGAAAAAAGTCGCCGTGACGGGGGCTTCGGGAACGCTGGGTCGAGCCTTAATCAAAGGACTGGCAAACCAAGGGGCTCAACCTGTGGCTGTCACCCATTCTGGCCAGACAGATATCGAGGGAGCGGTGAGTACGCTCACTTGGCAGGTGGGGCAGGAAGCCGCCCTCAAAGCCCACTTGCAAGATGTGAACATTTTGTTGATTAACCACGGGGTTAATGTTCATGGCGATCGCACCGAGGCGGCAATTAAAGCCTCTCTAGAGGTGAACGCGCTCTCAGCCTGGCGGCTGATGGAGGTGTTTTTGAGTACGGTGGACAGCGTGACAGGCAGTACAGCCGATCGAGCAACCTCGGATACAGCAACCGATACCCTCACTGAGCAGACCCCTAAAGAGATTTGGGTAAATACGTCAGAAGCCGAGGTAAATCCGGCGTTTAGCCCGCTATATGAGACCTCAAAACGCCTGATTGGTGACTTAATTACGCTGCGTCGGCAAGATGCCCCCTGCGTGATTCGCAAACTCATTTTGGGGCCGTTTAAGAGTAATCTGAACCCCGTCGGCGTGATGTCAGCAGATTGGGTTGCCAGCGCAATCATTACCCTGGCCAAGCGAGATGTTCGTAATATTATCGTCACAATTAACCCGCTGACCTACGTGATGTTTCCACTCAAAGAGACTTTTCAAGCGCTCTACTTTAGACTGTTTTCCCGATCTAAAGATATTTCCGCAGGGAGATGATGATGCAGTGTTTTGCAACGGTGGCGCGGGGGTTAGAAGCCTTAGCGGCAGTGGAACTTGAAACGCTGGGGGCGAATACGGTTGAGCCTGGATTCTGCGGAGTCAGCTTCGAGGGCGATCGCAACTTGCTCTACCGGGTAAATCTCTGGGCAAGACTCCCGTTTCGAATTCTCGTCAGGCTCGACAAAGTGCCTGCTGAGGATGCTAACGCACTCTATCGAGGAATTCAACAAATCAGCTGGGGAGACTACCTGACCCCGGATCGAACCCTAGCGGTTAGAGCTACCGGCAAAAACCCACGGCTCAACCACACCCATTTCACCGCAGTTCAGGTCAAAAACGCCATTGTTGATCAGCAAGACGCACAGTTTGGCGAACGCTCTGATGTAGATACCCAGCTGCCCGACGTGTTAGTCAACGTTCATATTGAGAAGACGCACGCAGTGGTCAGTCTAGACAGTTCGGGGAGTAGCTTACATCGTCGCGGCTACCGCCCCGCCATGGGGGCAGCGCCTTTAAAGGAATCTCTGGCGGCTGCGCTGATCTACCTCTCTGAGTGGAAACCGGAGCAGCCATTTTTTGACCCCCTCTGCGGCTCTGGCACGCTCCCCATTGAGGCTAGCTTACAGGCGCTGAATATTGCCCCCGGCTTATTTCGAGAACAGTTTGGCTTTGAGACCTGGCCCGACTTTGACGAAGCGCTTTGGGAACAGCTGCAGCAGGATGCCCGTAAGGTGCAGAAGCAGACACTGACGGCGACAATTGGGGGGTGCGATCGCAACCCTGACATCCTCGACCAGGCCCACACCAATGCCCAGCACAGCGGCGTTATCTGGCACGTCAAGTTGGACTGTGTCGAGCTAGCCGACGTTGAGCCCCCTGCCGACCAGGGCGTCATTATCTGCAACCCTCCCTACGGCGAACGGATTGGCAACAAAGCTGAGCTAGGCGCATTTTATAAGCAACTGGGCGATGTCTTTAAACAGCGCTTTAAGGGATGGACGGCCTACGTTCTCAGTGGTAACAAAGCATTATCGAGCACCATTGGGCTCAAATCAGCCAAACGATTCCCCGTGTATAATGGTACGCTACCCTGCCAGCTGATGAAATACGAGATTTTCTAAATCTGAAATACCTGTTTTCATTAGCACCAGTTTAGCCATGCCCTTGCGGAGAATAACGATATAATTGCCGCAGAAAATGCGGTGATTATGGTTTGGATTCATCAACGGCAAGAATGGCCCCATTTCGTTTGGGACAGTGCGACGCTGACATTCAAACTAGCGGAGATTCGTTACCGGCAGGGGCGACTATTAGGACGCATGGAAAACCTGGGGTTTGACCTGCAATTGGAGGCAAACCTGAATACGCTGACGAGTGATGTCGTACAGTCATCGGCGATCGAAGGGAAAATTCTGGATTCTGAGGAAGTCCGATCGTCCATCGCCCGTAAGCTTGGCCTAGACATCGGGGGGGGTGTTCTAACAAGCCGTGATGTCGAGGGCATTGTTGAGATGATGCTTGATGCGACCCAAAATTGCCAGCAGCCCCTGACCAAAGAACGTTTGTATAACTGGCACGCAGCGTTATTCCCAACCGGGCGGAGTGGCCTATATCAAGTTGCCGTCGCCGCTTGGCGGCCAGAATCCGCAGGGCCTATGCAGGTCGTGTCTGGCCCAATAGGGCGTCAAAAAGTTCACTTCGAAGCCCCCCCAGCATCTAATCTCGATGATGAGATGACTGTATTCTTAGACTGGTTTGAGACTGACACAGACTTCGACCCCGTTCTCAAAGCAGGTTTGGCTCACCTCTGGTTTGTGACAGTACATCCTTTTGAAGATGGCAATGGTCGCATTGCGCGAGCTATTGCAGATATGGCTCTGGCCAGGGCCGATGGGACATCCAATCGGTTCTATAGTATGTCGGCCCAGATTGAGTCAGAACGAAAAACCTACTATACCCAACTCGAAAGGCAGCAGCGTAGCACGGTTGATGTCACGAACTGGCTAGACTGGTTTCTGGATTGTCTGGGGCGAGCCATCGAAAGTGCAGAGAACGCACTCGC
>JBCBZL010000013.1:0-30313 GCA_039815385.1 Cyanobacteria bacterium P01_A01_bin.114
ATGCCCCCTGAGTGGATCACCTCGCTGCAACAGGCTGCGACCGAAGTTGACAGCCATCAGATCAGACGGTTGATTCAAGTGATGCCACCTGGGCAGGCTGCGTTGGCGCAAAAGCTCACACAGCTGATGCAGCAATTTAACTTTGACGAAATTTTGGATGCGATCGCGCTGATGGGTTAGCTTGCAGCCGTTGTTCTCTAGGCCCCCCGGCTAACCAAATATTCCCTACAGATACCCCCAGATGAATACGAATTCTTTTTCTAAACGCCGCTTCAGACCTGGTCTCTATGGCCTGGTAAGTTTACTAATTAGCGTCTGGGTGATGTCTTGCTCTCCCTCTGCCCAGACGGATTCTGCCCAGACGGATTCTGCCCAGACGGATTCTGCCCAGACGAATTCTGCCCAGATAGATCCTGTGACGACAGCCTCTACCACCAAAACAGGTCTGACCATTCTCTGGGATAAAGGCTATGTGATTGAAGAAGATGAAGCGATCGACGCCGCTGTTAAGCGATGGCAGGCAGAGACCGGAACGACCGTTAATCTATCCTTTTATAACTCGGGCGAAATTGCTCCCAAAACCTTACGAGCCAGTAAAGCCGGGACCCCACCTGATATTCTATTTGCAGCTAAGTCGGTTTATCCGGTGGATGAGTGGCAGGGTAAGCTGGCAGAAGTTACAGATATCATTGGGCCTATGGCCGATCGGCTGACGCCGTCTGCGCTACAGGCCGCTCATATCTACGGCGTAGACAAAGCCCAGGGGCGCTACTATGCGGTACCGCTTAACCAATCGGTGATTCAAATCCATTATTGGAAAGATTTACTCGCTCAGGCAGGCTATACGCCAGACGATATTCCCAAAGACTGGCAAGGCTTTTGGGACTTTTGGAAAACTGCCCAAGACAGCCTAAGGGCGCAGGGTCTGGATGACATTTATGCCTTTGGGCTGCCCTATTCGGTGCCGGCTAAAGATAGCTATCATCTATTTGAGCAAGCTTTGATAGCCCATGACATCCAGCTGTTAGATCAGCAGGGTAGGCTCTTAGTCGAGCGGCCTGAGGTGCGCGCGGGCATTATCAAAGTGCTTGAATGGTACAGCCAGCTCTATAAAGATGGCTATGTCCCTCCGAACGCGACCGACTGGTTAGATCCTGACAACAATCGTAATTTGCTTGACCGTAATGTGTTGATGACGCCTAACCCGACCTTGTCTATCCCAGCGGCGGTGCGCAATGATCCTGACACCTATCAAAACAAACTGGGTACGCTTCCCTGGCCTAACCAGTTAGATGGAACACCGATGTCACACCTGATGGAGACCCGGCTGGCGATTATTTTTTCAGACTCTCCTAATTTGGCAGCCGCAAAACAGTTTTTGAGCTATCTGATCCAACCAGAGGTGACCAACGAGTTTCTCAAGACGTCTTACGGACGGTTTATGCCCCCTAGCGAGGGCCTAAAGTCCGATCCCTTCTGGCAAAATCCTGAAGATCCTCACGTGTCTACAGCGACTCAAATCGTCTTAGAGGGGCAAACTCAGCCCTATGGAAATGCCCTGAATCCAGCTTATGGGGTTGCCCTTGAGCAAAATATCTGGGGTGCCGTTCTCCACGATATGGTTAAGGAAGGTATCACAGCAGAAGCTGCCGCTGACAAAGCCATTACTCGTCTTAAGGAGATTTTTGAACAATGGTCTTAATCCCATCGTCTGAAAGCGGTTGCAGATACAAGATCGGCATAGATGGGCTCGCCAGATGGGCTGCCAGTTCAGATCGGCTGGCTGGTATTTAGACTAACTGGCGGCTTAGCCCATCCTTACGATTGACGTTTCCCTTTTCTTTGCCCCTTTTGCCCTTTCCCCCTTTCTTTTTCCCCTTTGTCCATGTCGTTCCAAAAGCCAAGCTTTACCACTAAAGTTGCCAGTGCGTTTCTGATTCTTGCGCTGGTCACTGTGGCAATGGTGGGGGGGGTGGCTTATGTCAGGGCTCGTCAGGCCTTAAAGCAGGCGGCGTTTGATCGACTCAGGGTGACGGCAACGCTCAAGCAAAAAGAGATTAATCGGTGGCTGGAGTCTTGCGAACAAGATTTTCTCATGATTGCCCAATTTCCTGACGTTGATCGGCAGTTGCAAAGGCTGCTAAGCAGCGGCGCTGGAGCAGCCCCCAATGAGACTGCCTACCGGAGCTTGGGCGACTATCTTGTAGACATTGGCGACCTCAAACCAAAGTTTTCTGAAATCTCTGTTGTCGATCTGAGCAATCGGATCGTGCTCTCGACGGACAAAGCCCGAGAGGGCAAATATGAGATTGCGACAAACCTGACCTATTTTGAAACAGTGGTGGCTGGAGAAGAGTTTACCCCGATCTTCCATGTGTCGCCAAAGACGGGTAAGCCAGCGGTGACCTATGCCTCGCCAATCCGCGATCGCACTGGTAAACGGATTGGGCTGGTGATGGCCGATCTCAACCTCAACCGCATTGATCAGATTGTCCGAGAGCGAGCAGGGCTCGGAGATACGGGGGAAACCTACATCGTGGGTTCCCTGGCTGAAAAAACCTCTTTTATCTCTCGTCAGCAGGATGCTGAGCGCAGCCTGCCTGAAACCCCCAGCAGCGATGGCATCAACGCCGCCATGCAGGGGCTAAGCGGCCAGGACCTCTATGCTAACTATGCGGAGGTCCCTGTCATTGGGGTCTATCACTGGCTCAACGATCAAGATATTGCCCTGATTGTTGAAATGTCTCAAGAAGAGGCCTTTAACCCGGCCCGCCAGCTAGCTGGCGCGATCGTCGTGGTCGGGCTGGGGTCTGCGGGGGCCTTATTTTTAGGGGTGACCGGCTTAGCCAGGCAGCTGAGCCAGTCGCGCGCTCAGCTCGAAAACTACAGCCGTCAGCTTGAGCAAACCGCCCAAGAGGCAGACGCCGCAAACCTGGCAAAGAGCGAGTTTTTGGCGAATATGAGCCATGAACTCCGCACCCCCCTCAACGCCATTCTCGGGTTTACCCAGCTAATGGGTCGCGATCGCGATCTCCATCCTGACCAGCTAGAGCGGGTCAATATTATCAACCGCAGCGGTGAGCATCTGCTGGCGTTAATCAACGACGTGCTCTCCATGTCGAAAATTGAAGCCGGTCGTACCCTCCTCAATGAAACCCGCTTTGATCTGTATCAGCTCTTGTCAGCCCTCGAAGAAATGCTGCTGATCAAGGCACATACCAAAGGGCTGCAGCTGCGCTTTGACATAGACGAAGCAGTCCCTCGATATGTGGAAGCAGATGAAGGTAAACTGCGCCAAGTGTTGCTCAACCTGCTGGGCAACGCCATCAAATTTACCCAGCAGGGCCGGGTCTTGCTCCAAATTTCAGCCCAGATAACGGCGTCGCCCTCGGCTGACCTCTCTACCCTCCGCTGCTATAAAATCACCTTCGAAGTTCAGGATACCGGCCCAGGTATTGCCTCTGAAGAACTTGACCATCTCTTTGATCCTTTTTATCAATCTGCCAAAAATCAAAATACCCATCAGGGTACAGGGTTGGGATTAGCGATTAGCCAAAGATTTATCCAGCTGATGGGAGGGGCGATCACAGTTCAGAATAACTCAGACCAGGGCGTTACCTTTGCGTTTGACATGCTTGCCAAAGCTACCCCCGCAGTCGCGATTCCCCCAGCCTTACCCAGCCAGCAGGTGACTGGCCTAGCCCCAGGCCAGCCCGACTACCGCATCCTGGTCGTTGAAGACGTCGATGATAGCCGTCGGCTGCTGGTGGAGCTGCTCTCCGCCGTTGGTTTCTCTATCCGAGAAGCGGTGAATGGCCAGGCGGCTATTCACCTTTGGCAAACCTGGCAGCCGCATCTGATCTGGATGGATATGCGCATGCCAGTGATGAATGGGTATGAGGCCACCCAGCGGATTCGGGGAAAACAGGTAGAGGGTAGAGAGAATTGGGTAGAGGGTTTCGGCGCGTCTAATCACGACCCACCACCCACCACCCATTACCCAAATCTCCCATCATCATTGCCCTTACCGCCAGTGCTTTTGAAGAAGAGCGCACCGCCGTTTTGGCGGCAGGCTGCAATGACTTTGTTCGCAAGCCGTTTCAAGAACACACTATTTTTGCGACGATGGCCCATCATCTGGGTGTGAAATATACCTATGCCGAGGCGGGCGAAGCAGCGTCATCTTTGATTAATCGTGGAGCTGTTGGGCTGAGTGCTGACCGGCCGAGGCTGACGCTAGCGCAGGGGCTGGCTCAAATGCCTCAGCCCTGGATTTGTCGGCTCCATCGTGCCGCTGAACAGATCGAGGCAGAGCAAATTCGGGCGCTGATTCAACAGATGCCGCGCCAGCAGAGTGCGATCGCAGCTGAGCTATCAACCCTGATCGAAAATTTTGACTTTGATACCATCATCGAGCTCACGGAGAAGATTTTATAATGACCGCCGCGACCAGTTCCTATAAGGCAGACATTTTAGTCATTGATGACACCCCCGAAAATCTCCATCTACTCTCATCGATGCTCACTGAAAAAGGGTATAAGGTACGCAGTGTCACGAAAGGAATAACCGGGCTGCGCGGAGCCCAGGCTGCCCCTCCGGATCTGATTTTGCTCGACATTAATATGCCCCAGATGAACGGCTATGAAGTCTGCGAACAGCTCAAAGCCCAACCCATTACCCGAGATATTCCGGTCATTTTTATCAGCGCCTTAGGGGATGTGCTCGATAAGGTTAAAGCCTTTAGTGTTGGAGGCGTAGACTTTATTACAAAACCTTTCCAGGTTGAAGAAGTCTTAGCCCGCATCGATAACCACCTCACTATCCGCAATCTGCAAAAGCAGCTCCAGCAAAAAAATCAGCAGCTTCAGCAGGAAATTGACGAACGCCGTCGCGCCGAAGAAAAATTTGAGAAAGCATTTTTAGCCAGCCCTAGCCCCATTGCCATCACTGACCTGACCGAACATCGACTTGTGGAAGTTAACCCCAGCTTTTTACAGATGAGCGGATATACTACGGGGGAAGTCATTAATCAGACTGTAACCGACCTGCGCTGCTGGCTCGACCAAGGCCAGTATGATTCTGCGAGTCGCTCTCCCATTGCCCGCTACAACCAAGAATTAGAGTTTCGCACTAAAGCCAACACTGTGCGAACGGTGCTGTTATCGATTGAGCATATTGCCTTAAATGGCAAACCCTGCGCGCTCAATATTATCAACGATATTACCGAGCGCAAGCGACTAGAAAACGAATTTATCTCCATTGTTAGCCACGAACTGCGCACCCCCATGCATTCGCTGATTGGGGCGCTTGATTTGCTCAGCAGTGGTCAACTGGGTGGACTATCGCCCCAGGGACAACAGATTTTGCAGATGGCCACGACCAACACCGAGCGGCTGATTCGTTTAGTTAACGACATTCTCGATCTAGAACGAATCCGGTCTGGCACCATTACCATGCAGGTGCAGCCCTGTGAGATTGGCGACTTGCTGACCCAGGCTACCGAAGCAATGCAGACTATGGCAGACAAGGCCCAAGTAGCGCTTACGGTTTCCCCCGTTGCGGCTACTTTAACAGTTGACCCAGACCGGATGTTGCAAACCCTGACTAATCTTTTGAGCAATGCCATCAAGTTTTCTCATCCCAACGGCACTGTGCATTTGAGTGCGCTGGTGATAGAGACTGCTGAGGCTATACCGACTGTTCCTTTGACCTGTCCCTACCTGCTAATTCAGGTGGCTGACCAGGGACGCGGCATCCCCCACGACAAGCTGCACAGTATATTTGAGCGATTTCAGCAGGTCGATGCGTCAGACTCTCGTAAGAAGGGGGGCACTGGTTTGGGGCTTGCCATTTGCCGCAACATTGTGCAGCAACACGGTGGTCAGATCTGGGTAGAGAGTACCCTGGGTCAGGGCAGCACCTTTTATGTCGCACTGCCTATCAATTCATTGCCCGCTAGCTAGGAGATCCGATGAGCAAAACGATTCTGTTAGTTGATGACGAAGATGATGCCAGGGCGATTGCCACACTGGCCCTTGAGATGCAAACTGATTGGACAATTTTACAAGCCAGATCGGGGCATCAGGCAATAGAGATGGTGATGGCTCAAACCCCAGATGTAATTTTATTAGATATGATGATGCCTGAGATGGATGGGCCTACAACCTTGAAAGAGCTTAAAGCCATTCCCCAAATAGTCTCAATCCCAGTTATTTTTGTGACGGCCAAGACTAAACCACTGGCCCAAGACAACATCAACCCCGAGGAAGTCGCTGCCGTTATTGCTAAGCCCTTTCGTCCACTGGAGCTGGCCAGTCAAATTCGAACCGCGCTAGGCTGGTAGCGTCACAGGCAAAATGTGAAATATAAGAATCGCGGTAAATTTTGTCACATTTCTTATTCATTTTGTTAATATATGTTAAGTGACAAGTATGCGCCTCTTTGAGTATTCGTGTAGCCAACGTTCTGAGTGACTCAGTACTGGTAGAGCCGTGAAATTTGCTTTGCATCAGACGCTTGCTGTTCAGGATAAACGCACGCCTAGGTTTGCTGTATGCGATGCAGGTTTAAGGTTTGCTGCCCATGTTCTCTTAGTCCACCCGTCAAATTTATGGAGTCTAATCACCCGGATTGTTCAACGTCGGTCAACTCGGCGGAGCGCCCCTCGCAAACCGCAGGGCAGCTGGAGCGAGACCTGGCTCAAGCTGTTCAAACGCTTTATCAACAGCTGCTGGGCCAAAAGCCGACGCGAGTGGTCTGCCATCTCTTTGAAAAGCAGTTGGCAGTGACGCTTGAGGGGTCACCCACTAAGCTAGAAAAATTTTTGGCTGACAACGAGCAAGTACAGTTAGCAACTCAGGTGCGGGCGAGTGTTGACTTTATTGTGAAACAGCGCCTGATTAGCTTAATTGAAGTGCACCTGTCGGTATCAGTGGTTGAGTTATTGACCAATACGTCGCTAGAGTCTGGCCACACGGGCATGATTGCCGTGTTGTCGAAAACCCCTGTCGTGCGCAACCCCAATATTGTCCCCAAAACCCCCGGTTATCAAAAGCTGCGTCGTCAGAGTCGGCTTCTAGATCTGGCAGATTGCTAGCTTTAGTAGCCTAGCCATTGGCGGCGACTCGACTGGCAGCACTAGAGTTGTTAACCCGTCGAAGCTGGCCAGGCAGCTGAGCTCTCAAGTCTGTTGGTGCGCTGACAGGCTTGTTTTTAAATATCGATGGGTAACTTTCTGCTAGGAAAACATGCGGTAAACCGAGTTTTCTACCCCCCGATGGGTACGCTATAAACGAATATTCTTGATATGTGAGCAATCACAGGTCAGGTTGCCAGTACCCTTTACCCCCTGATGATGCGTTTTACTCGATTTACGGCCCTTTGCTTAGTGACTGAAATCATCCCCCCGGTTAGCCTCCTGTTTGCCATCTACCGAGGCTGTCAGCAGGGGTTTAGTGCCGCAGAAATAGGTGTGTTTGCCACCCTGTGTGCGCTGACGCTGTTAGGAATCGAGGTCGGCTTTCATCGTCATTTTGCCCACCGTTCCTTCCAGGCTCATCCTGGTGTCCGCACTGTGCTTGCAGCGCTCGGGTCAATGGCGTTTCAAAGTTCAGTTATTTGGTGGGTGGGCATCCATCGTACCCATCATAAATACAGCGATCGGCCCCTCGACCCCCATTCTCCAATTAGAGGGATACTGCACGCCCATTCAGGCTGGCTGTTCCAATCGTCGAATCCGCCGCGCTGGTCTCGACGGATCAAAGATTTACTCAGGGATCCCCTGGTTCGTACTGCTCATCGTGATTATTTTTTCTACGTCATTTTGGGGCTAATCATCCCTGCTGCTTTAGTAGGGGGCCTCACCCGGTCATGGGACGGTGCATTTGGCGGCTTTCTGTGGGGCGGCCTAATCAGAATCGGTGTGGTTAATCACCTGGTTTGGAGCATCAATTCCATCTGCCATCTCTACGGCAATCGTCCTTATCGATCTCGCGACCAGAGCTGTAACAACCACTGGCTAGCCCTGCCAACGCTGGGGTTTTCGCTACACAATAACCACCATGCTTTTCCCAACTCGGCTATCAATGCTCACCACTGGTGGCAGATTGACATTAGCGGCTACTTTATTCGCGTTTTAGAAAGGACAGGGCTGGTCTGGAATGTGAACCGCCCATCGGCTGGGCAAAAACTAAACAAGTCTGTCAGCTATAGCCAAGATCTCGCTGAGGCGGTCTAAAACCGCTTGCTGGGCACTCCCGCCTGAGAAGGAGGTCCCCGTCGGAGCATTGGATTTGATCAGCTCAATTTGCCAGCCCCAGCTTTGCAGGGTTTTGAGCTTAGGCAGGGTCAGATTTTGATAGCGCTCGTCAAAGCTGGGTAACCCGCCTGTATTCACGGCGGCAGTCCCCATGCGGGGGATGACCAGCAGCGGTACGCCGGGGGTAAACGGCGAGATATTTTCTGCAAAGAATGGGTCAGAGGCTGCGTAGTAGGCCTGATAAAAGGGAGCACTCACTAGGGCTTGTAGGTTACCCAAACCCATCCAATTTTGCATTTGGGGTGAAAAGACCCAGTCGCGAATGTCTGCGCCTGTCGGGACACGGCCAATCGCTGCAGTGACGGCTGACTCTAGTAAGGGTGCAAGTTCGCTGCGGCCCGGAGGGACCAAGCGTGAGGCAAAGATGCGATCGCGACTCCCCACGGGGGTTTCTACAGGCTGCCCAAATAGCTCAATCGCAGCGGGCGTAAAAAACGTATCTAGCGGCCAGCCCTGCTCTTTTGCCAGTGCCCATGTCGTGCGCGACCAGATACAGCGCATGGCGGCAGCCATCCGCCCGGTCAGCTTGAGAAAATAGGGCGTCAAATAGCTGATGTTATAGGCCACGCTGGGCTGAAAATCATCCGCCACCAGTGCCCGAACGCCCTGCAAACTTGGAAAATCTTGCAAGTGCGCCGCCAAGTAAACCAGCAAAGGCGTAGACACACAGTCAGATCGCAGCACCTGCCGCTGATGATCTAATCGGGGTAGGGGGTCAACATCAGCATTGAGTGCGCCTGTCGCCAAAGCCGTCGGCAGCTGTTGCAATGCCAGCCAGCCATCGGCCACCGCCTGCGCATTGCGCGCCAGCGACAGCGGACTGTAAGACATGAGCGGTTCTGACGGACCCGCCCCCGGCAGCCAGGGCACTAGCGTGGCATAGCCCGCATGCGCCCAGCGCCCGGTTAAATAGCCGCGCGTATTTTGCCAGTCATCCCCCTCGTAGGGCCAGCGCCGAAAGTCCATGGCGGGGTCACCCAGCCCGTGGCACCACACCGTCACTGGCCAGCCCGCTGCCGGAGCTGTCCCCTCTGGCACAAATAGTTTAGCGGCAATCCGGCTGTGCCCCGCCGCCTCGCTTTGATAGGTCAGATAGTAGACGCCCATCGCCCGCAGCGATTTGTCGGGGGGAGGAATCGTACCGAGCTTTTGTACAGACAGCGGTGTGCCCGCTGTCGCCTGCGACCGTATCGCGTTTGAAAGAATTGGGTTCACGCTCATGCTCTCATCTCAACTTCAGCCAGGGCCTCAGGGGGCAGCGCATAGGACTTACCCACTAACGTTTCATCTTCAGGCATAATTTCAGGGAAGCCAATCCCTGACAGTACCTGCACCGCAAATATTTCTTCTACCCCGGACTCAAACTTTAGATGGGCCAGGGTTTGTCCGGTTTCAATGTTCACCACCCAAACCCCGCAGGTGCGCTCATCCAGACGCTCTGTCAGGGGCAGCCCGCTAAAAACAGCGCTTTCTCTCACCTGAGATAGCCCGATAAACGCCAGCGGCCCCGCAAAATCGATGCCTCGGGTAAAGCCCGGGCACTGGGCCACGGTCTCTAGCTGACCGTGGGTCAGATCGATCGTGGCCAGACTCCCCTGCCCCGACTCGAGTATCCACAGCCGATCGCGATACCAGCGTGGCGAGTGCGGCATCGAGAGCCCGTGGGCAATCACTTCACTGTGGTCAATCTCCATGACCAGGCCGCCGCTGGCTTTATGCTCTCGCCAGCCCTGGGCCCGATCGCTTTGGCCCAATGCACTGATATATTTAGGTCGGCTGTCAACAATGGCAAAACCGTTTAGATGACACCGATCTTCCGGCGCGTAGGCACTCACAAACGGCGGTCGCCAGCGTGGGCTAAAGCTATAGGCCGGATCTAACGTACACAGACACGAAAAGCGCGTATTGACAAACCACAGCTCGTCACCCGCCCAGCCCATCTCATGGATATCGATATCTCCCGTGACGTGGCTGTTGCGGGGAATATAGCAAGCATCGTGCCGGTTTGGCGGATCGAGCTTGGAGGTCACCGCTGGCATGTTGTACAGCTCATGGATATGAAAAGCCGTCCCCACCGCCAGCCGAGTTCGATTGGCGGCAAGGCCCATGGCCTTTTTGAAACTGCGGAAGTGAACATTGAGCTTGCCCTGGTCGGCCCGCAAAATCATCAGCTTGCCCGCTTGATAGGTCGAAACTAATAGGCTGATATGCTGCTGCGCCAGCAGCGCTTGAAAATTCGCAGAGGCCGATATTTTTAAGGGAGCATTGGGGTATTCTGACATGCACTCGGGGATGACACACTGCCTGCAATCGTACCGTTGTTAGTACATTTAACCTCATCGCCATCGGCGTCAATCGTATTACCAGTCAGCGTTACGTCGCCGTCAATATCGCTAAAAGGGGTTAGGTTGCTAAAATCAACACCGTCGTCTTGGCCAGACGTGATGGTACTCCCTGAGAGAATTACCGAACCCTCAATCTCGTCGAGGTTGACAACCAAAACACCATCATCGACCGCGACTACCCCGTTGCTAGCAACCGTAATATCACCGCCAATGCCGTCGCCCCCATAGCTGTAGTCTGAGCTGTTGACGATGACAATGCCATATTCGCTAGAGCTGATGTCAGGATTACCGCTGATGGTAATGTCACCGCTGATAGTACTCGGATTGTCATCTGAGTAATTGGCCACTACAATCCCAGCTGTCCCAAAGTCTGACGGATTAGTGGGATTGATGTCTGTATTCGCTCCTGTGACATCGATAGACAAGTTGTTGTTGATCTCAACACTGCCCTCAATTTGGCCATCGGTGTTGAGCACAACAATCCCGAGTGCGGGAGCCGTTTCATCGGTTGCGACTTGAATAGAGCCGTTCTCGCTGATATTTACCCCATCGGTGAGGGTGCCTCCGTTGGCATTGGCCACAGCAATGCCCGCTGCCCCGTTCTCAAAGAAAAAGAAGCCTGCATCGCCGTCACTGCTAACCTGAATATCTGGGTTACCCGTAATGGTGACGCCTCCAGCAATCTCGCTGTAGCTGTAGTTAACAACCCCGACGCCGATGGCTTGGGCTTCAACCGTGTTCCCGCTGACCGTAACCCCCTCGCCGATCGCACTGTCTTCAAAGTTGAGGACAACAACCCCGCCATAGGGAACAGCTTCAACCGCTTCGCCCCCAATCACGTTATCGCTAATGATCAGTTCGCCACTAATGTCGTTATAGCTATAGTTGGCCATCAGGATGCCAAACCCTTCGGCTTCTATGACATTACCGCTAATAACAATATTGCCGTCAATCGTAGTTTGGGTGTTACCAATCCCAATCCCGTAGCTGTAGCCATTTTCGATCGCATTCTCACTGAGGGTGATATCGCCAGTAAGGCTGCTGTTTTGAGATGAAACAATGATGCCTGAATATTTAATTTCGTTGTCAGTAACCGTGATATTGCCTGTTAGGGTAGCCCCGTCTAAGTTGACGCCAATACCGCTGCTCTCTGCTTCAGTTTCACTCGCTTCTCCAATCTGGTTGCCGCTAATGATGATATCGCCCGTGACGGTAGAGTTATTGGCGTCAACGTCGATACCTGTGCTTAAGAGGTTATTGCTAACCGTGACGCCGCCAGCGGTGGTTGATTCAACCGTACTTGCTTCAATGCTGGCCCCTGACGCAGTCACTCGGTTGTCGCTAATCACAATTTCGCCGAGTGAATTGTCGGCAGTGATGCCAACCCCGTCATCATTTTGAACGCTGAAGCCGGACAGTACGGTTGGGCCACTGGGGCTGCTATTCATCTCAACATTTCCCTGAATAATCGGGAAGTCTCCGCTGTCTGAGAACGGCAGCTGGATCTGAACAGACTCATCGAAGGCGTCAATAAACTGCGCTGGCCCCGTCGAAAGCAGCTGGACCCCACCCGGAATGGTCAGGGCCTCTGAGATCACAGCGCCGTTGCTATCAGCAATATAAATGATGCCGTTGCCGTCGGTGGGAATGGTGTTGGTCGCATCAGTAACCGTATCGTAGGGGGCCTCAAAGGTACCATCCCCGGCAGCGCCGTCAGGGGTAACATGGTTAAAAAACCAAGGATCGCCGGTGGCAGGATTGAGTACGGGCCCTGTCTGAATATCGGCTTCGGTGGCGACAACGTCACCCACTTCGGTTTGCTCGTCGACCACAATATGCCCCGTGCGGCCAATTGATTCACCCAGACGGGCCAGGACGGTATTGCTATCTGTGCCAGAACTGGTGGCCCGATACCCCGGGAAGGCGGCCCCAATATTAAACCGAACGGTGGTGCCAAAAATATCGTCATTCTGAACCGATAGCCCAGTTCGCAGATAGTCGGTGGGCTCTGCCTGCAGCCGTAGCCGCCACCCCAATGACCCATCCACGCCCTCACCGTCGTAGTAATATAGCCCTGCAAACCCACGCAGCGCACCCGCCTCGCCAATATCGAGCAGCTTAGTGCCTAGCTCTAAGTCAAACCCACCTAAGGCTGACTCAAAGCGATTGATTTCTGCCTGCTGCTGCTGACTATCGGCGATCAGCTGGTTGCCGATAAATTGCAGATTAGTCAGCTGCGTACCGGCATCAACCGTGTTGCTATCTACTAACTCACGGCGATCGCCGATGGGCAAAAAGCCGTTTAAGCGCAAATCCCAGTTTTCGCCCAGGGTTTCTAAGCCAATACCCAGCTGATCAAAGCTGGCACTGTCGGTACCGCGCTTGTCAAAGGCGATATAGCCGCCGAAAATACGGTCTGAGCTGGGGAGATAGTGACGGTAGCCCAGCTGTAGATTGGTGCCTAGATTGGCATCGGTATCTAACAGAAGCTGCCCTTGGAAAAAAAGCAGTTCGCGACCGGCATTTTGCCAGAGAGGAATAAAGCTCTCAAACTGTCCAAAAGACTCGGCTCCGCTGCCAGCGGTATCAAAATCAAGGCCAAAGCGGGGGCGGATAGCGAAGTCAGTACCTAAATCGGCAGCGGTAGGTTCCTGTGAGATCACCGCTTCTGCCTCAACGGTCTCGCTCTGAGCAGCCTCAGGAGCCGCAAACATAAGGGCTACTAGCAAAGAGGCTGAAGTGTACCAGATAGGATGTTTCATATAGACAAACGCTTGATCACCAGGTTGAAAATCAGCTTGATGCGATCGCTGTCAGCCGGTATTGCTGACTACACATATCAAGCTTTTTAAGTATTCCCAGTAATTTCTGGATCTCACGGTGGGAGTCCAGATGCGCTGTCCAGATGCGCTATCTAAAGGCTCAGAACCTTGAAGAAAGCCGCAGTAGAGCGTATTCCAATTTTTCTAGCCGCTGCTCTAGTACGGCATCTTTGCTCAGAGAGGGCTGGCTCTGCGCCATGATTTGGGTTAGCCGCTGTGAGATCTTTTGCGGGCTCAGCAGCCGCCCCGATTGTTGCCAGCAATCTCGCCAGTGTGCGGCTGAGCGCACCCCTGAGCGCACCCCGCAGCCATAGCGGGGATAGGTCGCCAGCGGCGAGACGACCTGCGGCTGATAGGGCAGCTCCATGGCGGCACACCAGTCTTGCCATTTAAATCGTAAAATCCGGGGACTGGTTATAATCGGGAGCCAGGGTACTCTCAGGGCATCGGCAACGATGGCACCGTGCATGGCTTCAGCAAGCAGCGTTTTGACCTGACTAATAGACTCCAACACTTGCTCGACGGGGCCGCGCGGATCGATGTAACGAATCCCGAGGGATTCACAGATCTGTTTCCAGTCGGGGGCGGCATAGGTGGCGTGGTGAATATGGGGGATAAACCCGTATTCGGAGGTTTTTTCGCCGGTTGGGGTAAAGCATCGATTGACTAAGATGCCCCCGTCTGCGATCGCAGATCGGGTAGGCAGCGCCAGTACAGCTGCTGAGAGGGGGCCTCGTACGCAGGCAATTTGCCAGTGCGACGGGATCTGCTGTAGCGGCTGCTCGTAGCCAGCTCCTGTGCTAAAAATAATGAGTCGCTGAGCTGCTTTTGTACGCTCTAAAAGCAGACTATTGAGCAAGGTGCCAGTGCCCACAAACAAAGTGGATCCATCATCGTCAAAACTGCCCGGCAGCAGCTTTGGCCAAAGCCAGTTATTAAGTTCGTCGCCAAAGTTGGGAGCGAGGTCGCGACGTTGATAGTAAAACAACTTCATAGAAAATTAGTGACGGTCATAGGTACTGCCGAGTGGGTAGATGCATCGGCACATAACATAAGCGGTGGATAGCGGCTGTAGATAGTGACTGTAGATAGCGACTGTAGATAGCGACTGTAGATAGTGACTGTAGATAGTAAATAGCTGTTAAGTCTTTCAAGACACTACTTATCAAAACAGGTTGATTTTTATAGATTTGCGATCCGGTGGCTACAAAGGTCAGGCTATCGCAAGGTTACCCGTATAGATTTCTCCTCATCGTCTCAGTCGCATGAGTCTGCCTTGGACCCTGACGCTATAGCCGTGCAGCCCGGCCTGAGTCAGCTGCCAGCGTCTCCAGTTAGGTTGAGTACACCACCGATCATAGGCAGGAATAGCCACCTGTTCTAAAAAATCACACCATTTTTGACAAATATGTTGTGGCTGATACAGTTTAACTTGGCGGATACCTTCATTTACTAAAGCTTTCCGCAACTTTGTAGATCTTTTTAGTTGCTTCAAATGGTGAATTAATGTTGCTGATGAGTCGGCTTCAAGATAGTCTCGACCGCTGTGACCGGTTGCTCGATAGGCTGACTCTGGGCCTAAGATAGCGGGTACCTCTGCCAGCCAGGCGTTATATAGTTTGGTTGCAGGCTTGTGAGAATAGCGACGTTGATCAAAGCTGCGAATCGCAACAATCGCATCTATCTGGCGATAGTCATGCCAGCGGCTGTCGAGGGCCGTGTAA
Organism: Cyanobacteria bacterium P01_A01_bin.114; assembly: GCA_039815385.1. Lineage (GTDB taxonomy): Bacteria > Cyanobacteriota > Cyanobacteriia > Phormidesmidales > Phormidesmidaceae > SIO4C1. The sequence goes on from JBCBZL010000013.1 coordinate 15,209, forward strand.
TCATGCCAGGCGTTTTCGTTGACAATTGGCTGCCAGGTGAGGTCTAACTCGGCTAGCTGATCTCGCCATCGTTGCGCTTGTAACGCGGGCGCTAGGCTGTTGCGATGACCCAAAAAAGCAATCGTTTCAAACCGATTACCCCGGCTGCGATCGCGTCTCAGCAATCCGGGCTGTGGCCAGTGGGGCATAAAGTAATGCTGGCCGAGTCTGGTCTCCTGCTGGTTTTGCACAATATGCAACGGGGTGTAGGGACAGGGTAAGGCTTCGGCTTTGATACAAATAGGCAGCCGCTGTGGGCTGGGCCTGAGCGGCCCAGCTCGGAGGGCGTTGCTGTGAAACAAGAGGATGCCCGTCTTGGGGAGCCGATCGCTTAGCTGGCACGGAAACCCATACGCCTGGAGCCTGAGCGCGGTTTGGATTGTCCAGGCGTAGATGCCCAGGCCAAAGCCAGGCCAGTTTTGATTGGCATCCGTTGGGAGGTCTTGGGGCCAGAAAGCGGGAGGGATGTAAAAGGTGATCGGTGGAGCGCCGTCAGGCATGGGGGAACGGGGTGGGAACATGGGGAGGAGAGGAGGGGAGATTTGGTACCGGCCCAGCCGAACGCAGCGGGTAAATCGGACTGAGCAGGCTACTGATCAGCAATTTTCGTTCACAGGCGGCTACCGTGTCCAGCGGGTAAATTGTCTGTGTTTTTAACAGGTGCAGCCCCAGCTTGCGCAGATCGCTGAGGGCATAGAGCAGAACCATGACAGGGCGCTGCCAGCGAGAGTAGCGGAGCATTCGCAGCGGATAGCGGCTCAGCCCAATTCCGTGGAAGAGCTGCAACAGGTAGGTGCGTTCCAGGCGCGCTTTCGGGATGTGGTGAAACAGCCGCATCTGGGGATTGTGCCAAATAGGCCAGCCCCCCTGACGAATATAGGAGAGAGTTTCGACATCTTCTCCTTTGGCTTGGAGCGAATTGGCGCAAACGCCGGTTAATTTTGGTGTTTGGGGGACGTGCAACAACCAGGCTTGCCGCCGGATCACCATGCCAGCACCAGCCGGCAGCACCCCGTGACGACGGGCATATTGAAAGGGTTGATCGCCCCGTTGAATCACCGCTAGGCAGCTGGCAATCCGTGAGAACCCTGGTGGTGGCGTCGTCTCATACTTTCCGCAGACTTCACTACCGTAAGCGCCAATCTCGGGATGCTGCTGGGCAAACTGATAGGCTGCATGCACCCAGTTATTCGCCGGGATCGTATCGTCATCTAAAAAGCCTATCCAGTCAGATTGAACACTGTTGACGGCACGGCGTCTGGCATAGGCTAACCCCTGCCTAGGCTCAAAGGCATAGTGTAGCTCAACGCCATCAGGCCAGTTTTGCTGATACTGCTTGACAACGCTAGCTGTATTGTCGTGACTATTATTGTCAACGATCAGAATTTCCCAGGTAAAGCGACAGGGGGAAGTTCGCGATACCTCGTGTGGCAGGCTGCCCTGTTGAGCCCATGCTGACCGATTGGTTTGCAGGGCTTCTAGCACCGCTGGCAAACGTGCCTCACCGTTATAGGTGCAGACCACAACAGAAAAATCAACCACGCTTTTTTGACTTAAAATAAACGACCTATGCCTCGGTAGCGCCCGCTTTTTATTCCTGTGATATTAATATTTTGAGGTTAAGAAAACACCAAGAACGTCTGACCATCTGCGGCAGTTAAACCGTGTCCACATCCAGACCGGTCGTTTGCCCTACGGGGTAGGCCGGTCGTTTGCCGGAGGGAAAGCCTCAAGTTTTCAAACCGGATGTGGTCTATGCTTTTATCCTCCCGCTGGTAGCTTAATAATAGGACACAGCTTATACTGCCCAAGCAGCAGCCTGTATAGCAGGCCGTTTCCTTAGGGCCATCACATGGCTTGTTGACATCTGCTGTCGTCAAGACAATATCGCTCCCCCGCTGATCCCAGCCCTGTGACAATGCTCAGGGCTGGCTCAAAACCTAAAGCTGACATTCAAAATTCAAAACCTGTCCCCAAAATGTCCTATCCAAACGTTGCCCCCCTTTCCCCAGACCTCCAGGCGTTGCAACAATCCCTTCAAGAACAGGGTGTGAAATACGCGATGGCAAGCTTTGTCGATCTCCACGGCATGTGTAAGGGCAAAGTCGTCCCGCTGAATCACTTTGATCGCATGATGAAAGGTTCAGAGCTATTTACCGGCGCGGCCCTAGAGGGGGTTCCCCAAGCGATCAACGATGATGAAGTGGCTACCATGCCTGACCCCGATAGCGCTACCATACTGCCCTGGAACCCAGAAGTGGCCTGGTTTGCCAGTGACCTATATCTCTCCGGGCAACCCTTTGAAGCCTGCTGTCGCACCATTCTCAAGAACGTCCTCAAGCAGGCGGCAACGATGGGGTATCGGTTTAACCTTGGCATCGAGACAGAGTTTTTTATTTTTAAGGAAACCGAGACGGGCTTTGGCCCCGTTAGCGATCGCGATACCCTCTCTAAGGCCTGCTACGCACTGCCCACGGTGCTAGATAATTACAAAATCTTGGACCGTATTGTCAGCGCCATGAACGGCCTGGGGTGGGACGTCTATTCCTTTGACCACGAAGATGCCCAGGGACAGTTTGAGACTGATTTTGCCTACTGTGATGCGTTAAAAATGGCCGACCGGCTTACCTTCTTTCGGCTGATGGTCAAAGAGTTGGCCCGTGAGCAGGGGTATTTTGCCAGTTTTATGCCCAAGCCCTATGCCCATCAAACCGGCAGCGGTGCTCACTACAATATGTCTCTAGCCGATCTAGAGACCGGTCAAAACTTATTCGAAGACCCGACAGATGCGTGCGGCCTCTCGAAACTGGGATACCAGTTTATCGCCGGTATCCTCAAGCATGCTCAGGCAATTGTAGCTGTTACCTGCCCTACCGTTAACAGCTACAAACGTTTGGTAAGTCGGGGTAGTATGTCTGGGTTTACCTGGGCTCCTGTGTACGTGTGCTATGGTGACAACAATCGAACCAACATGCTGCGAATTCCGCACGGCGGCAGCCGGGTAGAATGTCGTGCAGCTGACATCTCAACCAATTTATATTTGGGGGCCGCCATGGTTTTGGCCGCTGGGTTAGAGGGTATCCGTGAGGGGCTTGACCCAGGCAAACCGCACACAGAAAACATGTATACCTATTCCCTGGATGAGCTGAAAGCCATGGGCATAGGTACTTTACCAAAGACACTGGGGGATGCGATCGCAGCCTTTACCGCTGACCCGTTGAGCAAAACTGTTATGGGGCCACTGATGTATCAAACCTATGCCGACTTTAAAGTTCAAGAATGGGAAGAGTATCACTGCCACGTCTCAGATTGGGAAATTCAGCGCTACTTGAAGTTCTTTTAGACTGGTTGGTAGGGTAGCTGGGCATCGTTTTTCAGACGGAATATTCGGACGGAATATTCGGACGAAATATTCGGACAGAATATGATGAGGGTAATATTGCCTGCTAGCGCTATCGATTTGTACCTTTCTATACTGAATGTCTCGGCCTTTGTGTAGATTGATACTAGTAAGTGGTGTCGCAGCATACGGTTTAACCCCTAATTTTCCCCTAAGCTTCTTCTTGGCAAGTTTGACTACATAATCTTCTTTTAATTTCCGCAATAGCGATTTAAGTTACCTTTAAGAACGGCTTGATACTTTGCAACAAAACTTCGAGTGTGTTTTTCTGGATAAGTAATGACAAAGAAGACCATTTTGGCGATTAAGACTTTTGTCAACACCTTTGACAGAGATGTCCTGACAGAACAGAACCTGGACGATGCCGTTGAGGCAATCTGCTGCAGTGAACTATTCAAAAGCCTGCTTCTCTCACTCGTTTACAGCCCAGCTTTTTCTAGAGACCTTGGCAGAGAGTTTGCTGATGCCAACGCTATTGAGAGTCTGGCGGCCTGTCGCAGCCTTCGCAGCTGCCTAAACTTCTCACTCAGCCGGTTCTTCGGCTTGCTGGCCAAGCTGATAGCCGGTTTTGATGATTCTGCGGGGGCTGAATGGTACGCCTTTGCCAATCGGGTTCATCCCTCTGAGCTGGGTGAGCACAAGCTATTGGAACGTCTCACTCTCAGCCAGGCTGGGGCATTTTATCGGGCATTAGCCGAGCGTCTTGTCGACGAAAACCCCCACGCTATTTACCCTACCTCTAGCTATCGCGAGAGTCGTGGTTACGTTGAAAGTACAGCCGACGATCAGACCATTGAAGCTGTCATTCGGTCAAGTACCTTTACGTCAATCAAGCTCATTGATAACACTTTAGATCCTGAACAGGATACTTTAAGAGATGTCTATATCTCTTTTGGGCGCTGTGTTTGTCTTGTTGATCAGACCGTAGAACGCTTCTACGGTGAGCAGATTGAGCACTACTTTAGCTACCACGGCATTCGGCTAGAAAAACTTATCTACCGCGCGATGGAAGTAGATAAAGGGATCTCTACCGTTGAACGCATGCTCGGTGACTTTAAGCATCTTGGCATCTCGCGAAATGAGCCAGTGCTGATCATGGGGGGCGGTGTCTTGGCCGATACTGGGGGGCTTGCCTGTGCTTTGTACCATCGAAATACCCCCTATGTGATGCTCTCGACATCGATTGTGGCTGGCATCGATGCAGGCCCTTCTCCGCGAACCTGCTGCGACGGCTTTGGCTACAAAAATCTCTTCGGGGCGTATCATCCACCGGTGCTCTCAATCACCGATCGCTTTTTCTTCAAAACGCTGCGTGAAGGCTGGCTGCGCCACGGCATCATCGAGATTATCAAGATGGCAGTGGTCAAGGATGCAGACCTGTTTCATGATTTAGAGAAGGCTGGCCCAGCCTTAATCACAACCCGTTTTGGCACGATCAACTGCGAACCCGAAGATGAAATCAACGTCCTCTCTCAGAAGATTCTGGGGGCGGCCTTGCGTAGCTACGTGGCAGCTGAGTATGACAACCTCTATGAGACCCACCAGTGCCGACCCCATGCCTATGGGCACACCTGGTCCCCCGGTTTTGAAATCGAAGCGGGGCTCTTGCACGGCCACGCGGTTGCCATCGGCATGGGGTTTGGGGCCTACCTGAGCCATCGCCTAGGCTGGATTAGCGCTGAAGCATGCCACCGCATCCTTCGGTTGATTAGTTCCTTCGGGCTCAGCCTTTGGCACGATATTCTGCTTAAAAAAGGGACCCTCTGGAACTCTCAAGAAAAGATTGTTCAAAAGCGAGGGCAAAATCTTGCGGCACCCCTGCCCAAGGGTGAGATTGGTCAGTGCGCCTACTTAAACGCTCTGACTCGAGAGGCGCTTTTCAAGGCAATTGATGAATACCAAGCGATTTGTATAGACTATCCGCGGCAGGGGTTAGGCATCGATCCGCTTTGCTGTGATGTTGGCCTAGAAGACCCCTCAACTGTGGGGCATAGCTTGGTTGAATCAGTCCAGCCTTACCCAGCGGAGCCGCTAGAAGCATTGTCAGCTGTTTAGGTAAAGCGATGGCAAGCATCCCGTTTGATATTGTTATCCCTCTCTATAAGCTGCGTTGGAACACCAGAGCGGTCTTGGAGGGGTTGACCACTCACTACCAGCCTCGATCGATTCACATCATCACGCCAGCGCTCCAGGCGCGTCTTTTGATGACGGCCTCTCAGGGGTGGCAAACCGCCCCCCTCCATATTCATCAGGAGGAATCATTTTTTCAGAGGGTGGGCCTGACCAAGGATCGTATCTGTGCAGAGCTCGATCTAGGCGAATCTCTGTATACTCCAGGCTGGTTTTACCAGCAGTTGCTAAAGCTCGGTGCCTTTGAGGGCATTGATGATCTGAGCGAGTGGTATGTTGTTTGGGACAGCGACCTCCTACCTGTCAACGCCTGGCCGCTTCTTCGCGAGGGGGCAGGGGCCGTTCAACATTCCTTTGCTCTCCTACAGCACAACGGCTGGGGCAACGCCAGTATTGTCTCGAAGTGGGAAAAGTGGATTGTTTCAGTGCTAGGGGTTGAGGCCCTGACAGACGATGAGGGAACCTTTATCCCCCACCATCTGTGGTTTAAGCAAGATCACCTAAAAACATTCCGACAGCGGCTAGGCAGATACTATGAGTCTACCGATCACTGGCTGTTGATGATGATGCGCTCTGCCAATGAGTTTGGTACCTTCAGTGAATACTGGTCCTACGTTTCTTGGGTAGCTGCAACTGCTCCCGAAGACTTAGCTTTTTACCCCTATGACCAATACGGGGAAACCACTGAGCGCTTCTTTGATGACGGAACCGGGCTGTTTTCTGCTGCACTCAGGGCCCATCAAGCTTCTATCGCCTCAATCTCGAACGATCGTTTTTCACCATCTTATGAAGAAATAGCTTCGTTTATCCAGGTAGAATATGGGGCAGATGCGCTACCGTCTTCCTTATCTTTTGAGAGCAGCCCACGACATCTCAAGAAAAATACAGAGAATATGCATATCGAAGAACAGCGCTCTCGTTGGAATCCGCGGGTGGTGGATGGCTAGCCTTCCATTCTCTAGTATCTTATTCTCTTAACCTTTCATTCTCATGTGTTGAGCTGAAGATTTTGTCAGAGTCCTGTTGAATATCTTGTTCAACAGGACTCTTTACACTGAGGTAGATGGGCTGCCATCCCCCTAAAAACACCCAGCCAGAATACAGCTTTGAACCGTGAATATACGCTTCTCTTCAAACCGTGTATTTTCTCTTCTAAGATGCTTTGCCTCTATTTAAGATGGGCATAAATAAATAGATTTTGTTTATTTGCTCAACGCCCGAGTTTGGGAAAGTAAAGGTATAAAAGTGTCAATGCTTCAGTTTCAGGCAGAACAGTTAAGTCGTGCTCTTTTGAATTTGCAGCATGAAAACTTTAGTGGAGTCGCTTGTATAGAGGCCACGTCTGATTATGCAGACCTCAAGCAGTCCAGGTTTTTGGTCTTTTTGAACGGTGAAATCACCTACGGTGGGCTCCAGCTACCAGACGTTGATCAACTGTCGCGTAAACTAGGCAAACACTTTAAGCTGCCTGTGATGGACGCTGCCTTACAGTTAGCGCACAAAAAAATTAAAGATCAGGCCTCTATTCGAAAATATTTAAAGCTCTATATCCGGCTTGAATTGTTCAATTGGCAAGATGTTGAAACCTTTGCCCGCAACCAAATCGTCCTGCTCTTGGAGCAGCTCTTACCCTACGCTGGCACGTTGAGCTTAAACCCATCTGTGTCATTTGATCTGTCTTACGGAGAGGGGGGACATGGGTTTACTTGGGATCAGCTCAAGTATGACATTGTCCGGCGACAGCGGGTATGGGCATCTTTATCCCCCGCTATTCCTGCTATGAATGTGATTCCACAGCGGGTGGAGGACACTCAACAAACGATTACGGATCCGTGGATACAGCAGCACCTACAGCAGGTGGTTGATGGTCAGCGATCGCTGTTTGAAATTGCGAACCAGATGGTGAGAGATCCCCTAGAGTTGGCCCATACCTATCTACACTTTGTTCAGATGGGTTGGCTCACCTTTAGACAAGACGGTGATGCGTCGGCTGTAGGGGGTGCGATCGCAAACCAAGATTTACCCCTCATTCTGAGCGTTGATGATAGCCCTGTGGTTCAGACGATGATCAAGCGAGCCATCAGCGACCGCTATCACGTGCTGTTGGCCAACAACGCGATGGACGCTCTTAACCTGTTAAACAATAAAAAGATTGAACTACTGCTGCTAGATGTGACCATGCCAGATATTGACGGGCTAGAACTTTGTCGCACCCTTCGCAACATTAGCAAATTCCGAGATCTGCCTGTAATCATGCTGACGGCTAAAGATGGCATGTTTAATAAGCTCAAAGGGCAAATGGCCGGCTCAACTCACTATCTTACCAAGCCCATTGACCGACAAAAATTGCTGGAAGTGCTAGTTAAATATCTGCCTACTTCGGTGATTGCCTAAGGAACAGTCATCTGTCCAGGTTCTCTAGTTTTCTGTTCCGTTTTCTATTCAGAGATTTTCTAAAGATAATTTTATGGACGCCCAAACCTACCTAATTTTTGGCCTGCATGACTTACAGTATGGCATTCAGACGGCTCAAGTTCGAGAAATTTTCCATTTGCCTGAGCTGACCCCAATTGCTGATGCACCTGGTGACATCATTGGTATCTTGAACTATCGAGGGACGGTGCTGCCGGTTATGCACTTGGCTAAACGCTTAGGCCAAGCTATCCCCGCCTGCCAACTCAGCGACAGCATTGTTGTCATCGAATGGCAGGGGTTTCAGGTCGGCATGGTGGTTAACCAAGTAGATGACGTTCAAACTATCAACGTCATGTCCATTGATCCTGAACCAGCCTATCGGGGCAGAAACCCTATTCACACTGCCTTCGTAGCGGGCGTTGCTAAAGTAAACGACCAGTTGATTACGCTGCTCAACCCAGAGACGCTGATTCGCCAAACCAATGAGGTCGCGCTGATGGCCTGGGAGCTAAAGCTGAACGGTTTAGAGCCTGAGACTGGCCCACCTTCTGGCCCACCTTCTGATGCGGTCACCTTAAATGAGGCTGATGTTTATCCAGACGAGAGAATTTTTGAGGCCCAGCCCACTCTGACGCTTACCAATTTTTTCGATCTTTATTGCCCTGATATTTCATTAAAAGAACGACAGATTTTCCATCAGCGGGCTGTGGCTCTGCGGCAGACTCTGAGCAGTTCTGAGGGCAGTGAGCTCATGCCGCTAGCCGTAGTAGGGCTCGGAGAAGAGTACTTCGGTCTCGATCTGGACAAGGTACGAGAGTTTATTAATATTCGCAATATTATGCCAATCCCCTGCTGTCCGCTCCATATTGTGGGCAACATTAATTTACGCGGAGAAGTGATGACCCTGGTCGATATCCGTAAAACGCTCAATCTCGCTGAGTCGAAAGAGAGCGCCGCCAAGGCAATTGTGATTGATGTCGATGACGTGATTGCAGGTGTCACGGTTGATCAGGTTGTCGATGTGATTTACTTGCCCCCCTCAGAGGTTGTCTCAATGCCTACTGCGGTACCCCAGCACTGTCAGGCTTTCTTTCGAGGCGCAACCCGCTACCACCAAAAAACTTTGAGTATCCTCGATCTACCCAAAATTCTTTCCCAAGGGGGGTTGATCGTGGAGCAGGCTGCCTGACAAGGTACGCTCCTGGCTACTGGCTTGGAAAACCAGCATAATCCTGCCTCGATGCCCTTTCCTCGATCGCCTCTTCTCAGCCGTCTTTTCCCAGCTGTCTTTCTCTAACTAATCGTTCCAGACCAATTCTAGGAGTCATCTCATGAAAATTACCAAACAGTTAAAATTAACCGTCGCCGGGCTGGCTTGCTTTGCCATTGGCTCAGCTGCTCTAGCTAACTTCAATACTCAAAAAGGGGCTTTAGACGGGAGTATTGTAAATAAGTCTGGTATCGTTCGGGGGGCGACCCAGCGACTAATTAAGCTGGAAACCAACGACCAACCTAGCGATGAGCTGAGTCAAAAAATTGACCAGCTAATTGACGGTCTCATCAACGGGGACGAGGCATTAAACTTGCCCAAGGCAACCGATCCAGAGTATCTAGCTAAAATTCAGGAAGTTGACAGTGCCTGGCAGCAGCTCAAAACAACGATTGCTCAGTATCGCCAAAATCCAAACTTCGAATCTAAACTGATTGAGGAGAGCGAAGCCTTTTTTAACCTGACTGATGAGGCCGTGTTTGCCGCTGAGAGACTTTCAACTGTCCACATCAATCAAATCCAACTTACCCAAGGGGCCATTCTACTCTTCAACTTAGGGATGCTCGCTTTCATTTTCTGGACCGTCCAGCGGGCGACTAAGCTGCTCAAACAGTCGGTTGTTACGGTGAATGATAGCTCTTCTGAAATTGCTGCGACGGTAGAAGCTCAAGAGCGCTTAGTTGCTGACCAGACGGCTTCTGTAACCGTCACGACATCCACCATTGAAGAGCTAGGCTCAGCCTCACTACAGGCCGCTCAGAAAGCTAACTCCTCAGCAAGCGGTGCCCGTGAAGCATTGGATCTCTCTGAAACCGGTGCCCAGGCGGTGGAAAATACCGTGCAAGGGATTGAAGAATTGAGAGAGAAGGTGAGGGCGATTGCCGATCAGATTATGCAGCTGAGTGGCCAAACCGAGCAAATCTCAACGATTTCTGGCCTGGTGGCTGATGTGGCTGACCAAACCAACATGCTTGCCCTTAACGCTGCTGTGGAAGCTGCTCGGGCGGGTGAACAAGGCAAGGGTTTTGCGGTTGTAGCCGGTGAAATTCGTAAGCTGGCGGATCAAAGCCGTGACTCAGCCAGTAAGATTAATACCCTGGTAAACGTTATTCAGACGTCGATTAACAGCACCGTCATGGTCACGGACGAAGGGAACAAAACCGCGAATGCGGGTATTGAGGTCGCGAAAGATACCGCCGAAGTCTTTGACCGCATCGCCACCGCCATCAACGAGGTTTATGCAAACTCTCAACAGATTGCGCAGAGTGCCAAGCAGCAAGCAGTTGGCGTACAGCAGGCGGTTTCTGCAATGAATGCCATCAATTTGGGCGCTAAAGAAACCGTAACCGCTGTGGGTCAGGTGCAGACTTCTACGCAGGAACTCAAGCACGTTGCCCAAGCACTTCAAGTTGCCGTATAGCCCTGTGCTCTAGGGTAGAGGTTCCTCCGCCCTATCGATCTTAATCATTCAACTCACGCCATGTTTATTGAAGATGAAGAGCTGCGAACGCTTTACCGAAACGCCAGCCAAGACCATATAGACAGACTGGAGGCAGGGCTGCTCCATTTAGAAAAACATCCCGACGACTCGGCCAAACTCAAAGGGTTGCTGCGGGCAACCCATTCCCTCAAAGGGGATTCTCGCATGCTAGGCGTACAAGATGCTGAGACCCTGACCCACCAGATGGAAAATCTGCTGAGTGCGGTAGAGCAAGGTGAACGAAAGCTAACCCCAGGCCTGTGCGATTGTCTCTATCAGGGCCTTGATGCCGTACGCAAAATAGCCCACGAGGCGGTCACGGGTGACCCAGCCAATGTCAGCGTATTCCACGTTCTAGCCCAGCTGATCAGTGCTGATGATGCGCCTGAGACATCCCCATCGGCAGCCCCTGACTCTGGCATGGGTCTAGCGGCCGCCCGCTCAACATCACTGGGTAAAACAGAGCTAAGCGATCAGGGCTCTGTGATGGTAGAGTCTCGTTCAAATCCTGATTTTCATCTTCCGCTGTCACAGCTCGGTGTAGAGCTCGACGCTGTCGAACTTAACGCTGTCGAACTGGACGCTATTCTGACAACAGACCCATCCGCAGGGCAAGTGGAGGGGACAGCTGAGGCGGCGGCTTTAGAGAGCGAAACCGACGACGATCGCGATCATGAGGTTTATCACATTGACACCGTTAGGGTTGAGTCTGCTAAGCTCGACACCCTTATGACTCAAGCCGGTGAGCTGGCGGTGACCAAACGGCGCATTGCCCATCGACGAGATGCCATCGATACAATGCTAGCTTTTTGGGAAAGCTGGACCCAAGAGACCTCATCAGCTAGCCGCCTGGCGTTTGAACATCTAGAGCAAGCGCTAGCGCCTGATGCCTTAGCGGCTTTGCAGAAATTCCGACAGCTCAATGAAGGGCGTCTAGAAAAGCTGGGCGAACTCTTAAAACAGTTACACACCAATGCCCATGAAGATTCTGCCCAGCTCGACACGCTCTCGAACGACTTAGAAGCAGGTATTCTTAAACTTCGTCAGCTGCCCGTATCTAGTCTGTTTAGCCTCTTTCCTCGGATGGTGCGAGATTTGGCAAAGCAGCAGGGTAAGCAGATCAACTTGGTGATCGAGGGGGAAGATACCCAGGCTGACAAGCGAATTTTAGAAGAGATGAAGGCTCCGCTCACCCATCTGATCCGCAATGCCATTGACCATGGGATTGAACCCCCTAGTGAGAGAATTTTGGCGGGCAAGCCCCCTACGGCCACCCTGACTCTTAAAGCCTATCAAAGGGGGACTCGTATCGGTATCGAGGTAATTGATGATGGTCGAGGTCTGAATCTGGAGAGTATTCAACGAACGGCTGTGCGGCGAGGGCTTTGTACCCAGACTGAGTTGACTCAGATGAGTGCTGAACAAATTCAGAACCTGATTTTTGTGCCAGGTTTCTCGACCCGTTCAACCATTACCGAGATTTCTGGCAGAGGGGTCGGTCTAGATGTGGTACGGGTCAATGTCGAGCGGCTGAAAGGCTCAATTGAGGTGCGCTCTAACCCTGGCCAGGGCTGTACGTTCCAGTTCACCCTAAATACTAGCTTAGCGACAACCTCCGCGTTGATTTTGGCAGTCAACCAAACACCGTATGCGATTCCCCTCGAGTTTGTCGATCGGATGATGCGGGTTGATCGGCACGATATCTTCTCACTTGAGGGCTGCCCCACGGTGACCTGTCAGGGGCAACCCCTGTCGGTTGCCTTGCTGAGAGACCTGTTAGATCTACCGACGTCGGTGGCGGCTCAACCTCAGACACTAAGTCTCAGCGATAGACCGCTCTATTGTGTTGTTCTCAAAGTTGGTTCAGAGCGGTTAGGCCTATTTGTTGATGATTTACTCGATCAGCAAGATATCGTCTTGAAACCCCATAGTCAGCTACTCAAGCGGGTTCGCAATATTGCGGGTGCGACTATCCTCGGTACGGGAGAGGTGTGCATGGTGCTCAGTCCCTCAGATCTGCTCAAATCTGCTCGAGGGAAGGGGCCTGCTCCTAAGGGGCCAAGTCAGTCGATCGCAACCGCGCCTAAAGCCTCACCAAAGGTTTTGCTAGTTGAAGATTCGCTGCCTATTCGCACCCTGGTGCAGCGCATTTTAGTGGGGGCAGGATATCGCGTCACCGCCGCAGTAGACGGCCTGGATGGGCTCGACAAGCTGCAGGGGGAAACCTTTGATGCGGTGGTATCTGATGTAGAAATGCCCAATTTAGATGGTTTAGGGCTAACGACCCAAATTCGACAACATTCAAAATACGAGACATTACCGATTATTCTGGTGACGACGTTGGCCAAAGATGAAGATCAGCGTCGCGGTGCTGAGGCCGGAGCGAATGCGTACATCACCAAAGGTGATTTTGATCAAAGTTTACTTATTAATACCCTTAGGAGGTTAGTTTAATCATGGCAAATCCCATTAAAGTTGTGCTTGTTGAAGATTCTGCGATCGCGCTGCAAATCTTGCAACGGCTGATTGATTCGTCCCCGGAGGTAGATGTGGTCGGGACGGCCCAAGATGGGGCAGAAGGGTTAAGAGTAATTGCCCAAACCATGCCAGACGTCATTTGCACCGACCTGCAAATGCCTAAGATGGATGGTTTGGAGTTTACTGAAAAAGTGATGACAGAATTTCCTCGCCCGATTTTAGTGGTGAGCAACACAGTGCATCCTTCAGATATAGACAATATCTTTAACCTCATGCAGGCCGGTGCTTTAGACTTTTTCCCAAAGCCGACTTCAGGGTCAGCAACAGACTATGAGAGACTCAAGAGTTCTTTGATTACCAAGATCAAGGTCTTAGCAAGCAAGAAGGTTTAAGGAGCTTATCGACCTTGAACCGGTGGGCGGGGCCGACACGAAGCTATCGATGACGCGGAGAGTGCTGATTGTTGAGGCTCTCCGCGTTTCTGTGCGAGCTTTCTCTGCACTAGCCTCGACCGGAATGGCTGAGCCCTTGTCAAATGGATGATTGAACGGATGTTTGTGTTTTTTGTAAGCAAGGGCGAAGCTGGCCCAGCTGATCGGGGTTAAGCAAAAAAAGCGGCGGTTGTTCAGGCTCGATCACTAACGAGCTCACGCAATTAATATTGACCTTTGCCATATAGTCTAGCGGCAGCGGGCTAAACGCAGATCGCTCAACCCAGCGTATGCTGGGTTGAGACTTAACAGGTAAGCCAACTAGGGCATGGTGCCGTGTCTTAGCAACAATTAAGTAGCCAGAAAGCTTGCCATTGTCTTTTGATGGAGATAGCAAACAATGTTGACCCCGGCTAGAAGGCCCACCAAAAACGTGGTGACCAACATCTAAAACAGCCATTTCCTGCCCCTGTTGAACAGATGAATCAGCATCAACATGATTGCAAGCTGCACAGGTATCGCCCATAGAAACGACCCTTGCGACCGATTGAATAGGCAGCGCAAAATGATCTCGGCCAATCTTAAAGACAATCAGCTGCTGTTGTTGTCTCAGCCGATAGGTTTTAGCGAGTCGTAATCTACTGGGAGAGATAATAGCCATATCAGTGGGAGCAAAGCGCGTAACAAAATCCTGAGAGTATTCATTGCCAATCTGCGTTGGCAACCTAGCTGCATCCCTGTAAATCTCAGTGTATAAGAACGGTTGATTTGTTACCTCAGCCAAATAGCTGAACCCCCTTTGGGGCATGGATTCTGATGAGATAAAAAGAAATGTCGACAGTATATAGGGGCTTTCTACCTAAGTCTAGGAAAGACATATTCTTTTAACGAGATTTTACAATACTGTGAACGCCCTTCGGTACCGAGTATAGCTAGACAAGATTTCAGATAAATCCCTGAAGGCCCTGCGATCTACCTTTTGATCAAAAAAGATGAGCACGCAGTTGATACGCGCTCATCTTTTTTGATCTATATTCTCGCTGTTGCTGGTTAAGAGCGTGATTGTCAATCGTATGATTGAGCAGTCTGTTGTACTTGTTGTAAATGGGGGCGGAGCTGGCTCAACAGTTCGGTATTAAGCAGAAAAAGTGGCTGCTGGTCAGGCTCTACTATCAGCGCACTCACACATTGAATATTGACTCTGTCTATGTAGTCAGACGGTAGTGGGCTAAACGCAGATAGCGGCACTCGGCGTACGGTGGGCTGAGATTTAACCGGTAGCCCAACCAGTGTATGGTGCAATGTTTTGGCAATAATCAGATAGCCAGAGGATTGATCCGTTGTTTCTGAGGGAGATAGTAGCCGGTGCTCACTATGGTTAGAAGACCCTCCAAACACATGGCGACCAACATCTAACACGGTCATCTCTTGGCCATGGTGAACAGTTACGCTGGCTCCGACC
>JBCBZL010000046.1:0-19915 GCA_039815385.1 Cyanobacteria bacterium P01_A01_bin.114
ATTCGACCTGGTCTATGTCAGTATCGGCGGGTACGGCTGCCAGGGTCTTATAGGCAAACCCCAAAACCCGCTGGCCTTTGCTGGCGCTTGGATTAACGCAAATTCGTACTTTTCAGCAATCCGAATCCACAGGTCCCAGTCTTCAGCAGAGCGCAGGCTCGGGTCAAATAGCCCCGCTGACTCAAAACACGCTCGGCGCATCATGGGGGTACTGCCACACATAATTGGGTTTGCTTCGACCACGGCATCCCAGACGGCTCCTTCCACAGTTGGGAGCTCTATTTTGCCAGTCGGTCGGCCCGTCTCATCTATCGTTGAGATGCCGGTGTACACCAGCCCGATCGCGGGGCGGCTATCGAGAAGCTGCACCTGCTTTTCAAGCTTGGTGGGCTTCCAAAGATCGTCCGCGTCTAGAAAGGCTACATACTGTCCGCAGGCAGCGAGTAGGCCGGTATTGCGTGCGATCGCACAGCCCTGATTGGCCTGATTGATCAACCTGACTCGCCGATCTGTGAGGCTAGAGACCCACTCGGCAGTGGGGTCGGTGCTGCCATCGTTGACCACCCAAACCTCAAAATCAGCAAAGGTCTGCGCCAAAACGCTATCCAGCGTTTGCGGCAAAAACGCCATCGCATTGTAGGCCGGTACAATCACAGAAACCTGGGGCACAGGTCTATCCTCCTTGTAGGTCTTGGTAGAGCTTTTCCAACCGATCGTTCAGCTTTTCTACGCTATAGTCGCGCTCAATTTTAAGTCTGCCTGCCTGCCCCATCTGCGCTGACGCTTCGGGGTTTTCGATCAAATCGCGAATCTTGTCGGCTAGCCCCTCAATTTCTCTCTCAGGGACCAAAAATCCAGAGACGCCATCTTCAACCAGTTCAGGAATGCCGCTGTGACAGGTGCTGACCACCGGCAGCCCCATCGCCATCGCCTCCATCAAGACCACCGGAATTCCTTCCATATCACCGTCTTTGCTGGTCACGCTGGGGGCAATCAAAATGTGCGACTGATTCAGCTGATCCACCACCTGATCAGATCGTTTTTGACCACACAAAATAATATTCTCAGACACCCCAAGCTCAGCCACCAGCTGCTTGAGATCATCCCACAGCTCGCCATCGCCAATGAGGGTGTACTCAATATGAGAGCTGGCAGGGTGAGAGCTGGCGGGTGCCTTCAACAGCTTGGTCACCGCGCGGATGCCGTATTCTAACCCCTTCTTTTCAACAAACCGAGCCACCGAGATCAGCCGAACGGTCTCTTCAGGTTTACGCGCAGAGGGTGCCGAGGTCGAAAACTTTCTCAAATCTACCCCCATGTGGTGTACCCACACTTTATGCGGGGCGCAGCCCATTTTGACCAGCCGATGTCGCCAATAGTCGCTGATCGGGCTAAACAAATCTCCTTTCGAGAAAAGCGATGCATAAACGCTTTCCCCAAACTCCTGAATACTTCGGGTCAGGTCGAACCCGTGAAACGTGGTGATGAGCTTACCACTAACGGCTCCGATTTCTCGGGCATACATCCCCTGCAGGCCGCTCCAGCCAAAGTGACATTGGATAATATCGTAGTCAGTGCGACGATCGACAAAGGGGATGCAGATATAAAGCAGCCTCAGCGAGGCGGCATCTCGACCAAACTTAAAAATATTTAGGCTGTTAAGGACTAATCTAGGATCTTTAAATAGATTGAGAACTGCTAGCTTAACCCCTTTGAAGGTCCGGAGCAGATGATTTTTAGGCACGTTAGGCCAGTAGTGGGTGCGCTCCAACAAGCGATACTGCTGTATCTCTGGGTGAATCGCCCCGCCCCTGCCTGCGACATTGGCAAAAATATCGACCTCATGGCCTCGCTGGATCAGCCCCACGATTTGGTCGAGCACAAAGGTTTGGGAGACAGCCGGGAATTCACCCAGAAAAAACGCAATTTTCATACTATTAGCCAAACCAGAGAGAAGTCACATCTTTTTGGATTAACGTGTTGAGCTCTGACAGTTCTTTTTGAAAAAACGCGTCTAGAAATTGTCTTGTAGGCTCCTTGATAGCGGCCGGTTTTTGTTCGGTGCTGGGGTTGACCCATCGATAAACTTTGTGGGCAGCCCGACCTAGCCGGGCCTGACCCTGACCCTGGCAAACGCCTGTCATCGGTAAATGATCGGCATAGATAGTGTTTGCCTGCCCTCTGAAAAACCTGTTCTTTAAAAGCTGTAGCTCAAAGTATTTGGGGGTTTTTGTCTTATTAGCGTGAATAGAGGCGGTGCCGGGGGGCAAGCGCTGATATGCCAAGCCCAAAAA
This sequence comes from Cyanobacteria bacterium P01_A01_bin.114, assembly GCA_039815385.1. GTDB lineage: Bacteria > Cyanobacteriota > Cyanobacteriia > Phormidesmidales > Phormidesmidaceae > SIO4C1. The sequence continues at coordinate 2,295 of JBCBZL010000046.1, forward strand.
GTCGCAGAGATCTTTGAGCGTCTTGTCTTTATCGATCAAAAACTCTTCAAAGATCACAATTTTAATCTGCTCGGCAGGCAAATGCTGAAAAAGCACCTTAATCTGCTCGCTATACAGGCTCCTTTTCAAAAGAACGTGGGGCCGGGTCTCAATCATCGCTTCAAACGTGCCGGTGGCCCGCCCGGTCCTCAGCAGATGCAGATACTGAGAATAGGCCCGTAAGGTCGGCTGACGCAGTAACACAATCAGCTTAATCTCTTTTTGCTGTCGGGCAATCCGTTTGATCGCCTTTTCAGACGCCAGGTACACGGTTGAGTCTTCACCCATCAGCTGCCCCGCCTGCGCCTTGGCAAAAAATGAAGCATACCAGTCCCAAAAGCGCGCTGAATCCTTTTCGATGTCTGGTGTGATCCACTGGCCATCTCGAAAGAGAAAGAAATCTGAGTGTTCAAAAATGTCATCAATGTCAAAAAAATGAATTTCCGCATCCGGAATAAAGACATCCGGATGCTGGTTGAGCATCTGATGAATTGTACTCGTGCCAGCTTTCATCGCTCCCACGATCATAAAGTCTGGCAGCGTTGCCTGGGGCGGTGCCATCCAGGGGTCAGAGACCGTCTTCATAGGCTCACCTTGCGATACACGTTTAGGGTTTGAGCTGCGATCGCGGCCCAATCAAGCTGCTCTTCTGCAAACTGTCTGGCAGCCTGCCCCTGTTTTACCTGAATCTCAGGGGACTCTGCCAGAGTCAAAATCGCTTCCACAAAACCGTCTACGTCGCGAGGGGGCAATAAGGTGGCAAACGAGTCGCGGGTGTAGTCTGGCAGCCCCCCCACCTGGTTAGAAATCACCGGCAAACCGCAGGCGATACTCTCCAGCAGCGCGTTGTTAGCGGTGCAGTCCAACAGCGGCAGCACCAGCCCGGTTGCCCGTCGATACACGGCTCGGAGCTGCTGATCAGACAGCCCCCCCTGCCAGTGCACCTGGTCATAGTGGGCAATCCGATAAAACTGAGGCTGCTGGCGCTTGCTCGCGGGCACAATCAGGTCAAACTGGATGTTGCGATCGCGGCTCAGCGTCGCCTCAATCACCTGGATCAGGGTATCTAGATCGCGCAGCCAGGTGCCCGAAAAAACAAAGCGCGGCGCATCCGTCTTAGCGGGGTCAGGGCTCGGGCAAAAGAACTCGGTATCCACGCCGTGCAAAATCAGATGTACCCGCCCCGGCACGTAAGCCTCAAAGAAGCTCAGCTCGCGGCTGCTCAAGACGATCAGAGCATCCAGATGCCTCAGCAGGTCTGGATTGTGGCGGCCCAGTCGCCAGAGCCCAGCAGGCTGATGGGCCGTCGCCGTCAGCCTGTAGGAAAACCGTTGTCGCCACTGCGCCAACAGACCCAGCATCCGCTCGACATAGAGCACATGGATCAGGCAAGGCCGATACCAGAGACTCTGCCAAAGGGCATTTAGCTCCAGGTAGGCGCTGTCTGGCGTATACGTATGACTGCCTTTGATAGTTTTTTGGGCCAGATAGCGAGCCCCCCGGCGCGCTGGCCCCCGTAGCGCCTCAGGTCGATAAACGGTGCGATAGGCGTCGGGCCTCTGAGCCGCGAGCACATCACAGACTTTCTCATAGCCGCTGTGGCTCCCCATCCAGGGAAAGCTTTCACGGAGCCAAAGGGTTGTAAAATCGGTGCTCATGACGTGCCTGCTCATGACGGGTATCCTGACAGCCCTAACGATAGGTTTTTCAACTGAGTCTCCTGCCAACGCTGCGCAAATTCAAACGCATTTTTTGCCAGCGTTTGATACTCCATCCGATTGGCAAGCAGCCTAACAATTGTCGAGGCAAACGCCTGAGGCGTGTCTGCCACTGAGAAGGCTTGCCCAATCCCGTCTTCTAAACCCGCTGCCCCCGCTGACGTGGTGACCAAGGGTTTTGAGAACCCTAGCGCCTCAATATTCTTAATTTTGAGCCCGGTGCCAAACAGCACAGGGTTGATCACTAAGTCAGCGTTTAAGTAGTGCGCCTCAAGATTTTCAATGCGCCCAATCTTAAGACAGTTGCGATGGGCCGGAACGCCCTCACAAACCCCGCCCCCTAAGATCAGCTGTATACCTGGCAGCTGCTCAATAATGGCATTAAATACGTGATCTAAAAAGTACTTAACCCCTTGAACATTAATCGGATTACTAGACCCGACAAACAAGAGCTTATTGGTCTGAGCCCTGGGCTGGGGGGGGACTAGATCAATAAAATGCCCCACCGCAATCACCTTTTGACGTTGGAGACGGCTCGCAAAAAAACTCGCCTCCTGGTCTTGAATCGAGAAAACAACGTCTGCTCGCCGCAGGCCCTTAATCTCTTCTCTCTCTGAGGTAGAAAACCAGCGGGGCGGCTGGTTCTTTTTCAGATATAGCTGATAGCGGTTTGAAAACACATCGTGGGTATCAATAACCTTGAGCGTTTGCGGGCCAAAGCAATCTAACCCCTTAGAAAAGAATACATATTCGGCAATCACGATGTCGGGCTGAAGTTTGGCCGCTAGCTCAGCAAGATAGCTATCTATGCCCGGATCGTACCAGTCATCCACTTGAAAGTTATACCGGGGGTCATCTCCTAAAAAAGCTTTGACCCGTCTCAAAATCCTGGCATCTAGCCGCTTAGATAAGCGCGCTTTTGACTTAGTAATCGGGCTTTGATAAGGGATCGGATGATAGTCAGCTCCCCAGTCCCTAAACATGGCGTCAGCGTCCCCTAGGGTTTCTTGAATGTGGGCAAAATGAACCCCATAGCCCAGGGCTTTGAGGCAAGAGATCAGCTTAAAGACACGGGCTCGATTCCCCGCATTTTGCGGGTGAGAAGGTACGGGTGAAATAATTAGGACAGTTTGGTTCATCGAGAAAGCTAGACCCTGAATTAAAGTTCTAAATAGGGCTTACACCGGCCGGATCGCAGTTCATATCGCTGGCGCAAATAGGGGGTTAGTAACCGACATCTTTAGCGCCCCGTCGAGATAAGTTTGGAGACAGGTTTGGATATAAGTCTGTTGGGATCGATTAAAAATCCTCTGAAATTTTGCATCCGAGCTTTGATAAATCGAGTGACTGACAGCCGCTTTCCAAGGCTCGGCAGTCGCGCCAATCAGCTGACAGCTTTCCTGACGACTCACCAGTTTTTCATACTCAAACTTAATGTCTAAAAAATCAAAGATCGTCTTCAAAACTGCTTGAGGGTCGTTAATAAATTGCTCGTAGCTAACCAGCAAATGATTTTCCTTTTGAGCCTGCTTCAAGCTGAGCTCAACGGAGGATAGCCACTTTTTTATACAGTAGTCAATTGTCCAAGGCCCGTGCCAGACCTGGGGATATTTTTGAGCGACCTCATAGAGAGAGGCAACCACATCAGAGCCTTTGCGAAGGATATGAATAAAACAGGCTGAATCAATATGTTTTTCGATATAGTCGGCATAAAAAAGATGATCGGGGGTTTTCTCAAGCCAGATCGACTGGCCTGCTTGCTGAGTAATCTCATCCAAAATTTGGGCAAACCTGCAAGCATACTGAGCTGAGAAAATAGCCCGCTTAGGAATATGCTTTACCATCGCAGGCGCATCCGCTTCAAGTAAAAACTTAGCAAAATTATTTTGAATGTCTTTGGGCGCTACTCCAAATTGCTTTCTAACCGGCGTTTGTTTTTCTAAAAGATGTCGAAAAAAATGAGACTCCGGGAAAGATTTGATCTCGGCATGACTGGCCAAAAAGCTTTGCAAAAGCGTCGTCCCTGATCTAGGACAGCCCACTAAAAAGAGTCTTTTTTGAATAGATGATTTCATTTTTATAGAGCCTGTTTCATATAAATTATTTTACATATCCTAGCTGATTCAAAAGCTCGCCTGCTTCCGATTCAATCTGACTGAGCTGGTCGGCTGTTAATTCATTTCGCCACTGACCTATTAGCTGGGGGTTTGCGCTAGCCGTCGCCGTCTTAAACTGGAGTCGCGATCGCACATTTTCAATGTTTAAAAAATCTAATAGCCGCTCCGAGCTAAGCCGTGGAGAGCTCACTAAATCTTCGTACCTTAGTTCTAGATAGCTCTCTTGCGAAGATTGAACGCCACCCATTAGAACCGCTTCTGTAAATCTGCGCCAGGCCCAGATACAGCGATGAATATCACTCGTGGTTTCAAACTCTTGAACGCGCTCAGCCTCAACCCAGAAACGGGCAAAGGGGCCATAGGGATATCCGCCAGGCTCTATTTTTTGAGACGGGGCCTGTGCCGCCTGTAGCCAAGGCTTTTTGCTATAGGACAAAGCAACATCCCGGCCATCTCGAATAATGTGAATAAACCGGGCACCTGGAAAGGTGTCGGCGAGGAAGTCAACTAAAAAACAATTGCGCGGCGTCTTTTCAGCAAAGCGCAGATCGCCATCAAAATGGAGTCTCATCAGAGACGCGTAGGCCTGCTGATAAAAGAAACGGGCTTTGCCCGCAGACCATTCCCCTTTGTAGACATGCTTTGCCGCCGCTTTGGTAGCAACGGGCTCAAAGTGATAGGAAAACTCAGGCAGCGTTTCCAGGCAGCGGCCTAAAAAGGTGGTGCCTGAACGGGGGGACCCTACAATAAAAACAGGATTTTTTAGATTTGGGTTTAGCCAGTGCACCAAACTTTTGACAGTGCTTTTGACGGTTTGAGATCTCCCTTTTCGGCGATAGTATTTTCGGTCTTCAGAGATTGTTTTACGGGCGGTTTGTATGAGATTCATGTCTAATCCTACTTAATCCTAAATACGAATGCCAGCCAGTGAAGGGGTTCACGTTCACCAGCCTTCAAAGGGAAGGAGGGTCATTTCGAGGGGGCCAGTCTTGGCAGCAGAGTATGCTTGATATCTTGGATGATTTTGGGTGAGATCATATTTAAGGTAAAGGCATAAACTAAGGTGCCTACAATCGTCCCTGATGCCAAGATTAAGCTGTTGTTGTCAGCCCAGTTTTTGATCAGAGACTGAGTTGCAAAAATACAGGCAACCATCGCAGCTGAGGCCAGTAGAGGCGATATAAACTGAGCCAAATAGTGGAAAAGATCAATGTGGATTAACTTTTTGATCAGCAGGGGCGGTAAGGGAGACAGCAAATATCCTCGAATTACAAATCCAGCTGCAACCGCCACAATACCCCATTTAACAAGCAGTAAAAACGTGATGACATTAAAGACAACATTCAGAGACTGTACAAATAGCCGCCAGGAAGGCTTCCCGGTTGATAGAAAGACTGTTCCGTTAAAGAAATAAATAGACTGTAGAATGCCATTAAAGGCTAAAATTCTCATCACAGGAATACTCGGAATCCACTCTTCGCCGAAAAGAACTTGAACTAGCTCAGGGGCTAGGGCCGCCATTCCTAAAAAGGCGGGGAATGAGATCAAACTGGTGTACTGAGTGACTTTATAAAATGCTTTCCTGAGTCTTTCTGGCTCTTTTTGCATCCGAGAAAAGGTCGGTAACGCGACCTGAGCCGTCACATCGGTCAAGAGCTTGATCATAATCAGCAGCAGCCGATAAGCGACGCTGTAATATCCCAGCGCGACCGGGCCTAAGAAGTAGCCAATCAGCAGATCATCAGAGCGGCTGTTAAAAAAGCTCAGAAAGTTAGAACCTACAATATTGATGCCAAATGAGAATAAATCTCTAAAATGAGCAGGCGAAAATCTAAAACTCGGTCGCCAGTCGCTCAGGTTCCACAGCAGGATAGAGCCCGTTAGCCCAAAGGTGAGCTCTTTGACGACTAAGCTCCAGACCCCTAGGCCCACCAGCGCGGCCCCCACTCCAGCCAAGCCGCACGCCACCGTTGCCACCAAAGACCGCGCCGCAAATGCCCTAAACTGCATATTCCGCTTTAAAATTGCACTCTGAACACTGCTCAGCCCCCCAAACAGAAAGCTAATCGACATCCATCTAATGATGGGAGTTAGCTCGGGTTTGCCATAGAGATCGGCAACAGCGCCGGCCCCAACAAAAACCATTAAAATGAACAGCGTGCCCATCAGCACACTTGTCCAAAAAGCCGTATCTAGATGCTCTGGCTCAAGCGCGTCCTTTTGGATAATGGCCTGGGCAAACCCCTGGCCCAAAAAGATCTGCATAAAGGCTAAAAACACATTTGCTAGCGCCACCAGGCCAAACGCTTCAGCCCCTAGCAGGCGAGCAAGCAACAGAAAGATTGCAGTTGAGACCAGCTGCGCCCCCCATTTCTCAATGGCAGACCACATAGCCCCTCGAATTGCTTTCCGCTTTAAATTCATGGGAAATCTACACTCACTTAGTACGCACCAAACCCAGTCACCACCTTAGGCACCGTCAGCAGCAACAGCTTCAAATCTTCCTGAAAAGTCCACTGCTGCAGATAGTCTAAATCCATTCGATTGACGGACGTTAAATCGCACCCCTGGGATCTTGCCGTGACCTGCCACATCCCCGTCATCCCGGGCAGTGCCCTCAGTCGGCTCTGTAAAACAGGCTCAATGCGGACTGCATCATATAGCGCCCAAGGCCTTGGCCCCACTAAGCTCATCTCCCCCCGCAAGACATTTAATAGCTGCGGTAGCTCATCCAGGCTAAACTTTCTCAACCAGCGGCCTACCGAAGTGACCCGTGGGTCATGTTCAAGCTTATGCAGCCCAGTCTGGTTGCCCATTACCGCGTGGTGTTGAGCCTCAGCATCCGTCTCCATGCTGCGAAACTTACAAATCTGGAACAGCCTCCCCTGATAGCCGACCCGCCACTGACGAAACAAAATCGGCCCGTGGGAGTCTAACCGAATCCAGAGGGCCAGCAGCCCCATCAACGGGCTCAGCACTGCCAACAACAGAGCCGCTACGAGCCAGTCTGCCAGCCGTTTTACGCGCCAAAGTTTGGGCTGCCTCATTTGGGGAAGATCCGGAGCCGAAGGCACCCTCAGGTAAACCCGTTTTTGGGTAGCATCGCAAATATCTGCCCAGGCTTTGAACATTGAGGGTTCCATCGTTGGGTCGAGATATACCCGCTCAACAGGTGACCGGCTCAAACACTCACTGAGCCAGGCTTCGTTTCTTAAAGCAGGCATCTCAGCCTCTGCTTCAGAGGTGCGAGGCTTGACGATCAAAGCATTCTGTTCCCAGGTTAATATGCAGTTTTCAAACACTGAAGCGTTTGCCGACGGCACTTGAAGAATCACTGGAGCCTTTAACAGAACTGTAGATGTTGTCATAGTCTCAAAAATCTCTTAATAGAAAACTTGAATGAAGTCAGCCTATTGCCTCGGGGGTTGAGTACGCTTTGAATCGATCTGTAACAAACTTACCAACCAATGGGGGGCTGGGTTCGACCAACACTGTGTCAATTAACATATTGGCCCAGCCCTGGTCTATCACTGCCTAGTCACCTACGCCAGAGCATTTCAGGCTCTCCTAGAGACATTTTTGAAGCGCCGTTGCGATCGTATAATCTCTCCGGACGAGAACTTTCTCGATGCCTGTTCGCAACGATGCCGATCGTATTCACCTGGCTGAGCATGGTGACTGCATGGGTCAGGTCAGCCTGGGTAATGCGCTCTAACCGACTCACCATGACTGAGGCCTTACACAGAGAGGCTAGCTGGAGACCATCGGCCAGCCCTGACATCGGGGGGGCATCAATGATGACCAGATCATAGCTAGACTCAGCTTTTTCGATAATCTGCCGCATTCGAAGAGAACTGAGCAGCCTCATGGGGTCATCCGGCACGGCCCCGGCGAGTAAAACATCAATACTCGTGTCTGAGCGTGATAATGAAACCGGCGAGAGTTTTATCTGGTTTAAGCGATCTGAGCGTAGATGATTAGAGAGCCCCTGGGCGTTAAATAGACCTAGATATTTGTGCAAGGACGGATTGCGTAAGTTGGCATCGATCAACAAGACCCGCTGATGGGCCCGTGCCGCACTCAGCGCCAGCCCAATTGAGAGCGTTGTTTTACCTTCTTCAACCAGGGCAGAGGTGACCATCAGCGAAGAGAGTGGCTGAGTTGTTGAGAGCTGAATCGTTTTGTAGATGAGGTCAACGGCATCTCGAAATGGCTGCCACTGATCTAAAGAAAAGACGTCAGCAGAGGTCTGGTTGACATCAATGTAGGTCGGTAGGGTATCGACTTTCCCCATAGGAATTTCTGGGATCACCCCCAGCAGCGGTAGCGTTACCTGTTTCTTCAAATCGTCGGACGTGCGGACAACCGTATCGATGGCTTCTCGCCCAAAGGCAAGGGCTCCGCCGATAAAGACGCCGGCCACTATCCCCAGCAGTAAATTTCGTTTAGGCAGGGGAGATATTTTTTTACCCTGCTGAGGGGCCTCAACAATATCCCAGCTAAACCCGCCCTGAGCCAGTTCGTTACTCAGCTCTTGCCGCAGCTGTAGCAGCTGTTCTAACGACTGTCGCTGGATTTGGGCCTCTGGCTGAATTCGATCATATTCTGCAATTAACTCTGGAAACTCGTTGAGCTCAGCCTCTAGCTGCTGGGCAGCCTGCCCGAGCCCCGCCTGCTTGGCGGTCAGACTCTGTAACCGAACGGTCGCTTGCACGAGATTGCTGACCAGTTCTAGATCAATCTCACCCAGCTGTCCCTCGGTCAGCAGGGCAGATTCTTCTAGATCAAGCTGGGCCGGAATTTCACCCAGCACCCGTTTTACCTCGATTTGCAACAGCGAGATTTGCCCCTCTCTCTGGCTGATAAGATCTTGTAGGCCTGGGTCAGCTTCGGCATAGAGGGCTCGCCGCTGCTCTAGGGCCAGCTCTGTTTCTTGTAATGCATTTAAGAGTTGCTGATAGCGAGACGACTGACTCAATCTAGAAGAAACGAGAGCCGTTTGAGGATCGGCGGCAAGCTGCTCTTGCAAAGCGTTGTATTCAGCCTCGGCTTCGAGATACTGATTTTCGACGTCTGTTTGAGTCTGCTCAAGCTGTCTGAGCGAGTCGGCCACAGCCAGCGACTGCTCTTCGGGGTTGATCAGATTTTCGGCCTCGCGAAACTGTTTTAAGGCTTCACGCGACTCAGTCAGGTTGTCTTGCACCCCTTCGATTTGTCGATTGACCAGGGCTAAGCCGCGCTCAAGGCGCTGCTCTTGATGCTCTTGGTTGTAGCTCAAATAGACACTGCCCAAAGTTTCTAGAAAGGCTTGCACAAACGCCGGATCATCAGCTTCGAAGGTGGCCTTAAAGATTCTGGTTTTAGTATCGTTTTCGGTCACCTGGCCCAATATCAGTGATTCTTTGAGCTGGTCAACACACTTAGAGCGGGTTTCTGCGTCATTGCAAAGGTCTGGATAATTGACCAACAGCTGCTCAACCGTTTGCTCGACAAACGATTTACTCCGCATCAGGTTTAGCTGAGTGACGTAGTCTGTCTGTGACAGAGATGAACGCCGTTCTTCCTGTTGGCCGGTGATGTCAACGGTCTGACGATAGTTGGGCTCAACCAGCAGCTGCATCGAGCTCTGATAGACGGGGTCTTCTTTTAGCGTTAAGGCAGTTGCGATCCCTAATGCGCCGATGATGGCTCCGCCAAACCAAACAAACCGCCGCACGAGTATCCTCAGAAGCTGACCATACCCAATCTCTGGTTTGTCTTCTGGTCTATATACAGTGGGAGAGATTTGGGATGTCCGCATACCGCTGTGTCCTTGTTGATTATCAGATTTATCTAGCTGTGTTTAAACGGGCCTGGCTACTGGGCAAGCCTTCCTCTGGCGCTGCCATACGCTTTTTGTAAAAATCGTCAATGATATGCATTACTTTTTTGAAAAACACGTCTTCTGTAAACCGCTTGAGAACGTGTTCTCGAATCCGACGGTAATCCCACTGGATGGTGCTAGCCTTGAGCAGCGCTTGATACAGTGCCTCTGGGGATTGGCGATAGAAAAAGACACCGGTTTTTTCTGGAACCTGGGTATCTAAGACACCACCCGCACCGTATGAAACAACGGGGGTGCCGCTGGCGTTTGCCTCGATGGGCACTAGCCCGTAGTCTTCTAAGGCAACGACAATCACAGCTTTCGCCCGCGACATCAAATACTTTCTCCGCTCGTCACTCACATGCCCCAGAAATGAGATATTGGGCAGTGACATTGATTCCAATCTCTTTTTTTCTGGGCCGTCACCCGTGATGACTAGCGGCCATCCTAGCCAGTTAAACGCTTCAACTACAACATCTACTCGTTTATAACCCAATAAACGAGACGAAACCAGGTAAAAATTGTCTTTTTGATCAGAAAATTCGAATTGACTGGTGTCGATGGGGTAGTTAACGGTAATGGCAGGCTGCTTATAGGTTTGCTGAATGCGATCGGCGACGGTGGTCGAATTGGAAATGTATAGGTCTGGTTTTTGTGCGTGGGCAAGATCAACCTGCCTGAGCTTCTGAAAAATGGGCTGAATAATCGGCAGCAGCGCTTTGTAATCTTTGTACTGCTCAATATAGGTTTGGGTATCCCAGAGAAACCGGGTGATATTGTGACAAAAACAAATATGGCAAGCGTCAGGGTGCTTGACAACAGCTTTAGCGAAGCTGGTGGTGCTGCTAATCACTAGGTCGTACTGCTGTAGATCTAGGGCTGCAAAGGCTGAGAAGTAAAACGGGGCAAGCAGCCGAAAGTAGTGGCTTGCCCCCGGAATGGATTGCAGTCGCGTCGTGAAAACGGGCCGTTCACTAATATCAATTGTATTTTGGGGGCTGTAGAGAGAAGTATAGATATCAGCGTCAGGAAACCGCCGACAAAGAAGCTCAAAGACCCGCTCTGCGCCACCTTTCTGAGTTAGATAATCGTGAATTAAAGCGACCTTCATGTCTAGTTTCGCTTCCTGAAAAGGTAAGGAATAAGGTTCAAAATCCGACGATTTACAGGCCAAACAGTTTACAGGCCAGATAGTTTACAGGCCGAACAGATCACAGGCCGAACAGATCACAGGCCGAACAGACGGAGAACCCCAAAGGATTCTCGGATAGGTCTGAGGATAGTTCCGACTGCGTCACCGACACGGGCAATACCCGAACGCTGGACGACGACCGTGTCGTTAGGTCTCAAGGGGGGGTTCGCGGCTTCATCGATCCCCTCGGAGAAATCGACTTCGATTTCTCGCTGAGAGACGGTGCCGTTCGGGTTCAAGCGGATCAGATTGACGGACGCTCTTCTGGCTCGGTTATTGAACCCCCCCGCTGTCAGCAGAACCTGGTTAAGCGGCGTATTCGGAGGGACGGTAATGGCTCCGGGCGTTTCTACCTCTCCGACGACGTTGACAGAGATTTCATCCGGGGCAAAACTGGCTGATCCTAATTCTGTAGCCTCGTCAGGACTGAGCGCCGTTGCGGTCGGAATTACAATGCGATCGCCATTTTGAAGTCGAATATCTTCATTCAAGTCTCCTTCTTTCAAAAGATTCCAAAGGTTAACTGAGATTACTTGAGAGTCGGCAGACTCGCCACCGCTGCCCAGAGCGGGAGAACCAGACTGTAATGCCGCTGGGCCAGGTGGCAATCGTCGGTGTACGGCGATCTGACGGATATCTGCCAGCTGAGTGATCCCGCCAGCTAGCTCGATCACCTGGGTGAGGGTAGACGCCTCTGACGCTTCGTTAGCATTGTCAGCACCCAGCTGGTAGGTGCCGGGGCGGCTGACTTCGCCTGCGATCGCAACCTGGAGCGGTCGAGCTTCTAACACACTTAAGGTGACGCGGGGCCTTCTGACAAAGGGGGCCAGACTTTGCTCAATCTGGGTCGCGGCCTGACGCAGCGATAGCCCTTCTACGGCGACCAACCCGACCACGGGCAAATTGACCACCCCCCCCGACAGGACCCGAAATTCTCCGCCGTAGTCCGGAATGTTGAACACATCAACCCGCAAATAGTCTCCAACCCCCAACAGATAGTTCTCTTCTCTTGAAGGCGCAGTCTGGCCGGGCAGACCGCTGGGTAAACTGCTAGGCAAACTATCGGGCAAATTGCTGGGCAGATTTTCATCAGCCGACAAAGGTTCACCCTCTAGCTGGACAGGCTGGGCAGGTTGGGCAACGGCGATCGAATGCCCGCCCAAAAGGGCCGCTACCCCCCAAAAAGCCCCGATCGACCTGCTTGAGAGCGACCTTGTGTCCACTGCCCTAAAAACAGCTAAAAACTGACTTTGCATAGTTTTTGCCAACCCCAAAAATTACCGGCAATACCTAGCGCGCTGCCGAACGTTACGACGATGTGCAGCTGCACCTGCAAACAGGGTCAAAAGCCTGGTCACAGAAGCTCGGATATTTGATATCGCTCTAGTTAAAATTCCGCTTTACTCCATATCTAGTTTCGGGAAGCTGAGGCTAGCAACGCCCTATCGCTGAGAAAACTCTCTATAGGGGGTCAGGTACTGCATCTCCACGCTGTTCATTTGCGTACGCGCTTGAGTGCAGTAATGCAGCCAATGAACTGCATCCATGCCTAGCCAGTCGCCCACCTTAAAGCGACGCTTGCAGACTTCAGATATGGTTGACACCTTAGTATCAGACTGACGCCCTGGCTAACTGTGCTAAATAGAAACACACATATATACGAGCAGGCCAGTTACAAGACGTAGACTGAACAATCAGGGAAACTTAATGTGTCTACATACAATATTTACAATAGATTTTTAAAAACAACAGCAAAACATGCCTGAAACCCGTCTACTTCTTGAAAAGTTCACAATGGATATGAGCTTCTTCATGAAATCTTTACAAGATACGGGGTAGAGATTCCTTTCGCATACGTGGCGGCGATATATATTGCACAGCTCACCATCTCACTCAAAAGCTGTAGCTGCCGTCAAATTTACTACTGCCAGAGAAAAAAGCGACTTGTTAGGCAGCTGAATCGGGTAGCGCCAGATCCAGCTAACGCTGGACAGAGAAGGAGCCTAGACGCTATCGTCTCTGATGTCATCAGCACCCCCGCTAGAGGCCTCGTACATGGCATCTAGCTGCTCGCGAGCGTCTTTGATTGAAATTGACCGCATGACCAGCAGCGGCTCATCTACCACATTGCCCTCATCATCGAGCAGCTCTGGATGCATAACTGGGCGCAGGCGATCGTCACTGACGCTAGATCGGCTCGCTGTAACTGGACGACGAGACTCAATGCCGAGACTGATCAAGTTGCGAATTAAGTTCGCGACGGCGAGCACGGCCAAAACTGTGAAAGCAAAGATGTAGAGTAAATGCAACATATTAATGATTGCGCTGAGGGTTTGGCTTGGTCTCTTGGCGAAAGCGACTGGCGACTTGCCAACATTCTTGCACCAGCTGATGCCATGTCATCACTAAAGGCATATCAATGCCCGCCTGATTTTGGGTCGCCGCAGACAACGCCTGGGCCGCACTGACCTGACGTTGGGCCTCCTGTATTTTTTGTAACAGATTCTGCTGCTCTTGGACACTAAAGAAATGAATCTTTTCGGACTCTAAGAGTTGAATAGACCGCCCAAACCAATATCTGAAATCCTCAAGGAGAGGATCAAGTACGGCCTTTAGCAGCTCTGGGTCAGAAGGGTATAAACTCGACATCAAAATAAGAAGGGCGTGAAAAGGCCTGTGAGGCTAGAGCGGATTGGAGCTTAGGGGTCTAAATCCTGAAAAATTTAATAGCTGCCATAGATTTTACCTGGCTATCCATTAAACAATTGAGATAGTGATCGAGAGACACCCCTATGGCTCTATTCACTTCTCTTAATATTAACGTTATTTTTCAATTTGAAACATTTGTGAACTTGAAACAGCCAGGGTCAAGTCGGTCGATTAACTATGCCTAATAGCTAATCGTTTAGCTATTAGGCCGTTTGCCTGTAATTTGCCTGTAATCTGCCTGTAATTTGTCTATAAACAGTGTCTATAAACAAGGTCGCTGGCTATCAACCGCTCAGGACATGGCACCGTCATCGGCTGCAATTTTATTCAACGTTTGCCAGCCAGCTGACCAGAGTCGATTATTTTTCAGCAGCTGAGCATTCATCCAAAGTCGGGCTTTGGGGTCGCAGGCTGCGACAAGTTCTGCAAAGACCCATTCGCCCTGTTTTTTGCGATTGACGACTTGAAAATGACGCCAGCCCATCGTCTTTTGTCGTGCGGTCCATTTAGACCCAACTAAGTGCGGAAATTTTTGTTTTTTGGCCATGGCAGAAGGCTACGTTAGCTGCTTTTGAATCTTTCGAATGTGGACGGCACGGCTGGTTAGGGTTGCCCCTTTAGGCCCTATCGTGACGTAAACTCGGCCCGAGAGCAAAGCGCGCAGCCCCGAACGCTGATAGATTAGCGACGGGTCAGAGTCTGGGGTCTCTGGAGCGGCCGTCTCAGGCGCTTGGACAAGGGTATAGCCCATATCGGTCAAAATTGGACTGAGCCGGTTAAGCAGCTCTTTTTTGCCTTTTACCGGGAGCTTTAGGGTTTGGGAACGGTTGAAATGCGTGCCCACTGCCCCCCCAATGAGACCGATTAGCACGCCAAGCTGATTGGGAACACCCGTGCTGAGGCTAAGGTGCAAAACCTGGCTAGCAAACAGCGTACCCACTAAGCTAGTGCTGGCAAAATAGTAGAGAAAAGTAAAGGCGGCGCTGGGTCCTTTGGGCGAATCTTCCACTGTAGTAAATTTCTAGATCGTTTTGTGAATGGGTTAGGCAGGTAGCCATCTTCTGGGTATCAATTTACCCCGACAATGGCACAATATTCATTCGGTACCAGTGTTGAGTTTGCTTAACAAGCCCGATTTTTCGAGCGAGTTGGAATAAGTTTAGTCAGGATTGGCCCAGGATTGGCCCAGGATTAACTCTGTATAGCGGGTACAGCCCCACCAAACGTTATGATCAAGGTTGAACACCTCAGCAAAACCTACGGATCGACAGCGGCGATCCAAGATGTGTCGTTTGAAGTAGCGCCGGGCGAAATCTTAGGTTTTTTAGGCCCCAACGGCGCAGGCAAGACCACGACGATGCGCATTTTGTCGGGTTACTTGCCGGCCACCAGCGGAACGGCCCAGGTTTCTGAGTATGAGGTCCATGCAGACTCAATGGCTGTCCGTCAGCGGATCGGCTACTTGCCCGAGAGCCCGCCGCTTTACCCAGAGATGACGGTCGAGGCGTTTTTGAATTTTGTGGCGCGCATCAAAGGGGTGTCAGCCGGGGAGCGAGCTACTCGGGTCGAGTCGGCGATGACACGCTGCAATGTCTTAGAAAAACGCAGGATTTTAATTCGCAAGCTATCTAAGGGCTTTCGCCAGCGGGTGGGCATTGCCCAGGCGATTGTCCACGACCCGCCCGTGATCATTTTGGATGAACCGACAGTGGGGTTAGATCCGCGTCAAATTATTGAGGTGCGTAATTTAATCAAAAGTCTGGCGGGGCAACATACGATTATTTTGTCGACTCACATCTTGCCCGAGGTCAGTATGACCTGCGATCGCGTTGCGATTATCAACAATGGCCGCGTCGTTGCCACCGACACCCCCGAAAACTTGCAGGCTCGACTGGCCGGGCAGCTAGGCTACATCCTCGAAATTCGAGGCGATCGGGACCGGGCTGAGCAGGTGCTCAATCTGGTAATAGGCATTGAAAAAATTGACCCGGTGGCTAACCGTGAAGGGCTCGCAGAGGGGCATCATCGCTTTCAGGTCGTGGCCACGGCGGGCGAAGAACCGGGGGCTGCGATCGCAGCGGCCATCGTCCAATCGGGGCTGGGGCTCTATGAGCTCACCCGTCAACGCGTGAGCTTGGAAGACGTCTTTATCAACCTCACCACCCAGGAACGGGCTGCCGAGGCTGATTTGGATGAAGACGCTGATTTGGCCCCTGATTTAGCCCCTGATTTAGCCAGTCAGCTGGAGGAGGCTGCTCAATCAGCGGCGGGGGATACTCTTCCAAAAGAGCGGCCCCCGGTATCCGCAGCAGACCAGCCCGCAGCAGACGCTGAGGTTAATCTGTCTGCGACCGCCGACGAGGCATCCAGCGAGGGAGATAACTAAGAGACCAGCTATGGATAGCATTCGAACCATTCTTGGCAACATTATTGCCATTTACCGACGCGAGCTGCAAAGCTACTTTGCGGCCTCACTTTCCTACGGCATTGCCACCGTTTTTTGGCTGCTCGGCGGCTTTTTCTTGGTCATCACGGTTTTTGGCCCCCAGGGGTTATTGGCCCAGTCAGCCTTTGCCGATCAGTCAGGAGCAGCGGCCCCCATCGATTTGCCCTATGAGTTTGTCCGATTTTATCTGGGGCTGCTGGGGTCGCTATCCATGTTTATCTTGCCGATGCTGTCGATGGGGCTCTACACCGAAGAACGCAAGCAGGGCACGCTGGAGCTGTTAGCCACGTCTCCGGTCACCAACTGGGCGGTGGCGCTGGGGAAGCTGCTGGGGGTGGTCACCTTTTATGTCACCATGACTTTGCCGCTGGTGGTTTGCGAATCTCTGATCTTGGCCGCCTCTGAGCCCGCCTTTAATTTTTCCCTATTGCTGCTGGCCCACGGGGGGCTGATTTTACTGGCAGCAGGAGTGCTCTCTTTAGGCATGTTTATCTCATCTCTGACTGAGAGCACCGTGCTGGCGGCGATTATGACGTTTGCGCTGGTGTTGTTTTTATGGGCGCTCAGCGGGGTCGCCAGCGCCGTGCCTGGGCCAGCAGGCGAAGCCATCGGCCATCTATCGCTGCTGACCCACTTCGATGACTTTATCCAGGGCATTTTTGACACCAGCGGCCTAATTTTATTTTTGTCTTACGTCGTGCTGGGGCTGTTTTTGACAGCACAGTCCATCGAAGCGCTAAGATTTCAGCGAAATTAGCGTCTCGCCGCCCCACCCCTCGACACCTCCCGAACGGGCAGGGCTTTGACGGTGAGCGCTCAGCCGCACCGCACAAGGCCAGTCCCTACGCACCTCACCTCACCATCTGCCATGAAATTTCAAAAATACCTAAAACTTCTGATTTGGCCCGGTATTGCCACCATCGCAGCCGGGGGGGTCGCCGGATTTGTCGGGGGTTGGAAAATCTTACCGATTGTTCTACTGATCTTGGGAGCTGTGCTGTGTGGGGTTGCGATCTCGCTGGGGGGCTACGGCCTCAGCACATTTCTAAAAAGCCGCTCAACCCAGGCAGGCACCAATGCGCTGGTGGCTACCCTGTCGGTGCTTTTGATTCTAGGCGTGGTGAACTTTTTGGGGGCTCGCTACGACCAGCGTATCGATCTGACCGACGCCCAGCTTTACACCCTAGCCCCTGAGTCGCAAACGGTGGTGAGGAACCTGCCTCAGCCGGTCGAGGTGATGGTCTTTGATGAAGTCCCGAACGCTACCGATAAAAAGCTGCTAGAAAGCTACCGCCGCTTCAACACAGATTTTGACTACGAATACGTCAACCCCCTGACTGAACCCCAGCGAGCTATTGACTTTGGCGTTCAGTCTCGCCCGGCCAGAGAAGCCTATCTTCAGGCAGGCGAGCAGCGACTCTTGATACAGCGGCTGGCACCGCAAGAGCCGCTGTCTGAGCGAGAAATCACCAATCGCCTCAAGCAGCTAGGTCGCGAAAATGAGGCGGTGGTTTATTTCCTACAAGGGCACGGTGAA
>JBCBZL010000263.1:0-7104 GCA_039815385.1 Cyanobacteria bacterium P01_A01_bin.114
CCCAGCGGTCGAGATCGCTATGACGACGATCGGCTCGAAGAGGATGTCTGGTAACCGATTGTTCTCGCCGCGTTCGAGCTACCGTTTTTCATGCAAAACTTTCGGAACTACTACGAGATTCTGGGTCTCCAGCAGAGTGCCACTTTTGAGGAGATTAAGCAGTCCTTTCGCCGGTTAGCGCGCCAATATCACCCCGATCTAAATCCCGGTGATAAGGCCGCTGAGGAGCGCTTTAAAATGCTAGGGGAGGCTTATGAAGTGCTCTCCGATTCAGATAAGCGGGCCCAGTATGAGCAGTACAGTCGGTATTGGAAGCAGCAAGGCTTTTCGGGGTTTTGGGAGCATCGCGACGCTGATTTTAGTGAGTGGGATGATTTCAACAATTTTGTCGATCAGCTCCTCAATCGCCACAGAGGGAAAACGGCGACGGCGACGGCAACCCCCGTTCGTACAGAATCTGAAGACCCCTTTAAGCCGGGTAAAAGCAAAACCAGCTATACCGTTAAGGCTCGCCCGACCCGTCGAGATGCTGAGGCTGAGCTGTCAGTGCCCCTCGATCGAGCCCATAGCGGTGGGCCTGAGCGCATTCGTCTCGAAGATGGCCGCTCTTTAGAAGTGAATATGCCTCCGGGGATGGTGACGGGGCAGCGGATTCGGTTGCGCGGGCAGGGGATGGGGGGCGGCGATCTCTATTTGAAGATCTTGGTTGAGCCCCACGCGTTTTTTTCGCGGCAGGGCGATGATGTCTTTTGCCGGGTTTCTCTGAGCCCTAGTGAAGCGGTGCTGGGTACCCAAATTGAGGTGCCGACTTTAGATGGGCCTGTGAAAATGGTGATTCCGGCCGGGGTGCAGCCTGGTCAAAAGCTGCGGCTAGCGGGTAAGGGCTATGCAACGCCCGAAGGTGAGCGGGGGGATCAGATTGTGGAGATTGAGATCGCAATTCCCACCGTGCTTGACCCAGAAGAAAAGTCGCTCTACCAAGAGCTTTACTCAATCGAAAGCTTTGACCCGCGTGCTGATTTGATGCGTTAGGGCGACGGGGTCTGACTGCACGACCCAGGCTATGCGCTCTGTAACTGCTGCCTCAAGTCCTGTTCAGGATCAATCGCGAGACGGTTTTGCTCGCTAACCCTTGGGCCCCCTCCGTGGGCGGCGGTACGATTGGGAAACCAGAGATGTTGGCTACCGGCGGGTAGTCGATCTGGCACCTGGGCACTCAGCCAGACCAGGGCCTGATTGGGCACCTGGGCCGCAGGCCGCTCTGGCTTAAAGGTGATATCGGCCAGGGCCGTCAAAATCGGTGTTTTGCCCATGATCAGACCCAGGTGGGGGCTCCAAAACTGAGCCGACAGGCCACGGCTCAGGGCATAGCAATAAATTGAAGCGGCAGCAATGACGGCCTGCTCAAAGTGATCGGGCGTCCAGGCCGTCGCCGTGTCTAAAGCAATCAAGACGTCTTGATTGCTGGTGAGTTTTTCGAGTTCGCGAACCCGCAGCTCGCCGTATCGGGCACTAGTGCGCCAGTGGATCAGGCGGGTGGCGTCGCCCCAGCGGTAGGGCCGCAGGGCTCGAGTCAGACCCTCATGCCCGGCGTTGGCATTGCGATTGTGCTGCCACTGGAGGCCAGACTGGTCGCCTAAGACGTCGATAATCGGGCAGTGAGACAGCGGCAAAATTTGAGGATAGACAATGGCTTTGGCTTTGGCTAAGTGTTCTCGGCTGCACCAAAACAGCCCCAACGGTGCGGCGGTGCGCAGCTGCACTGACTGCCAGTGGTAGATACCGCGTGTCTGAGTGGGGATTTCGTAGACCCAGCGATAGTGGTCTTTGGGGGGAATCGATGCGATCGCACAGGTGCCGATAGATCGTTTCTCAGCGGCCTGGATCTGGTCTAACTCTGCAGGCAGATGATCCCTAATTTGTAGCAGGTTTTTTGCCCGAGCGGTTTCATTTTCAAGGGTCATCTCCACGAGAATGGCCTGACCAGCCGTCACGGGGGCCATTGGCTGGCGGTGAAATGTCAGCCCCTGCAGCGCCCGCTGCGGCCAAATTGAGGAAATCGACAGCATCGCCATCATCACCCCGCTGATGACGTAGAGCCAGCCTGCCATCGTATTCGTGGCTGCCCCAAAGAAAAATAGTGCCACCCCCAGCAGGACCCAACCGCTATAGGCGGGCGTCACCCAGTGTGATTCGAGCCAAAAAGTTAATCGTTTTAGCCGCATGGCCTCGCTAGTGAAGCAGCCTCTCTAGCATACCCAGATAGTTTGCTGGTGAGGGGCTGCCTAAGCAAGAGACCATTTGGCGCTAGGCGGAGGGGCGTGCCACCTGTCCGGTACTTTTGCTGTGATTGGCGGCTGATGAAGCCGCCGCCGCATAGCTGCTCGACTGAGGGGCAAAATGGGCTGAGAAATATCGCATAAACAAGTCGCAGGCGACCCGTGGGCCATCGTTTTTTAATGCAATCAACCCCATGCCTTGTAGCTGATATAGGCTTGACAGCATGGCTGGAGGTAGGGACTGCTGGGTCAATATTTGCTCTAATGCTTTGGCAAGCTGAGGCCCTTGTTGTACAACCCGCAGCTGATGCCGTAGATAGGCTGAAAAAACGCGACAGCTCAGCGGCTCTGTGAGTAGCTCGACCAGGGTCGTTTCTTTTTGCCAAATGTGATAAACCGCCTGATGCACGAGGTAGGGCTGCCCATCAACAAGCTGACAGAGTTCCTTTGCTGACTGAAGCGACCAGTCTAAGTCATAAGCGTTCGCTAGAGTCTGCACTTGCGCTGGTGTAAGCGGTGGCAGGGAAACAGCGACCCCTACATTAAAAGGGGATTTGTTGATATTGAGCGGAATGTATACCTCAGAGGACTGTGCGATTACCATCCTGAGCTGCTGCCAGATATCTGAGGTTTTGGCTTCCTCGTACCAGGTGCGCAGCAACCCAAAAAACTCATCTGCAATGTCTGGATAGCGAAAGAGTCGCTCGACATCATCCAGCATCAGAACCACCGGGCGTTGGGTCATGGCCAGCAGGTACTGCTCAAAGTAAAGTTTACAGCTTACTTTGCTACCAAATAAGCTGTCCCAGTAGGTGTCTAGATTGGGGGAGACGCCCATCTCTAGGCCAACGCTAGCGCAAAACCATTGCAAGAGCGAGTCTAGATCTTGCAGAACCTGCTTATCGGCTAGCTGGAAGCTGATTGAAACTGGCTGATATCCCTGTTGTAAAGCCCGTTGGGCAATCCGAGCCATGAGTGAGGTTTTGCCAGTCCGGCGGGCACCTTTGATGCGGAGCAGCGACCCTGGGAGGATAATAGCCTTGAAACTCTCTGTTTCAACCTTGGCCCGTTCAATATAGAGCGATGAATCTACGGGCAGCTGTCCGTCTGGGGGGGATGGCGAAAACGAGGCCGCTGGATCAGCTTTAGGAGCTCCATTGGCAGATCCAAAGGAAGATTGAGCCTGTGTAGGCCCAGGGCTGTAGTAGTCGGTTGGCTTGAGATCTAATTCAAATGAGCGAAAACAGTACTTGAGGGTTTGCTTATCAACCCGAGTTTCACAACCCAAGACTTTTGCCAGGGTATCGATACTCACGTTAGTCCGCTCGCTGAGCATTTCCAGCGTGTAGCGCTGTCCTTTATTTTCGGCATACTCGGCATTGGCCTTGGCGGCTTGAAACCGGGCTAACCCTGCTGCTGTTAAAACAACACCGCGTTTACGGCGGCGCTTAGGTGTTTGTGTCTGTATACTCACCAGTGCCTCTAAAAAGGGGGGCCAAAATTAGGCAATAGAGGTGTGCTAGACCATCCGTGGCTGGCCTTATCAATGTAGTGTACGTGAAAAAGGAAATAAACCTGTTTCTAAAGAGACAACCGCTAAAAAAAGTAACTTTTGTTGGCTAAAGTATGCAGCCAGATCTTCCCGAAGATACTCAATCACTGTGAAGGCACTGAGTCCGACCGAGGATAGGCTGTGCGATCGCAGCACTGAATCTGCTAACAGGTCGTCGACAGACCGCTAACAGAGTATCCTGCATGAATCTCCTCAGCGAATAGTATCTGCCTGCTCTTGCAACCTTTGAGTGACCCAGGCTGAGTTAAAAACAGACCGATAGAGGCGGTTGGCAATTGCCAAGTCCCCCCCCTGTTTGATCACTAAGCCTGATAGCTGCAGCTCAGCTTGCTCAGGGCTATCGTCAGCGGGGACGAGAGCAGAGGCTAACAGCTGCTGATAAATTTCAAGCATGGCCCGGGTTTGGGTAGACGGGTGTAACAGGCGATCTCGGATCGTTCTTAAATGTTCTGGGTCATCCTGAGTTTCCCAGTTTTGGATCAGGTGCGATCGCACCAGTCGCTCGATCTTGGCTTGCTCTTCCCCCTCTGGGATGGGCGTATCTGCCTGGCGGATTAGCTGACAAATTTTTTGACTCAAGAAGGGTTGTCCTCCGGTCCAGGCTAGAATCTGAGTCATAACAGTTTGAGGCCGGGCAACTTGACTGGCCAGCCCTTGCAAGAGAGGATGGGCTTCATGAAGTTGAAAACCGTTTAGTTCAATGGCTTGTCCTACATTAAACGGGGTTCGATGGGAGCCTTGTATTAACTGAGACGGTGTCGCCACGCCTAGCAATACAAATGCCAGCCGTCGATAGTGAGGGTTGTCAGCCCGCTGATTAAAGCAATTTCGTAGCCAAATAAAGAAATCATCTGCCTTAAATTCAAGACTGAGCACACTGTCCACCTCGTCGATAAAAACAACAATGTCTGTGGTGACATTGGCCAGCACAACTTGCTCTACAAACTCACCCAGTCGCTGCAGGGGTGACAAAAATGTATGATCTTTCCACCAGGTTCGAATATCGAGCTGATCAAAAAGACCTAGGTGCTTAGACAAGATGTACATAAAGCCCGCGTACCATTGTTCCTGTGTCGTTTGACGATTCCCGATTGCCGATAAATCGATGGCAACACAGGCAACCCCCTCTGCATTCATCCGCCTCATCATCTGTACTCGCAGACTTGATTTACCCATCTGACGAGGATTGAAAATGTAACAATACTGCCCATGCCGAAGGGCTTTATAGAGCTGCCGATCGGCCTGACGAACCACGTAGGTGGGGGCATCCATGGTGAGACAACCGCCGACTTGGTAGTCAACGTTGGATGGCTGAGCGGCACTGCGCAACAGTTCATTCTCAATCACAAGTTCTGCCTGGGTGGCTTTGAGCACCTCCAGAGTTTGTGAAAGCTCCTGGGTGCGAGCGGTCACTCGCTGCTCCAGCGTTTTGTTGTAGTCTTCTAGTTGCTCATACAGCCGCGCGCTTTCGATCGAGATAGCTGCCTGAGAAGACAAAATCCTCAAAATTTCCACGCGATCGGGCGTAAACGCGTGGGTCGTCAGATTATTTTCTAGATATAAAATGCCGTTAAGTTTGCCCTGTTTGAGCAGGGGCATGCAAAGCAACGATTTTGGCTGAGTCGAGATGATGTAAGGATCCGCCGCAAATTGACCGTCCTGAGAGGCATCATCGATCACAAGGGTGTCCTGGGTATGGGCCACGTAGTTGACGATAGCTTCAGACAGCAGGGGCAGTGGGGGCTGCCCGTTTGCCTGACCAGGCTCCGACAGTTCGATTGAGCCAATCGGAATAGACTGAAGAATTGATACCCGATCAGAATCGACAAAGCCCTCTGCTTCAATACACCAGCGATTCTCTTGCTTGAGCAGTAAATACCCTCTCTGGGCACCCGCGTTTTCGATCACACTTTTGAGTAACTTCTTTAAGAGATTCTCCAAGACAATTTCGCCTGAGATTGCCTGAGAAACAGACATCACCGTTGACAGATCTAACACTTCTCCCGAACGCTGGGCCGTGGTGGTTATCGTCGGGAGGGGCTCAGCCTCCGCTGATGTCATTAGCAGCCACTGAGGGTAGGCGTCGGCCAGGATGGCTACTTTGCGAGTCGCGCCCCAAAGCCGGTAGCCCTGATAGGCATTTTTCAAATGAAGTTGGGCAAAATCTTCTTTATGTCGTGACTGCCAGAATAAAGCCGCCAGCTCATTGGCTAACGCTTCTTCCTGGACAAATTCATGCGTTTTGGCACCCGCGATGGCCTGATCGTACAAATTCATCGCGGCTTGCCAGTTACCAGAAAGTCTGGCCATTTCTGCCGCCACCAGATGATATTTATGCAGAAAGTTTTCTGGACACAGGTCTGCCCACTGCTTCATCTGCCGTTGATTGATCTCAAGTTGAGCCCAGTAGGCTGACTGCTCTGCCGCCGTTAGCGTCGGATAAAGTGCCGCTAAGACAAGGGAGTCGTAAAAATTGTAGGTGGTTGCCTCGATCGTGCCAGCCGTAAACGCCAGAAGTGATTTGGCTTGTTTAAGGGCGGTGAGGGCCAGAGGCAGCTCACCGTATAAATAAAGCACCTGAGCCTTAAAAATATAGTAGTAACAAACGGCGTTGGGAGTTCGATTCTCTTCTGCGTTCAGATACTGGGCTTCGTCGATATCTCGAAAGCTAAAACCAAGTGAGTCAGAGGTGTCTTCTAACAAATGGGTCAGCACCATGGCCTGTCCGACAACACAGTCAATTGCCCACTGGTTCTGAGTTTTCTCGCAGAATGGCAAAATCTCGGATACTTTCTGCAGAAAAGACGAGAGCGTTTGCCCCTGATAGATGCCGTTTAACAGCTGATGGGCCATGGCAAACCCCACAAATTGGAGCATCCCCGACTCTAGTCCAGCGGCGATGGCTTCGTCATTAAAGGCGTGTGTTTCCTGAATATGCTTATTCCATAGCAAACAAAAGTTTGCAAGTTGAACGGCGGCCTGACTGAGGGCGTACAGGTCATTGTATTTTTGGCTCAGCCCGTAGCCCAGCTGAGCCAGCTCGTAGCTGCGTGCATAGTTGCCGATCATCGCCTGTAAAAGCCCAAACAGGCTGTAGGTCATGGCTGCTCTGGGCATTTGACCATATTCAAGGCAGAGATTTGCCGCCTTTGCCATGACGATACCCGACATTTCTGGGGGCACATAGCGAATCCGTAAATCCAGCGCGTTGGGACGTGCTTCAAGCCGCAGAACAATATGCAGATCAATCAG
>JBCBZL010000012.1:0-30414 GCA_039815385.1 Cyanobacteria bacterium P01_A01_bin.114
TTCCGGCCGATATGTCGCCGGAGGAAATGGATCGCCGCACCGACGGCCCAGATTCGTCAAGAGCTCGATCGCACCGACTCTGACTACGACAAAGAAAAGCTGTCTGAGCGGCTGGCTAAGCTAGCTGGCGGTGTAGCGGTGATCAAGGTCGGGGCCGCAACTGAGACCGAACTTAAGGATCGCAAGCTGCGCATCGAAGATGCCCTCAGCGCTACCAAAGCGGCTGTCGATGAGGGGATCGTGCCTGGTGGCGGGGTAACGCTGCTGCACCTGGCGCAAAAGCTAGAGTCGTTGAAAGAAAGCCTGTCTGACGAAGAGAAAACCGGCGTAGATATTGTCATGCGGGCAGTTGAAGCACCGCTGCGTCAAATCGCCGACAACTCAGGCTCAGAGGGCTCAGTGGTAGTCGAAAAAGTCCGTGGGGGAGACTTTGCCTACGGCTTCAACGCCATCAACGGTAGCTTCGAGGACTTACTCGCCAGCGGCATTGTTGATCCGGCCAAAGTGGTACGCTCTGCGCTGCAAGACGCGGCCTCGGTGGCAGGCATGGTGCTCACCACCGAAGTGCTAGTTGTTGAGAAGCCTGAGCCTGAAGCCGCTGCACCTGATGCTGGCATGGGCGGCATGGGTGGCATGGGCGGCATGGGTGGTATGGGCGGCATGGGTGGCATGGGCGGCATGGGTATGATGTAAGCTGCCTGGCGTACACAGATAAGCTGCCTTGCCTGAAATGAGTAAGGCGGGCGGTGCCCACCCTGTCTTAGCTAATGTCCATAGCCAAAAGGCGCGATCGCACGGTCGCGCCTTTTGGCTATTCGGGATATTCCTGATATCCTAGGACAGTACAGGTTTACTAACTTAACCAGTCTCTAGTACGGATCGCGACTATGACTGCTCTCTCAACCCGTCTCTCGGTGACCGACCTTAGCCATCGCATTTTAGAAATGGCGACCACCGGGGTTTACCGTGAGTCGCTGTTTGACACGTTTAAGCCAGTGGCGACCAAACGCCAGATTCGAGACGCGATCGCACTCGCAAAACAGGTCGGTCTACGCTCTGACCCTACTCTGCGCGATGTCGACTTGGGCACCTACTACCATGTCGATCATGAGGCATTACAGTCTTTTCAAACCACGGCCCAGTCAGTCTCTTTCGAAGCCGGCGAAGACGTATCTGCTCGGATTTTAGAGCTAACCCAGACGCTTCAGACGATGGTGCGGGTGGCTAGCGGGGTTGCGATCGCGCTACTGCTCGTGGGCGCTCTCTGCATTTTGCAAGGCCATATTGAAACCGCTGCGGTTTTCTGGAGCAGTGCCCTCTGTGCGGCGGGCATTTGGGGCATTCAAAAGCAAATGGCAAAACCGTTTGTTTGACCCCTGGCCACATTTAGACCCGTTAATCGCCTAAAGTTGCCCAAACGCCAGAATTTGAGAAGCACTCAGCTTAAAATCGGGAATGACAGTTGAGCTAAGCGGGATATCCCCAGAGTAGGCAGTGTCTTCATATTGCCCGTTGACCCACAGGCATAGCGTCACCGTCTCCATTTCGGGGTCAACGATCCAATACTCTGTGATGCCCCGGGCGGCGTATTCGGTATGCTTATAGCGATAGTCTCGATCTCTGTTATCTTGTCCGGGCGAGACGACTTCTACCACTAAAATGGGCGGTGGCATATCGTGGGTAATGGTATTCCGGCTTTTGTTTTCTAGGGCCTGGTAGCCCTCCTCGCTGAGCACGGTTAAATCTGGCAACCGTAGTTTTGCCCGCTTACCACTCACCTCAACTTCCATATCTTTGAGGTTGATTAACACAATAGAGAGATACTTTGCCAGTTCGAGCATGAGCAGCTTCGCAAGTTTGCAATTTTCAGGCGACTCGGTTGGCATTTCTACCAGCTCTCCATCTACCAGCTCATATCGGGTATCCGTCCCGTCGTCGTATGCCAGGTACTCTGCTATCGTTA
This sequence comes from Cyanobacteria bacterium P01_A01_bin.114, assembly GCA_039815385.1. Classification (GTDB taxonomy): domain Bacteria; phylum Cyanobacteriota; class Cyanobacteriia; order Phormidesmidales; family Phormidesmidaceae; genus SIO4C1. Next base: position 1,964 of record JBCBZL010000012.1, read on the forward strand.
TAGATTTGGATGTACGAGGAGCCGCTTGCGTCACCGTTAGTAGCCTCCTTACTCAACACCGCTAGCCAAGCATAGCCAAATTCTATCAAATATGGGGTTGCCCGCTTGAGACCACCTCCCACTCTTAGACTCGATCTTGCCAGCCTATTCAAGCAGTGGCTTTGACAATTACTGACAGGTCAGAAACCCGGTTTCTTGATCAGATTGAGCCAGCACCTTGCAGGTTATCTCAAGAAACCGGGTTTCTTATCCTGAGTCCCCCAATACTGGGGGAGACCAAACTCAAAGCCCCCAGTATTGAGGGTTTGGGGGCTATCCGAATAGACTAAACACTTTGCTCATATCCTATAAATGATTATGTTTATCTACTTATGTTTAGGCTTGACTGGCTAAAACTGGCTCCGACCAGCCATAGCCTTATGACGTTTGCGTCAGCAAAGCTACCAAAATGCAGAATAGCTCCTGCAAGTCAGTAGGCACTCGATATAAAACTAAATCTTGTTGCATCAGCTTTTTTGCTCTATGGAAACAGCCAAATTGCCATATATCTCCGGTAGAAATCACACCATACAAAATTGGCATTTCACTATCAATCCACCGATCTAGAGCAATAAGTTCCACTGCCAGTTGAGTAAATCCCCGTGCTAGATCCGCATTTTTCGCTTCGATCACCAAGAGCCCCGCTCGTGACTGTAGATAATAATCTAGAGATCCCTTTAACTGGTCTGAGACACTAACAGCATACTCAATTCTCAACTGAGCCTGGGTATAGTCGATTAATGCCAAAACAACTGGAGCAATCAGTGTTTCCCGACGAGCAGTCTCACTGGTCAAACTAATATAAGGTAACCGTCGCTGGATTGTTTGTTTTAGAGCCTTAACGGGGTCTAAATTTATCTCAGTGCGCGGCAATGCTAGCTCCAGCCGCTGTAGAGATACCCCGAATTCTGCCAGAATCTCATCTGGCTCATAGGACATTTCAAAATAGCTTCGAAACGTATAGGATTGACCACTTTTTAGGATGCCAGATTTAGCCATGGCAAATCGTTACAGAGTAAGGCTGACTACGTTGCTTCTATGATAAAGCCTTTGCCTTGAGCATCGAGACCATGGGTAGCGTTGCGATCTTACTGCTCTCTTCTCACCCCGGAGCCAGCGTAAACTCATCGAACCTCACCACCTCAGAGTCAGGCTGGCGAGTATCAAAATAATAGCTGCTGACCGTGCCCGTCGCCGTCTCAAAAATACTGAAGGCCGTAATATCATTGCTCGCAATGTAAGGCAAAGGCCGATCTTCATCATCCGTCAGCGGGGCTAAAGTCGGTGCGATCGCGTCCAGTTCGTTAGGGTCACCGATAGCCACATAGTTCTCTTGAAAAGGCTCTAGCCCCTCGCCCACCTTCAGCTGGGGAACCGGGCGTGGGTTGCCCTCCAGGTGGGCACCGTAGGTATTGCCCACATTAGACGACTCCAAAAAATGCGTCCCGCTGGGGCTCTCAAAACGATTCCACACGTGAGAGTGGCCATAGTAAACCAGCTGCACACCGTACTGCTCAAGCAGCGGCACCAGGTCGCGGATAATGTAATCCTGATCTTTTGGATATTCGTAGCGCACCGCCTTGAGGCTGCCGTCTGGGTGACGATCAAACACCCGCACCGGGTTTGTAAAAGCTGGCACGATGTTGTCCCCCAGCGTATGGGGCGGATGATGCAGCATCACCACCTTGTATCTAGCCTGCTGAAAAGCCTCACTGGCCAGCTCCTGCTCTAGCCAACGATACTGCGGGCTGCCCTTATGAATGCCCTCAAAAATGTGCTGACCGTAGCCCCAATTCATCGGGTTATTGATATCCGCTTGCTTCTCACGATATCGCCCCTTCGCCTTAGGAGCCAGGTTAGGCGTTCGCCAGATCTGGGTCACATAGAGCGACACCAGACGAATGTCGCCAAAGCTAGTCGCGTAGTACCGCTGGGTTTCAGCACCATCGGGACGGGCTGCCTTGGGCAGCGAAAAAATCTCGTTGTAGGTGTCGATGTTAAACGAATTGTTTTTCAGCCAGTCTCGCTGCAGCTTAGGATCATTGTTGGGGTTAAACACCTTAGTATTTTGCTCGTAAAACTGCTTGGCTGCCGCCCACGGCACCGGGTCGTTAAACTGATCGTTCAAAGGCAACGTCTCTGAATATCGCCCCATCACCTCGTGATTGCCCACGGCAGGAAACAAGGGGGCATTCTGAATCAGCTGCCCGCCCCGATAGGTCGTGGTTTGCCCATCTTTCTCTAAGGCAAAGCTGGCGCGCCCTTGCAAACAAGGAAAAAACGCCCCGCCGCGGGCATCGTCAAACCACTCAGAGGCCCGGTCGGGCACATTCACCAAATCCCCTGCTAAAAATACCGCATCCACTTGACCAACCGTCTCTTTAACCTTTTGCAAATTGGCCGCCGTCATGGGCATCAGCTGATGGTCAGAGGTCAGCAAAATCTTCAGTGGCTGGCCTGCAACAGGGGTCGGGGCCAAAGAAAACAGCTCGCTGGTAATCAGCTCTCCATCTTCTTTGATACTCATGGCCCGATAGGGAAGGCGCTCCCCAGGGGTGAGCCCGGTAATCTCGGCCTCATGTCGCCAAATTGACCTGGCGGTAACGGTCTCGTACGGCTCGCCCACCACCTGAGATTTTTCATCTTCGCGGGTGCGGCTCAGCTGGGTGGTGGCGGCTGAGATACTTTTCTCTTGGCCCGCCTCACCATAGCTGACGGTATGAGCGGTGCCCTCAAACTCGGTAAACCACACCACCCGCACCGAGTTTTGGGTCGGAGCTTGCAAAAAAGGATCGGTGAGAAAGGGTGAATCGGCGACGGCGACCTGGGCCGGTTGGGCAGATTGGTTTGGCATAGCAGTGGGGGGGGCAGAAAGGGAATACTGGCTGCGCGAACTCATGCTCAGAAATAATGTAGCGGCAAACCCAAATAGAAGCCCCAGAATGATCAGCATCCATTCCCGCTGTCTTCTCATTACTGCGCTCCCTTGACTGTCCGATATCGTTTCTATTCTGCCACTTGGGGAACCGTCCTTCGAGTTTACTTATTCAGCCCCACGGTGGGGAAGATTAATATGAAACGGGGTTTCAGTGAATTCGCAGTCAGCATGGCAGGGCAAAACCCAAAATCTACTTTAACGAAAGGTGCGCCCTTAGGTAGGATGCGCTGGCTACATCCGATGCTGCTGATTGCGATCGCGCTGCACGGACTGGTCTTGGCGTTACCCATGCCTGAACTCACCCCAGAAGAGCAGCCCGAAACACCTATCTCAGAAGACGTTAGCGATTTGCCTGACGCCATTCAAGTGGCTCGGCTACCCCGTGTGAAACCGGCTGACGAGCCCCTGCTCCCAATTGAGGCAGGTACACCACAGTCGGGTGAGCCTGTAAGGCCCGAGCCCAAACTCGAACCTAAGCCCGAGCCCGAACCCATCCCAGAGCCGTCTGATTTACTGCCCGACCCTAGTCCTGCTCCGACCCCAGAGCCAGAGCCTAATCCGACCCCAAGCCCCGAGCCCACCCCACCGCCCTCGATAGAAGAACGGCTCAAAGACGTCGGTAACTATGGCACCTATGCAGAAGAAGGCACGACCTTGATTGCCAGCACTAGCAATTTGAGTGTCTGGCAAACCTCCTTTCGCGATGAACATAGCATTGAAACCTTTGAGAAGCTTTCACCGCCACCACCGCTGACCGTCAATATTGACCTCGACTCGTGTTTATCTACACGCCCCGCCGACGAAGCTGATGTCGGGGTTTTACTACAGGGCTCAGGTGCGCTGAGCCAGCCAGCTGATACCAATAGCCTGCCAAATCCGACTATCCTCAGAAGTACAGGGTATGCCCTGATTGACGAAGCCGTAGTCCAAACTGTGAGTGAGTATTCGTTTGAAGCTGACCCCGACGGTGAACAGAAAGCTTACACGTTTGCCGTGGAGATCAACTATAGCTGCACACCATAATTGCCCGCTCTTCACTTCCCGGTTAGAACCCAGCTTGTAGGTTTACGCTAACCAACCGGCAGCAGGCACCGGATCAGGGTTTGCTCAGCATTATCTGGATTAGCCTCTAGGGTGAGTTCGCCGTTGAGGTAGGTGATATTTGTCTTGGCTGCGGCTAACACTAGCCCCGTTGAGAGGTGCATAGAGTCTACATTGGCAATATCCACGGGCTTGCCATAGGTGATCTCGCCCAGGTCACTTTGGAGCTCTGCCAGGGGGCGATCTTCTTGCAGATAAAGGGCAACTCGATCTTCCTGGGGCTCGGCCCAGAGACGAACAGTTCCCAGGTCTGTGTTTGCGATCGCATCTTCAATCAGCCCGATCAAAAGCGACTGTAGCCAGTTAGGGTCGCTGTTGATTTTCAGGTCTGGCTCAGGCAGCGGAATTTCTAACCTGAGGTTACGATTTGCCGCCTGCAGCCGGGTCAGCTCGTGAATTTCTTTGAAAAAAGGCACCACTGGAATGACGTCTAGCTTTGGCACCTCGCGTCCCACATCGAGTTTAGACACCCCGATCAGCGTATCCAACAGCTTCAGCATCTTCAAAGCCGCGTCTTTGGCCTGTACGACAAACTCTCGCTCCTCTTCGGGGCCTTCGCACAGATCTTCGACAATCAGCTGGTGTAGACCAATGATGCTATTAATCGGCGACCTCAGCTCGTGGGCCGTGCGAGCCAAAAAGCCCCGCTTAAACTGCTCAATGATGGCTAGTCGGTGGTAGGCCGCCCGCAGCTGATTGGCATCTCCCTGCAGTTCAGACTGATCGCAATCGAGGTTGGCAGAGTTAGCCTCTGTGGCTAACTCGTTTGCATCTAAAGTCTTAGCGGAGAGGTCGCTGGCTGCTCGGTTTGCGGGTTGGGGCCGAGCGGGCAAAAGCCGCTGTATCAAAAAGCCAGCCCCTAAACCCAAGCCAAAAAATACAAACGCTGGTTCAGCCATTATTGATTCCGCATGGTTCTCAGATCAGAATACCGCAGGTTTCCAAATACAACCGGACATTTTGATAGCCTCCCGACCGACCTTCGGCATTTATGATGTGTCACTGGCTAACCACCAATGACCCATCACCCATCCCCCCTGTGCGAACGCGATATATCGCGTGCCTACCCATTACCCGCTACCCATCACCTCTAACCTAACCGCACCCTGGCGAATAATCTCCCATCCATGGGCCGTCCACTTTGCCACCGTTGACGGCCGCCCTGATATCTGAACCCGATCGAGGTCAGCCCAAACGGCAGTGGGGGGTAGCTGGGCGAGTGCCTCAGTTTTGATTTGCTCTAGGGCTTCCTCTGAGGGGACAGCCACCTCAGGAAATTGGTCAGCAATCTCAGTCAGGGTTTGCAACGGGGGCTGCCCCGATAGGTTAGCACTGGTGGTGGCCAGCGGCCCGGTAAACCCTAGTAAATATCGAGCAATTGGCTGGTTTGGCACCCGTAAACCAATTGTGCAGGGGGTCTTTGGATTGATGTCAGCCTGATTGACCGCTGGCGGGACGCGATCGCTGGCGGGCAGCACCAGGGTGAGCTGGCCCGGCCAATATCGATCGGCCACAGCTTGCCACATTGGCCAATCGTCTGCCTGACCGCTGGCATAGGGCCACAAATCATCTGCATCGGCCCCCATCAAAATCAGCGGCTTGGTGCGATCGCGCCGCTTCAACTGATAGATCAGCTCGCTAGCCGCTGGACGGCAGGCCACAGCGGGCACCGTATCGGTTGGGAAACTGACAACCGCCTCACCGGAGCAGGCAGCGGCGATGAATTCGGGCAGGGAGAGGGAGGGCATGGGGGGTAGGGGTAGAGGGTAGAGGGTAGAGGGTTGGAGAGTTTTAAGTTTTTTATCACCCTCCACTCTCTACCCTCCACCCTCTACCCTAGGGAATAAATAAATCAGCCCTGATATCCACGTTAACGCTACGGCCAGCCAAAATAGGAGACCGGCCCAAAACGGAACCTGAGTGGACAAAGGGGAGAGGAGAAGTGCGATCGCAGCGATTTGTACCACTGTTTTTGCCTTGCCCCAAAGATTAGCGCCTGGCACGCTGCCCTGCTGCATGGCTGGGTTGACCCGCCATCCGGCAATAGTGAGTTCTCGGGCCAAAATCAAAAAGACGCCCCAGGCAGGCACCTGCCCTAGCGCCACTAGCACCATCAGCGGAGCCAGCACCAGCAGTTTATCTACCAGCGGGTCTAAAAATTTACCCAGATCTGTCACCTGGTTAAGCCGCCGGGCTAAGTAGCCATCGAGCCAGTCAGTCCCCGCTGCGATCAAAAAGACGCCCGTTGCCAGCCATCTTCGCCCGTCAGTGGGGTCTGCCAGCAGGACAAATACCAGCGGAATGCCGAGCAAGCGAGAGACAGTGATCCAGGTGGGGAGGTTCATAGAAAAAGGTGGAGGGTGGAGGGTAGAGGGTGGTGAGAAAGAAGAATTTAGGAATCGCCGGAAACCCCAATCATCGGCAATGGGGAATTTAGGCACCTTTATATCGACATTACCCATTACCCACCACCCATTACCCACCATCCATTACCCACCATCCATTACCCTCTACCCATCTTCAAAACTAATCGTCCGTTCCTTGTAATTGGGCGGCTCCACATGGATCGTGACGCGGGCGGGGCCGAATTCTGCCTCGAGGTGATCTTCGACCTGCTCGGTAATATCGTGGGCGGCTTTGACATCCTGCGGCTCGACAATCAGATGCATGTCGATAAACACCTGACGCCCCAGCAGCCCGCGGGAGGCGATATTGTGGCAATTCACCACCCCAGGTACTTTCATCACAACGCTGTGAATCGCTTCGGGGGCAATGGCCATTTCATCAACGAGCCAGGGCAGATTGGCAGAGAGCACCACCCAGCCGCTGTGCAACACTAAAATCGCCACCGGAAAGGCCAGCACCATGTCTAGCCAGGCCCAGCCCTGCCAAACCCCGACCAGGCCGCCAATAACGGCGATCGTGATCCAGATATCGCTCATCGTGTGGTGGGCATCTGCAATTAAAATTTTGCTGCCCAGCCGCAGACCCACTCGTCTTTCGTAAAAAGCCACCCCGATGTTGATGCCCAGCACCACCAGCATGATCCACAGGGCCGTCACAGTCATCGTGACCGGTTCTCCACCGCTCAAAATTCGTTCGGCAGCGCCTTTGAGAATTTCAAAACAGGCGATACATAAAAAACCGGCCACCCCCAGTGCGCCAACTGCCTCATATTTTTGGTGCCCGTAGGGATGGTCTCGATCGGGCTCTGGCGAAGCTAGCTGATTGGTCACCAGACCCAAGACGTTGTTGGCACTGTCGGTGATACTGTGCAGCGCATCAGCGATCAAACTCAAAGACCCCGTCCACCAGCCCACCACCGCTTTGAGCACCACCACCAGCAGATTTAAGCCCAGGGTGACCAGCAGTACACGACGCACCTCAACCCGATAGCCAGCCTGAGACTGACTGTGGGTAGGCGAAGATTGGACAGAAGATTGGGGCTGGATCAATGGGGAAACGGTTAACGATAGGCCTCTCTTGTCAGCCTATCTCAGTATAGAGATCTATAGATCTCAGATCTCCAGATCTCCAGATCTCTGCAACATCAACTGGCGATGATTTTCAATGATTTTTTATTGCGTGAGACCTTGGTCATGTCTAGACCTGTCGATTGCTCTAGTCGATTGCTCTAGTCGACTGCTCTGAGGAAAAAAACTCAAGTTTTTAAACTGGATGTGGTGCAAGGAGCAGATTTGGGTATACCCTATAGCTCATGTTCTGAGCCAATAGTCCGAGCCAATAGTCTGAGCCAATAGCTTATATGGGCGAGCTTGAACCCGTTTTTCCGATCAAAGCAATTGTCTTCCAGCTAATGTTTTTGCTGGTTGCGATCGCGCTGGAGTCTGGTGTGCTGCGCCAGCGGCTGCGGTTGGGCTATCAAGCCAGTGTGCAATACGCGGCGGTGATCAACCTGTTGGCCACAGTGATTGGGTGGCTGACCTTCTTATTGATTGAGCCCCTGGTTGATCCAAGTCTACGGATCCAAATTTTGAGCTATGTGCTCTTCAATCGTTTCTTGAACAATACCTTAATGCCTCAAATGGGGTGGATCGTGCTCATTGCTGGACTCGCTGCCTTTTTTATCACGCTGCTGATCAAGCTAAAAGGGTTAGAGCTGATGATGCGCCTCACCGAAAACTGGAAGATGCCCAAGCACCCCGAAAAGCTGTCCCGAGAAGAAAAATATGCCCTTGCCCGCAGCGGTCAGGCCGCTGTCCAGCCAGCCGCTTCCCAATTTGTGACAGCTGTCTTAGAGGCCAACGCCCTCAGTTTTAGCGTGATTTTTCTATTATTAGTGTTGCGGCACTACGCTGAGGGAGCTGCCTAGTGTTAGCGTTTCTTCAAGACCTCTTTAAAAACCTGCGCGAGCTGCTAATTCCCCAAAAATATTTTGCTTGGCAGACGCTGCTGCTGCTGAGCCTGTTTTCATGGCTGCTGGCACAGGTGGCCGCCGCTGCCGCTGCCCACACCGTTACCGTTGATGTCTTAACTATTTGCAGCTGGCTATTTTTATCGATTGCTATCTGGTGGGCCCTCGCCAAAAACCCAGTCTTGATCCCAAATACGGCCATTAATATCAGCCCGTGGATCACCGGGGTGATTTTTTGCATCTTTTTGTTTAACCCCTGGACCGAAGAACGCTTTCGGCTGGCCTTGATGAGCTGGCCCATTGTCTCAACCATCATTGCTGGGTCACCAGAGTTTGTCGAGAAAAATTGGAAGCAGTTTAAGCAGCCTAAGACTTCCGTTCGACAGTCGCTGGCCATGCTGCTGTTGATCAATCTGCTGCTGAGCAGCTGGCTGATATTTTTCTTTCGGGTTCAAAGCTGGCTAGAAGCCTACCCTAGCCTTTTGGTTGACACCTTCGATCGCAGTAACTTTGTAGTCCGGGTCGAGTCTGACCAGCGTAGCTTTTCCCAAGGGACCCCCCTACTTGAAGACGCGGCCCTAGCCCTAAACCAAGAACTCGAGGGTGTGCCCTGGCCGCAGGTAGAACGTTGGCTGATCAACATTGATGACGGGATTCGAACCCTGGCTAGCAGCGTTAATATCACCGCCCCCGCCGAGCGAGTCTTTTGGAGCCTCAATGCGCCGCTCCCCGATCAAGACGCCAACGGCTATGAGCTAAGGCTGCGGGCCAATTGGCTCGGCCCAACCTCTCAAAAAAATGGATATTTCCTAGAAAAAGTATGCCGGATTGCGCCCCGCAGTCAGCCACAGGTGATAGAGTCTGGCCCCAGCCCTGACCAATCTTCTACCATCAGACGAGAATTGACGGACCTTGCTACGGTAGACTGTGCTTCAGGCGACCCTACCATGACCTGGGTAGAAGCCCCTGTTGAAAGCTAATTCAGGCCCTAAGACAAGATGCATCTGGCTCGAGTTTTTGTCATTGCGCGCAACGTTTTTTTAGAAGTTATTCGCGATCGCATTCTCTACTTAATTGCCCTGTTTAGCGGGCTGATGGTGCTAGCTGTTGTGCTTCTCCCAGAAGTCGCTGCTGGCACAGAAGATAAAATCATTCTCGATGTGGGGTTAGCCGCCATCAACCTGCTAGCCCTGGTGGTCGCCGTCTTTGTCGGCACCGGTTTGATTAATAAAGAAATCGAGAAAAAGACTGTCCTGGTGCTGATCTCAAAGCCCGTCAGCCGGGTTGAGTTTATCTTTGGCAAACATCTCGGCCTCTCAGCCGTCATGGCGGTGCTGATCGCGGCCTTGATGGCGGTTTTTCTAGGCATTTTATCTTTTAAGGGTATTCCCTTCCCCCTCGGCAGCCTACTGATTGCTGTCGGGTTTATGTTTTTAGAAATGACGCTGCTGATTGCTGTGGCAATTTTGTTTGGCGTCTTCACCAGCTCGCTACTAGCAACGCTGTTGACCTTTGCCATCTATCTGGTGGGCCACCTTAGTCAAGATATCGTCAAACTCGGCAAACTTGCCGAAAGCGAGAGCTTCCAGCGCATTGCCAACAACATGTACCTGGTCCTACCCGATCTAGAACGATTAAATTTTAAGAACGAAGCCATCTACGGCATTACCCTCCTGCCGGACGTGGGTGAGCTGCTGCTAAACGTGCTTTATGCGGTGGTGTATACGCTGTTGCTTTTGATTATTTCGGTGGGGATTTTTTCGAGGCGACAGTTTTAGGGAAAGGGAAGGGGAAAGGGGAAAGGCGAAAGGGGAAAGGCGAAAGGGGGCAGCTGATTACCCGATGCAGATCTGGAGGGTAACCACAAGGGATTGCCCCTACGAACTATTGGGCTCCAAGTCAAAACCTCCCTTATCTCCCACTCCCCCCATCTCCCACTCTCCCCTGCCCAAACGCTAAAATCAAAGCAGTTCAACCCACCACCCTCCACCCTCCACTCACTACCCACTACCCTCCCCCGTCTCCCCATGCCTACCGATAAGCTCACTCGCCTCAGGGCTATCTTTGCCGAAATGGATCGGGCCTTGATTGCCTACTCCGGCGGCATTGATAGTACCCTGGTCGCCAAGGTTGCCTACGATGTGCTGGGCGATCGCGCCCTGGTGGTGACGGCAGAGTCACCCTCGCTGATGCCCGAAGATCTTGAAGATGCCAAGACTCAGGCGGCGCAAATGGGCATTCCCCATCGCATCGTACAGACCCATGAGATGGAGAACCCTGACTACACGTCAAATCCCGTTAATCGCTGCTACTTTTGCAAGAGCGAACTGCACGATACCCTTAAGCCGCTGGCCTTGGCTGAGGGCTATCCCTACGTCGTTGACGGTGTGAATGCCGACGACCTGCAAGACTACCGCCCCGGTATCCAAGCCGCGAAAGAACGCGGGGTGCGATCGCCCCTGGCTGAGGTCGGCTTCAGCAAGCTAGACGTCAGAGAAATGGCAAAATTTCTGGGCCTGTCCTGGTGGGATAAACCTTCTCAGCCCTGCCTCAGTTCACGCTTTCCCTATGGTGAGCTGATCACGACCGACAAGCTACACCGCGTCGGTCGATGCGAGCGATACCTTCGCGATTTGGGCATCAAGAACCTCCGGGTTCGCTCCGATGGCGAGACGGCCCGAATTGAACTCCCCCCTGAGCAGATCAAATCCTTTGTGGCAGCGGTGAGTTTAGATAAACTGGTGAGTGCCTTTCAAAACTATGGTTTTACCTACGTCACCCTAGATCTAGAAGGCTACCGCAGCGGCAAGCTAAACCGGGCGTTAGAGACAGCTGCCAGCAAATAAAGAGTCGGGAAACCCGAGGCCTGATCTGGGGTCTATTAAGAAGTCTATTAAATAAACTTGATAAAAGGTCATGGTCAAACGGTTACCGAATATGACTCTGGCCGCTTGAACATGCCCCTGGCCCGTATTGATATGGGTGAATAGGGACTGGTAAAAGGGATACTGGTAAATTTTATGCTTCAACTCTTAGCAGGCGATATTGGCGGCACTAAAACAATTTTGCGACTGGTGCAGGCAGATGGAGACGATCTAAAACGGACCTCTGCTCGAAATATGCACATTGAAACCCTCTATGAGCAGCGCTATTCCAGCGGCGATTTTGCCGATCTGGTGCCGATGGTACAGCAGTTTTTAGACGCGGCCCAAGCTACTGAGAAAAAGGTGATGCCCAAAACTGCCTGCTTTGCGATCGCAGGCCCGGTTAATCACAACACCTCTCAGCTGACCAATCTGGCCTGGTCACTCAGCGGCGAACGGCTCGCTGCCGCCCTGCAGCTAGACAAGGTGCAGCTGATCAACGATTTTGAAGCCATTGGCTACGGCGTATTGGGCCTCAAGAATGATGATTTAGAGACCCTGCAAGTCGGCCAGCTCAACGACACCTCCCCGATTGCCATCATCGGGGCAGGCACCGGTCTGGGTCAGGGGTTTTTGATTAACACCGATGGGCAGTACTACGTGTTTCCCTCAGAGGGCGGTCACGCCGACTTTGCCCCCCGCTCTGAGATCGAATTTCAACTGCTGCGCTACCTGCTCGATAAGCATACGATTACCCGTGTCTCTGCTGAGCGAGTCGTCTCCGGCCAGGGGATTATTTCGATCTATCAGTTTTTACGCGATCGCAGCTTTGCCCCCGAGTCAGCTGAGCTGGCTCACATTGTCAGAACCTGGGAGCAAAAAGCCGGACAGCGCACCCAGGTTGCAGACCCCGCCGCCGCCATCGCCAAAGCCGCCGCTGAAGGCACCGATCGCCTGGCTGAAGAAACCCTATCTATTTTCGTTGGAGCCTACGGAGCCGAAGCCGGTAACCTGGCCATCAAGCTATTGCCCTTTGGCGGCCTCTACGTAGCTGGCGGCGTCGCTGCTAAAAATTTGGCGCTGATGAAATCTGGCAAATTTGTTGAAGCCTTTACCCACAAAGGCCGTATGTCTAACCTCCTAGAGAAAATTCCAGTTCACGTGGTGACAAACCAAAACGTCGGGCTGATTGGGGCCGCGATTTTAGCAGCAAGGCTTTGAGGGGGTTAGAGGAAGGGGTAGAGGGTAGAGGGTAGAGGGTAGAGGGTGGAGGGTGGAGAATGATGAAGTTTTGAGTTTTGAGCTGACCAGCTCCTAACTCAAAACTCAGAATTGAGAACTTAAAACTCTATAACCCTCTACCCATTACCCACCACCCTCTACCTCCACTCCTAGCTAAAATAAAGCATTGACGATATGTACTTAGAGCAACAATGGCAGGTCACAGTAAATGGGCCAACATCAAGCGCCAAAAGGCGCGGGTCGATGAGAAAAAAGGCAAGATATTCGCCAAACTATCTCGGGAAATAATTGTCGCCGCTAAATATGGTACAGCTGATCCAGCGGGCAACTTTCAGCTGCGCACGGCGATTGAGAAGGCGAAAGCGGCGGGGTTTCCGAATGACAATATTGATCGTGCGATCGCGAAAGGCTCGGGTCAGCTCGGCAGCGATGGCGACACCTACGAAGCCATCCGCTACGAAGGCTATGGCGCAGGCGGGGTCGCCGTGCTGATCGAGGCCCTCACCGACAACCGCAACCGCACCGCTGCCGATCTGCGTTCCGCTTTTAGCAAAAATGGCGGCAATCTGGGTGAAACCGGCTGTGTTGGCTGGATGTTTGATCAAAAAGGGGTGGTTGTTTTAGAAGGAGAGCTAGACGAAGACGCGCTGCTAGAAGATGCCTTAGAAGGCGGGGCCGAGTCTTACGAACTCACCGAGGTTGACGAAGACACCCCCGGTGCTGAGGTCTTTTGTGCCCCCGGCGATTTAGAACCCCTGAGTGAGGCCCTGCGCGCCAGCGGCTATACGACCCGAGACGTTGAACTGCGCTGGATTCCGAGCAATTCTGTTGAAGTGACCGACAGCGATCTGGCCAAATCGCTGATCAAAATGATGGATGCCCTCGAAGACCTCGACGATGTGCAGTCAGTGACGGCTAACTTCGACATGTCAGACGAGCTGATGAATGCTCACTTTTGAGGCATACCTCCGCTCATTCCTAGGGTTGTTTATCCCCTGTTAGCGCGGCAAAATAAAAATATGATTTCCAGGTATTCATGACGGTCACCTCCCTGCCGCAGCCAGTTTATTCACCGCATTCTCCGCGCCTTTATACCTACGATGTCGTGATTGTAGGCGGCGGCATTGTGGGGCTGACCCTAGCCTGCGCGCTGCGTAAATCTGACATTTCAGTGGCCATTATCGAAGCCCAAGCGCCAGAGCAGACCGCCGCCCGGCCCCGTGCCTATGCTTTTTCACCGATGTCGGCCAAGGTTTTCCAAGCCCTCGGGCTGTGGGAGCAAGTTGGCCCCAACATTACCCATTTTCAACGGGTACGCATGTCTGATGGCGATGCCCAGCCGGTCGTTAACTTTGACACAAAAGATAGCCCTAGCCCTGGTGCTGTTTACTATGGCGCTGAGCACCCAGTTTTAATGAGGGCCCTACAGGCAGCATTACAAAATGCGCCTGAGGTCAGTCCCTGGTATGAGACGGCCATTCTCAACGTGCAATCTACCGAGGCGGGCGTGCAGCTCACTGTCAAACAGTCCGGTCAAGATCACACCCTGACGGCCCAACTCCTGGTCGGGGCCGACGGTGCCCGATCGGAAATTCGCGAGCAGGCCGGGATCAAAACTGCTGGCTGGCAATACTGGCAATCTTGCATCACTACCGTACTACAGCCAGAAAAATCCCATCAGCACACTGCCCACGAAAAGTTTTGGCCCAGCGGTCCTTTTGCCATTTTGCCGATCTCAGGCAATCGCTGCCAGGTGGTGTGGACGGCCCCCCATGCCGAGGCAGAGGCCATGCTAGCGCTGCCAGAAAAGCAGTTTATGACTGAGCTCAAGCGTCGCTACGGCAGCGACATGGGTAAGCTCACCCTGCTCAGCAAGCCGCTTATGTTCCCAGTGCGGCTTATGCAAAGTCATCAGTACGTTAAACCTCAGCTCGCCTTGATCGGGGATGCCGCCCACTGCTGCCATCCAGTCGGCGGACAGGGGCTTAATATGGGCATCCGTGATGCCGCTGCCCTGGCCAACGTGCTCAAACAGGCCCGCAGACAGGCCGAAGACCTGGGGAGTCTGCGAGTCTTAAAACGCTACGAACGCTGGCGACGGACTGAAAACTGGGTTATCTTGGCCCTAACAGATGCGCTCAACCGGACGTTTTCTAATCAGCTTTGGCCTCTAAAAAGCCTACGTCGCTTAGCTTTTTGGGTAATGTCTCAAGTTCCTTGGATGCGTCGGCTGGCGCTGCGAGTGATGACTGGCTTTTTCGGCAAGCTGCCAGTGAGATAACCGCTAATCGTAAGAAAATGAATAATTTCTGCTTGATTATAGGGACTCAAAAGGGAGGCACAACCAGCTTATTCTCTTATTTGTCCCAGCACCCCCAGGTGGCAGCTTCTAGCATCAAGGAAACTAACTTCTTTTCTAAAGAGCGTGAATGGGAAAAAGGGATTAGCTATTATGAAGGCCTATGGCACTGGGATCCTGAAAATCATCAGATAGCGTTGGAAGCCTCTCCCGACTACACCCGATCTTTACAGGTCTCAGAAACAGTCATTCAACGTCTAAAAACAGTAGGATCAAAATTCAAATTTATCTATATTCTGAGAGATCCCCTGGAAAAAATTGAGTCCATGAGAAAGCAGGGCGTTTACCAGGGCTGGTATTCTACATTTTTAGAAAAAGAGACGCCATCCACGATTCCGATGGACGTTATCGAACGGGTAAAATACGCTGCCATCATTGACACGTTTGTTGAGCATTTCTCAGCAGAAAGTGTCTTACTCATGAAAACAGAAGATCTCAAGCTCAGAGATCAGTCTGCGATTGCCATGGCCAACGTCTGCGAGTTCTTAGACATTGATCCCTCCTTTAGATTTGCACTCGACAAAATACACAACGCCCAGAACTCTTATCGTGAGGATACCCTGTGGCATATTTTAAGGACATCTAAATATTTTGGTCCTTTAAAGAATCTCTTCCCAGATACGATCAAAAATCGTGTTCGAGGTCTGTTATCCAGCTCATTGACTCTATCTAGCTCATTGGCTCAGCGCAACCCTGCTGACACGGCTAAAAACAATCCCGCGACTAAAGTCGTTGCGCCGCTTACCGATGCGCAAAAGAAGTTTATTCTCAATGCTTTGAGCGATGAGCTGATTAGGCTTGAGACAGACTATGGTTTAGATATTTCAAACTGGGCCAGCAGGCGATTACTGACTGCCGCTAATCTTCCTGTGTAATATCCATCTTGTAATATCCTTCTGCAATATTCCTGCCTAATCGTGGGCTCCTGGCGAGCCGACCTGCGTTTAAATAATGAGTGTGTTAGGGTGTCTTGGGGTGTGTTACCGGTTAACACCCTTTGCGATCGCAAAGATTGCCGCAGAAATTCTTCAGCCGTGTGTTTTTTTGCACTCAGCCCTTTGCACTTAGCGGGCACGGTTGCTCAAAGAATTCACCTATCCAGCCTGTACCGGAGCCAGCATTAATGTTGCTGAGCGGGCAAAACCGGAGTTATTATTCCTATGTCATTTGAGACCCTTGGCCTATCGGCTGAACTGCTGCGCGCGGTTAGTGAGCAAGGCTACAGCGAGCCCACCCCAATCCAGCGTCAGGCGATTCCCAGCATCTTGCGAGGCAAAGATGTGATGGCGGGTGCCCAGACCGGCACTGGCAAAACCGCAGGTTTCACCCTGCCAATGCTGCACCGGCTGAGCGAAACCCCCATTCAAAAAGGTCGCCGCCCGGTGCGGGCATTGGTGCTGACCCCAACCCGAGAGCTAGCAGCCCAGGTTGGTGATAGCGTTAACACCTATGGCCGCTACCTGCCGCTGCGCTCAGCGGTCATTTTCGGCGGAGTCAAGATCAATCCACAGATTAGCCAGCTACGGCGAGGCGTCGATATCCTGGTAGCTACGCCAGGCAGACTGCTCGATCACGCGGGTCAGCGGACGGTAGATCTATCCCAGGTCGAGATCTTAGTGCTAGACGAAGCCGACCGGATGTTGGATATGGGCTTTATCCACGACATCCGCAAGGTGCTGGCCCTGCTACCAGAGAAGGGATATCGTCAAAATCTGCTGTTCTCCGCCACCTTCTCGGAGGCGATTAAGCGACTGGCCAGTCAGCTGCTCAATCGCCCTGAGCTGATTGAAGTCGCCGTGCGCAACGCCACAGCGGAGGGCATCGATCAGCTGGTCTACCCGGTAGACAAAGCCCGCAAGAGAGAATTGCTCAGCTACCTAATTGGGTCGCGCAACTGGCGTCAGGTGCTAGTCTTCACGCGAACGAAACACGGGGCTAACCGATTAGCCCAGCAGTTAGAAAAAGACGGCTTGACGGCGGCAGCCATCCACGGTAATAAGAGCCAGGGGGCTCGAACCCGTGCGCTAGCAGCGTTCAAGAGTAACCAGATCCGGGTGCTGGTGGCCACCGATATCGCGGCCCGTGGTCTGGATATCGCCCAGCTGCCCCACGTAGTCAACTTCGAACTGCCCAATGTGCCAGAGGACTACGTTCATCGGATTGGCCGCACCGGTCGAGCGGGCAATGAAGGTGAAGCCATCTCCCTGGTATGCATAGACGAACATAAGCTGCTAAGAGATATCGAACGGCTGCTCAAGCGCAGGCTGCCTCAGGAAGTTTTAGACGGGTATGAGCCCGACCCCAGCATTCCAGCAGAGCCAATCCAGAATGGACGGAATGGGCGAACTGGACGGAATGGCAGAGGGCGCTCCCCATCTCAACAGAAGACTCAATCACCGCAAAAGAACGGGAGTCGCCGCCGCTCATCCAGCCCAGGAAAGAAATCGGCCACGTCTTCTGGACCCAGCTCGGCGCGGCCTCGCCCTGCAAACCGGGCGGCACCCAAGCTGGCACCCAAGTCACGAGGCAAGTCTGGTTAGGCTTGAGGTGGGTAGTGGGTGATGGGTAGTGGGTAATGGGTTTAAATTCTCTGCTATCACTAATCACCAATCACCAATCACTAATCACTAATCACCAATCACTAATCACAGGAAGTGTTCTTTGTGACTTGTTATTTGTTATTTGTCAATCACCCATCCCATCCCCTCAACTCCCCGGCGCAATCCGGTGAATCTTCAACACGTTGGTTCCCCCCGCCTGCTGGGTGGGAATACCGCCGATGATGACGATGCGATCGCCAGGGTCTGCCAGCTGTCGCCTCAGCAATTGATCCTCTGCTTGGTGCAGCATGTCCTCAAAGTTATTGATCTCAGCATCGACCAAGAGCGGACGAACGCCCCAGATCAAATTTAACTGGTGATAGACCGCCTCGTGGGTGGTAATCGCCACGACTGGAGCCCGAGGCCGCTCAGCGGCAGCTAGCCGAGCGGTATAGCCGGTGCTGGTAAAGGCCACGATGCAGCGTAGCTCTAACAGCTTGTCGATAGAGCCCAGGGCCTCACTTAGGGCGTTGGTATCGTTATCACTGATGGGCGGAAAGTTTTCAAAGTGGGTAACTTTCTCGACCTCGCGGGCGATCTTGCCCATGATAGAAATCGCCTCTACCGGATACTCTCCCACGGCTGACTCCCCTGAGAGCATGACCGCATCGGTGCCATCGACGATGGCGTTAGCGACGTCGCTGGCCTCAGCCCGGGTCGGGCGAGGATTGTGAATCATACTCTCTAGCATTTGGGTGGCGGTAATCACTGGCAATCCTCGCTCGTTGCTGCGACGAATGATCCGCTTTTGGAGCATCGGCACCCGCTCGGGGCTGACCTCCACCCCCAGATCGCCCCGGGCAACCATTACCCCGTCACTGACATCTAGAATGCTTTCCAAATTTTCAATCGCCTGGGGTTTTTCGAGTTTGGCAATCACCGGGATATTGGCATCGTGCTCGGCGAGGATGGCTTTTAGCGATCGCACATCCTCTGCGGTGCGCACAAAGCTCAGCGAGAGCCAATCGACCCCCTGTTCGATACCAAACAGCAGGTCGCGCCGATCTTTATCCGTCAGCGAAGGTAGGCGCAGATTTAAGCTGGGCAGATTCACCCCCTTCCGGCTTTTGAGCAAACCATCGCGGACCACCTTGCAATGGACTGCGGTACCCTCGACCCGGCTCACGGTTAGCTCTAACAGCCCGTCATCCAACAAAATGGGCGTACCCGGCACCGCTTCTTCGGCCAGATCGGCATAGTCAATTGGCACCGTCGCAGGCTGCTCAGCAAAGTCGGCGACAGGCACCAAAGTCAGATGCGCCCCAGCGGATAGCGACAGGCTGCCCTGGGCCAGCTGCCCCACCCGGATTTTTGGCCCTTGCAGATCTTGCAAAATAGTGACGGGGGTATCCAAACTGTGGGAAACCGCCCGCAGCAAAGTAATCATCTGCTGATGCTCAGCATGGCTGCCATGAGAAAAGTTCAGCCGAGCCACATTCATACCCGCCTTCACCATCCGCTGGATCATCTCTGCGGAGGCGCTTGCAGGCCCAATCGTGGCCACAATTTTAGTGCGATGGTGAAAAGCCAGCATACAGCCTCAGTTGATAGTACAAGAATCAGTACAAACACCTTTGCCCTAATGGGTATCCCGCATCTATCCCGCATCAAAGCGCTAAAAACCAGGATATCCGCAGGGTTGCCCTAGTATTAAGGAATGTAAAGACGTACAATGAGCCTCTTGTGGGGGTAAGTGGACGGTCTGCAAATTGGCTTCGCCAATCTTTTATCCCCATATATTAATTTATGTAGGATATCCAGCGAGTGACCTCTAGCTTACTTTCTCGTTCGTCTTCATCGGCTGCTCAGCCTAATCGTGAAGTCCTTCCTTTTACCCTCCAAGATATACGCCAGGCGATTCCAGCTCACTGCTTTAAGTCAAATGTGGTGCGATCGCTAGCTTACTTTTTCTTAGATTTAGGCATCGTTACTCTGCTCTACTGGGCCGCTGCCACTGTCAACCAGGCCTGGTTCTTTCCCCTCTTCTGGGTTCTACAGGGCACAATGTTTTGGGCCTTGTTTGTGGTCGGCCACGACTGTGGTCACGGTTCTTTTTCTCGCTATCGCTGGCTCAACAATCTCGTTGGTCATCTCAGCCATACCCCTATTCTGGTGCCCTTTCACGGCTGGCGCATTAGCCATCGCACCCACCACGCCAATACTGGCAACATTGACACAGACGAGAGCTGGTATCCTGTTACCCAAAGCCAGTACAACCAGATGACCTGGTACGAAAAGCTGGCTCGCTTTCATCTCATTCTGTTCTTATACCCGCTTTATCTATTTCAACGCTCGCCCGGTAAAGCAGGATCTCACTTTTCGCCCAATAGCGATCTGTTTCGCCCGCACGAAAAGCGCGCTGTCCTGACCAGCACAATCTGCTGGAGCCTAATGCTGGTGCTCCTCATAGGGGTTGGCATTCAGTTTGGCCTGGGCTTTTTAGTCAAATACTACGTAATGCCCTATATCGTGTTTGTCATGTGGCTCGACCTAGTCACCTTTTTGCACCACACCGAAGACGATATTCCCTGGTATCGCGGCAAAGACTGGTATTTCCTCAAAGGTGCTCTGTCCACCATTGACCGCAGCTATGGGCTGTTTGATCCGATCCATCACAACATCGGCACCCACGTCGCCCACCATATCTTTTTGAGCATCCCCCACTACCATCTCAAAGAGGCCACTGAGGCAATCAAACCTGTCTTAGGAGAGTTTTATCGCGAGTCTAAAACGCCTATCTCAAAATCACTCTGGCGGTCTTACAAGCGATGCTATTTTGTCTCCGACCGCGGCAGCAAGGTATATTATCAAGCTCCCAGGAAATCGGTACAGAAATAAAGTCCCTGCCTAAGATAGCAGAATAGGTGCTAGGTTTTAGGCGAGAGGTTTTAGGACACTGCAAAGCGTGGTGATTGGTGATTTGTTATTTGTTCAAAAATACCAATCACCAATCACCAATCACCCCACCTAACACCTATCACCCGCCCTAGAAGCGGAAGGCCCGGCCTCAAGAAAAGTGCGGCGTTATCATGGGTAGAATCGCTGCTCACAGATTTTCACAATGTCTAATCCAGTTGCCTACCATGCTTTTATCGGTCGCTGGAGTCAGCTGATCGCCCGCGAATTCTTGGGCTGGTTAGAGGTCGACCCCAATCTTAGCTGGCTAGATGTGGGCTGTGGCACAGGCGCACTAACAGCAGAAATTTTAGCCTTAGCCTTGCCCCAGCAGGTCTGGGGCATTGACCCCTCCAAGGAACGAATTGGTTACGCCCGGCAAGTCTACCCAGCAGCACAGTTTGAGGTGGGAGATGCGCAAAGCCTTCCTAAAGACTGGCGTGATTTTGACGGGGTAGTGTCGGGCCTAGCGCTCAATCTCATCCCTAATCCTGAGCAAGCATTGTCAGAAATAGTGAGGGTTACTCGTCCGGGAGGTCTCGTGGCCGCTTACTGCTGGGACTTTGTGGAGGGCATGCAGCTGCTGCGCTATCTTTGGGATGCACTCATCGAGTTAGATTCAACTGCGGCTGAGGTTGACCCGGCCCATCGATATCCATTGTCTCAACCTGAGCCACTGCAGCAGCTATTTGCAGCAGCTGGTTTGCAATCAATTGAGCTACATGCCCTTGAGGTGCCTATCCTATTAAGCAATTTTGATGACTATTGGCTGCCGCTGTTAGACGGCAATAGTAATACGCAGCGTTACGTAGCAGGTTTAGACACGGCGCTTAGAGCTCAGCTGAGAAAACAGTTGATGGCAAAGTTACCTATTCGATCAGATGGAACGCTCCACCTGTCAGCCAGGGCATGGGGTATTAAAGGAGAGAAGTCGCGCGAGTGAATCCAGCTTTCGTGAATCCAGCTTTCAAAAACAAAAACCTTGTCAATAGTATGCACACGAAACCATTATTTCTTGTCCATGACCTCCTACTCATGCACACAAAACCACCATTTCTTGTGCATGACATCATTCCTTATCCTCTCTCAACACCCCAACATTCAATAACAGCTCAAAAAGCCCATCATTGATGTAGTAATTTTCTTTACCTAGTCGATGCTTAGATAACATCCCAATTTTGACCAGTTCCTCCAGATACTTCATCGCTGTATTGCGATGCACTTGCAATTCTCCAGTTATAAACTCAATCTTTGTGTAAGGATGTCGAAATAAATTATTCAGCAAATCCTGACTGTAAATCTTCGGTAACTCGGAGCGCATTTTTTGCTTCGTTGCCAGCATCAAACGCTTAATCTCTTCTACCAAAACAATCGTCTGCTTAGACGTCTCCTCAACCCCCTCTAACAAAAACAAAATCCAACTCTCCCAAGCATTCTCAACCCGCACGGCTTGCAGCAAACGATAATACTCAGCCTTATGCTGATTGATATACCGACTCAGATATAGCACCGGAATCTTCAATAGCTCCTGCTTCACCAGATAAAGGATGTTCACAATTCGCCCCGTCCGCCCATTGCCGTCATAAAACGGATGAATACTCTCAAACTGATGATGAATCACCGCCATTTTCGTCAGCGGGTCCCAATCACAGAGTTTGTCATCATTGATAAATTGTTCCAGATTGCCCATCAGTGCCAGCACTTCTTGCGCATCTTGAGGGGGGCTGTAAATCACCTCACCCGTCGCATCATTTTTGAGCGTCGTCCCCGGTAACTTTCTAAATCCTGCACTATTCTCTTCAAGGATGGCCTGAATATCCAAAATATGCCGATTGGTCAGCAACCCCTGCGCCCTGACCTGCTCAAACCCATAGCGCAGTGCACTTGCATAAAAATGTACTTCCTTCGCAGTTACCGTGACAAAAGTCCGACTCGCCACATCACTGCGAAATAACTCATCTTGAGTAGTGATAATATTTTCAATCGCTGAGCTATCCTTCGCCTCTTGCAGCGCCAGCGTATCGATCAAAATATTCTCATTAGGAATGGTTGCGGTAATCCCCTTCAGCTCTGCTAATGCCTGATGCGCTCGAACCAGTTTCTTCAGCACGGCCCGAGTTTCAAGATCGATGTCTAGGGGCAAAAAGGGTAGTGAATGAGTCATAACTCAAACCCCGTCTTTGCCAAATGAGCTGCTACTGTCTCCTCAAGCGCCGCCACATTGTACTTACTCGCATCCATGCTGCCGCGCAATTCATCGCAGCTAGACCAGAGTGAGCTATACAGTTCAGATTTTTTGAGCGCCATAGGCTGCGAATTGCCTGGACAGGTATTGCTTTCATACATTAAGGCATTTGATCATCCTACGACGAGATCGCAGCTCCACCACAAAGCGTCAGGATAGGCTCAACTGCCATCCCCTTACCCTGAGCTATCCGATAAAAACGTCCACCCAGCCAGTTTCCTGGGCGTCTATCGCGTTAACCCCGCTGTCAAATCACTGACCGCAGCAGGCACGAGTGCCGCTGCTCTCTCTTTAGAAAAATCGGTCAGCGCAGTCCAAGCTGCACCCCAAAGCCGATCGGGGGTCAGTTCGCCTTTGACCAAATTCCAGAGGCGGCTGACCTCTTCGGTGTGCAGACGATTGTCTTCGGTCAGCGCCAGCAGGATCTGCTGCCGTAGGTATTGCCCATCTTCGGAGGCTAAAAACTGAATGCCAAGCCCCGCAGTCGGAATCAGGTTGAACCCCTGATCGCTCTGGGCAATTCGAATCATATTCTCAAGCCGCTGCCACTGAAAGCGTCCGTCCTTAAATAACACGTCAATGAGTCGTCGCCGCAGCGAGGGAGTTTCGCCCATGAGCAGCCGACGGGCCACATAGGGGTAGGCAATTTCGACAATCTTAAAGGCCGGATTCAGGGTGAGTGCCAGCCCTTCCTGGGTGACCAGTGAGCGGATAATCAGGGCAAACTTAGCCGGCACTCGAAACGGATATTCGTACATCACCTCCGAGAACTTGTCCGTGATGCTCTTGAAATTAAAATTACCGACGCTGGCCCCAATTGCATCTTGGAAAACCAGCTCAAAGGCAGGCACAATCGGTCGAATATCTGTATCAGGCGTCAAGAAGCCCAGCTTGACAAAGTCATTGGCCAGGTTGCCATAGTCCTGATTGATCAGATGCACCACCGAATCTACCAGGGTTTCTTTCATCGACTGATCGAGCTGATCCATCATGCCAAAGTCGATGTAAGCCATGCGACCGTCAGCCAGGGCAAAAAGATTGCCAGGGTGGGGGTCGGCGTGAAAGAACCCAAACTCTAGCAGCTGCCGTAGGCCAGCGGTTACCCCAATCTCAATCAGCGTATCGGTGTCAAGCCCGGCTTCGCGCACCCGATCAAGATCGGTCAGCTTAAAGCCATCAATCCACTCCAGGGTGAGGACATGGGTATTGCAGTAGCGCCAGTAGATGGCTGGGACTTTAACCACCGGGTCATCCTGAAAATTGGCGGCAAATTTTTCGGCATTGCGCCCTTCGTTAAGGTAGTCGATCTCCTCAAAGAGCTTGCTGCCAAACTCGTCGACAATCAGCGTTAGGTCATGACCAAGATTTAAGGGCAAAAAAGGAGCCAGCCACCCAGCCGCCCAGCGCATCAGGTAGAGATCTCGACAGATTGTGGGCAGTAAATTGGGTCGCTGCACTTTCACGGCCACGTCTTCGCCGCTAAACAGACGCGCTCTATAAACCTGGCCCAAACTAGCCGCCGCGACCGGCTCTGGCGATATGTAGCTAAAGACTTCTTCTGGCGTACGCCCCAGATCGGCCTCAATGATGCGATGGGCAATCTTAGTCGAAAACGCGGGTAAACGGTCTTGCAGCTTGATCAGCTCGTCTAAAAAATCGGGACGCACCAGATCGGGTCGAGTTGAGAGTGCCTGTCCGACCTTAATAAAGGTGGGGCCTAAGTTCGTTAAGATCCGTCGGAGCTGGTTAGCGCGCTTTTGCCGAGTCGCAGCTTCTCGATTAAGCCAGCGATCGCACATGAGCCCAAGGGCAAACCCGCCCAGTATCCAGAAAACGCTGAGGGCTCTCCAAATCACAGTTAGGGGGCGGCGGCGATAGTGTCTTGCGATCGCAGCGGCGTCATACTGACGCATCTGATGCGGATGAGGGGAATCCACCGGGTTAAAAATCTCCAAACCAAACGTCAAATCCAATCAGGGCTGGATGACGCAAGGAGCTAACGCAAAAAAACGCAAGACGGCGGCATCACTCGGCCCAGGTTCGCTGAGTAGCCTTTATTAGCCAAACGACCTAAGACTACACCTTAAAGTTACATAAATCGTAACCTTGCTTACCATTAGTATACTCACGCCAGGGGCAACTTATCTAGCTGTCTGGCTCTCTGGGCAAAACGATGGAGCTTAGTCTATGCAAGCAATTGACCAATTGGTCAAAGGCCTGAAAATCTTTAAATCCTCGTTAAGAATTAAGGGTTCTTGTAGTATTTAGGGCTCGGCGCAAAATTAAAGTGCCCACCTAGTAGTCTGTCAGAGTTAAATTTTCGGGTTTGGTGAGTGCGCTGCGCTGGTGAATAGGTGAGTACCATTTCACCATTTCACTATCTCACCTCTCCTAACCGAAATTTTAAGCTTGACACAGTACTAAGGTGATAGAAAGGGTTCTAGGTTCTAGGTGATAGGTTTTAGAAGATCGACGGGTGTCGTTATGGGTGATTAGTGATTTGTTCGAAGACGTTAATCACCCATCACCCATCACCCATCACCAGCCCTACTAGCAGCGGTAATTTACCCGATTGCAAATCCCTTACTCTTCATAATCGGTCTGAATCTCGACCTCAAGCGTGTCTTCATCAATAGAGATATACAAAATATTAGGCCGACAGCACACCTGACAGTCTTCAACATAGCGCTGGCTAAACCCAGCACTGATATCGATAAAGGTGGTGCTGGTTTCGCCACAAAAGGCGCAAGCATACTCTGCCGTCGTTTGCATGGTGAGATCTTACCCCCTTTGCAGTGCGTGTAACTTTGAGTATAAATCCGCATTTGCCAAGAGTTCGTCGTGGGTGCCAATTTCCACCAGTTGGCCAGCTTGCATCACCGCAATTCGATCAGCCTTGCGAATTGTCGACAGTCGATGCGCCACCACAAAGGTGGTGCGGTTTCTCATCAACTGCTGCAACGCCTGCTGAATCAAAGCCTCTGAGGCCGTATCCAGGGAGGCCGTGGCCTCATCTAACACCAGCACACGCGGGTTGCGAATCAAGGCACGGGCGATTGCCAGGCGCTGACGTTGGCCCCCTGAGAGCTTGACCCCATTTTCGCCAATGGCGGTGTCAAGTCCCTCAGGCAGCCGCTCGATAAACTCCAGGGCGTTGGCATCCTCAATGGCTTGCCAGAGATGAGTTTCAGTCTGGCTAGCAGACGCCTCAAGCCGGGCTGAGGGGGCCGCCCCGTACAAAATATTGTCTCGAATCGTGCCCTCAAAGAGCACGGTCTCCTGGGTGACCACGGCTAAAAATTGACGATAGGTGCGCAAGTCAAGGGCCTGCATCGGCTGACCATCTAAGAGAATCTGACCCCGAGTCGGCTGCACAAACCCGATCACCAGGCTCAGTAAAGTTGACTTGCCCGCCCCTGATGGCCCAACGATAGCCAGAGTCTCACCCGCCTGTACTGATAGCGAAAAGTGTTGAATCGCGGGGGTGACCACATCTGGGTAGGTAAAGCTTACGCACTCAAAGCAAAAATCACCCCGCACAGAGCGCACCCGCTGCTTGCCCTGGTTTCGTTCGAGATCGGGGCATTCTAAAATCTCGCCCACCGAGCGAATAGACTCAAACCCAGTTCCCATCTGTGGCAGCACTGTCAAAATCTGAATCACGGCACTGGTGAGCGCATCAAAATAGCCGGTCAGCAGCACCACATCCCCCACGGTCAAGCCAAATTGCTGGGTATAGACAAACCACGCCGCTAACAGCAGACAGCCCAGATTAAACAGCCGCAAAACCACCCAGGCAACCGCCCCAGTGACCGCATTGATGGTATCGAGTCGCCTGGCCGCCTGTCGCACCGCCCCCAGGCGCTGATCAATGTGCGCGGCCTCTACGGCCTCAGCCCCGTGGGCACGAGTCACCGGAATCAGCTTAACCATCTCAATCAGTCGGGCCGAGAGCCCCTCCCGCCGCTGGCGAAAGATCGCATTGCGACGACGAATCGCCCCCCTCAGGGTTTGGACTAAGATCGCCGCTACGGGCACCGTGCCTACAAAAAAGAGCACAAATACCGGGGCTCGTAATGCCGTCACCGCGATCGCAACCCCAATATTCAGCAGCGCCGCTGGCATAAACTGAAACAGGTAGGCCGTCAGCTGCTGAATCTCTTCGACATCTCGCAGCACCTTAGACTGCAAAACCCCCGTACTGCGCTGCTGATAAAACCCAATCGACAGCTGCTGTAATCGCTGCACCACCGCCCCCCGCAGCGTCATCTCCAGATTGCGCGAGGCCGTACTCAGAAATCGAATGTGTAAATATTGATTGGGAATGTTTTGGGCAACTGCGATCGCAAGCACCGCTGCATTGATCCACAGTGCCCGCAGCGATCCTTGATTGGGATCAGAGATAATGTCAATCACATTCGCCAGCACCACCGGACGAATCCACTCTGGGCTGTGCTTAACGATGTAAAAAAATACCGACAGCGCCAGCTTATCAAGGTCGGGCTGATAGAGATACAGCAGCGTTTTGAGGGGAGTAGCACTGCGATATCGATGAATCATCCAATCCAAGGAGCGCACAGACTCGGGCATAGGTTATAACCCGTTTGATCTAGAACGGCATTGTCAAGATAGTCTAGTAGGCATATAAACTGATAGGCATATCGAAAAGATCCGAGGTGATCGCATGACTGTAGAAACCCTTGATCAAATGATGACCTACGTCATCGAAGCCTGGCTGCTGCTCAGCGGCACCTATCTCACTATCGGCTTTACCACCTCCCTCATACAGCGCATGCGCGTAGGTATTAAAGCAGAGGTCAGTGAGACTGTCGAAGCAGAGATTTCAGAAGAAGTCACCTCAGCAGAAACCGATCGACTCGCCGAAGTCGCCGCTGTTTCTGAAAAATATGCCAAAACCACAGAAACTGAAACCGTTAAGACGAGCGTTTCAATTTCGGAGAACAGCTAATAGATAGGGCGAAAGGCGAAGGGCGAAAGGCGAAGGGCGAAAGGCGAAGGGGTGTAAGGCGATAGTGACGTCATACCCGCACTAAGTAAAGGAATACCTTGCAAGTACACCCCCTTCGCCCTTCGCCCCCTCTTCCCTTTTCTTCTAAGTAATCACCGTCGGTTTATCAAACCCCGTCAGTTCCTTAATCTTCGCCACGTCATCGGCTAGCGTAATCAGCGGGGCTAACGCTGCCTGAGTGTCCTGGTCGTGCTTAGCCGGGTCTGGCTCATAGCTTTCTACATACAGCCGCAGGGTTGCGCCCTGGGTGCCCGTGCCTGAGAGGCGAAACACAATCCGTGACCCGTCGGTAAAGCCAATGCGGATGCCTTGTTTTTGGCTGACGCTGCCGTCCACCGGGTCGGTGTAGCTAAAGTCGTCGGCGTAGTCTACTGTGTAAGCCCCCAGAGATTGACCCTTGAGGGTGGGCACGAGCGATCGCAAATTCCCCATCAGCGTATTCGCCTTTTCAGACGCAACTCCTTCATAGTCGTGGCGTGAGTAGTAGTTGCGGCCATAGGTCTGCCAGTGCTCACGGACAATCTCTTCCACCGACTGCTGACGCGCCGCCAGGATATTCAGCCAAAACAGCACAGCCCACAGCCCGTCCTTTTCGCGAACGTGGTTTGAGCCGGTGCCAAAGCTTTCTTCCCCACAGAGGGTCGCCTTGTCCGCATCTAACAGGTTGCCAAAAAACTTCCAGCCGGTAGGGGTTTCATAGCAGTCGAGGCCCATTTTCTCAGCCACCCGATCGGCGGCCTGGCTGGTGGGCATAGAGCGGGCAA
>JBCBZL010000023.1:0-26936 GCA_039815385.1 Cyanobacteria bacterium P01_A01_bin.114
AAGGGCGAAGGGGGAAAGGCGCTAGTGTCAGCCATGCCCCGTGGGCTATATGGGATAAGACGAAAGAGACAGGCGAAAGCATAGAGGCTGATCTTTTGGCTGCCCAGGGCAAGCTTGCCCTCAGTCAGTCGGCAACCTCTTCGCCCGACAAGCTTTCGGGAATGCCTGACACTCCCCCCCGTCGCCTTTCCCCCTTCGCCCTTCGCCCTCTCCCCGTTTGGATCGACGAACTCTACCTCGAACTCCACCGGGGCTGCTACACCACTCATGCCGACCAAAAGCAATCTAATCGCCGTTGTGAAGACTTGCTCTATCAGGCCGAGGTGTTTTCAACAATTGCGCAGCTGGTGGCAGGTGTGCCCTATCCCAAGGTCGATTTAGAGAATGCTTGGAAGACGCTTTTGTTTAATCAGTTTCATGACATTTTGCCGGGATCCTCGATTCCTGAGGTGTTTGAGGATGCAAATCGGGATTGGGTCGTTGTGAAGCAGGTGGGGAAGCAGGTTTTGAAGCAGGCGCTGGATGCGATCGCAGCCCAACTCCAGATCCCACCCCCGCCGCATCCAGATGCGCAACTGCTGTTAGTTTTCAATGCGCTCAACTGGGAGCGCTCAGAGGTCATGACTCATCTCGTGCCAGAATTTGCGCCCGGTCGTTTGAAGACACACTGGCGACTGTACGACTTTGAGGGGCAGACAGTCCCGATTCAAACTCGGTTCACGGTGCGCGCAGAGCGGGCCTTTTGCGAAATTATGTTTTTGGCAACAGCGGTCCCCTCAGTGGGTTATCGGGGCTATTGGCTTTGTCCAGATGATGCGAAGGAAGAAGACGCACAAGCAGAAGATGTTAAGGAACGTGCTGCTCAGTCGGAGGTATCGCTGGAAGACTTGCTGCCGGAAGGACAACGGCAAGACTATGTATTGACTAACCAGTATCTGCAAGTGACGGTAGAGGCTGACACCGGCGAGATTGTCAGTCTGTTCGATAAAACCCAGCAGCGCGAAGTGTTTTGCGCGCCTGCCAATCAGCTGCAAGCCTTTCGCGACCAGGGCCAATATTGGGATGCCTGGAATATTGCCCCCGATTATGAAGACCACCCGCTGCCGTCGGCTCAGCTCAAGTCGATCGCGTGGTTTGACCGGGGGCCGCTGTGTCAGCGCTTGAGAGTGATTCGCCAGCTTGGCAGCTCTGAGGTGACGCAATACTACGTTCTAGAGGCCCAGTCGCCTGCTTTAAAGATTGAGACCCGGGTGAGCTGGTCTGAAACTCAGGTGGTGCTAAAGGTTAACTTTCCGCTCACAATAGCGGCTGATCAGGCGACCTACGAAACGCCGTTTGGGTCAATTTCAAGACCCACCTGTCCCCAAACTGGCCCTGATAAGGCCAAGTGGGAAGTGCCTGCGCTGCGTTGGGCCGATCTGAGTGAGGGTGAGTTTGGCGTGAGCCTTCTCACCGACTGCAAACATGGCTTTGATGCGAAGCCCAATCAGCTGCGGCTAACGCTTCTCAAAGCGCCGCTGTGGCCAGATCCAAACGCCGATCGGGGCGATCATCACTTCACCTACGCGATCTATCCCCACGCGGGAGGGTGGCAGCAGACGCCCCATCACGCCCGTGAGCTAAATATGCCGATGATCGTGATGACGCCTGATATCTTACCTAAGGGTTTGCCTGAGGCGGCACCGACGCCGAGCCGATATTCTTCAGATGCGCCTGCGGCGAGTAGCTTCTTGCAGGTGAAACCTTCTAACTGGATTTTGAGCGCGCTTAAGCCAGCGGAAGAGCGGCCAGATGAGCTAATAGTGCGGGCTTACGATGCGACTGGTCAGGGCGGAGAGATGACGTTTGCGTTTGGGAGTGCGATCGCGCTGGCAGATCAATCAGCAATCCCGGTTAATTTCTTAGAACAGCCCGTGCCCTTAGAGCAAGCCATGCCTTCAGAGCAAGCCATAGCCGATCAGCCGGGTGCTCCCTATAAAATCCATACTTACCGCCTCCAAAACATATAAGCCGGTACCCTAATAAAGGGCACCGGCTGGTTTCTGTATAGATTAAGGCTTCAATAAGGGGCGTAGTTTCTGTATAAAACGTTCATCTGTTAAGACTATTCAACCCAAATTGGTTCAATCAGTTAACATTTTCCAAAAAAATCCCACAAGCTTGGGTTGGATGTGTTAGGAATGAAAAATTTTAGGTATCGCTATCAACCGACTGACAGGCTGTTCCAGCCATTGGGTGGCTGTACGGAGTATATCCTGTCAGGAAAGTAAATAAAACACCTCGACGCATGCGCAATCCTGCTTAGCCATACTCGATATAAAAGGGCGTAAAATTTCACGTTTCTGAGTGGCGTCTAAAAATATAAGCCGATGCCCTAAATGAAGAGCACCGGCCGGTTTCTGTATAGATCAAGCTTGCTGTAAGGGGTGAGGTTTCTGTATAAAACGTTCGTCTGTTAAGACTATTCAACCCAAATTGAATTGATCAGTTAACGTTGCAAAAAAATATCCAAAATCTTTGATCAAATGTACGGTTTATAAATTTGGTTAGAAAAAGCTGTGTATCCCAAAGGGGCGAAACCTATCGTAACTCCTCTAACTCGCCAAAGCTGAATTCCCTGCTTACAAGCAAGACATCAATGACTGGCCAGCCTTGAATACTATACGAAATCCTGTCTAGCTATACCCGAGACCGAAGGGCGTAAAGTCTTACGCCTCTAACAGCCTCCAATTTTAAATCGGGGGTGCTTCATTCGGATTTGGTATTATGCGCCAGCAGCAGCGGCTTTTTTGGGTGGGGCTTTCTTTGCGGGGGCGTTAGCTGCTGGGGCTGGGTCTTCAAAATTACGCACGACATCCAGATCAATATCTAAGGCTGTCATTCTCAAGCCGGCTTTAGGTGAGTTATCTTGCTTTGACAGATATGGACTTGGCTCAACGCTGCCAGTACAGATGATTAAGGAGCCCTTTTTGAGATAGGGCAGTTTGCGCCAAGCGGCTGAGTCTTCCCAAATGCTGAGAGAGACGGTGAAAGACTCGTCGCGATTTTGCACCCCGCGCACATAGATGGTAGCTTTTGCCAACCGCACGGTATTGCCCCCTCGAGCCTCGATGGTTTTGACCTCAGCGTCAGCCGCAAGATTGCCGCTCACGATCCATTTATTTAGACCTACGCTTGACATGGAGATGCTCCTGAATTTGCTGGAAGGATATTGTTTTTTCAGCATGCCCAAGGCCGATCTTGTGCTAACGACAGGTGGGTAAACCAGATGATAGGTCTTGCGCCCCTTTATTATCTTGATGGCGTTATTGAGTTCCTTAAAGCTGTTTTAGCTCGCTCGCTATAATCCAGGCATGAATGCCAGATCTAGACGCTACACGGGGGGTGGGTGCATGCTTCAAGTTTTGGGAAACCACGCCCAACTTGCAAAAGATTTACGCGCGGCCGTCGCTGACTTAAATCAGGTAAACCCTTGGATGGGGATGTGGCGGTTCATGTTGCTGGGTGCGGGTGTGGTGAGTTTGAGTGCGATCGCATGGCAAATGCCTAACCCATCTCTGTTTGTCGGGGTGACCGTGCTGGCGGGCCTTGTCTATGCCTTTGGGTTTATCTGCACCCACGATGCCACCCACCAAACTCTGACGGGCTGGCGTTGGTTTGACACCGTCATGCCGCGGCTGGTCTCTTGGCCAATGCTGTGGCCCTTTGGCACCTACGCGATTCTCCATCGCCTGCACCACAGCTGGAACGGTCTCGATCTGCGCGACCCAGAGCGAGTGCACTGGACCTGCCAAGAATACCAGCAGGCTCACCCGCTGGTGCGCTGGTACGTTCGCCACCAGTGGGTTGTTGATATTTTCGTATTAAGCGGCATCGGGCTGATTATTAAAACCCTGATCCACGGGGTGAATCTGCAAGACATTCAGCCGAGGTTGCGAACCCAGATGGCCTTAGATCTAGCCAGTATGGCCCTAATTCAAAGCAGCGTAGTCTCTTTTATCTATTTCACAGGTCACAGCGTTTTCAAATATTTGCTGTTTTGGCTGCTGATCGAGCGCACCGTGGGCATGGTGATGCAAACCCGCGATCATATCGAGCACTATGGTCTGTGGGGCACAGCGGGTAGCTATCAGCTCACCCAGCTCTATAATTGCCGCAATATTCGAGCCGGGAGCTTTCAGAACTGGCTGATGGGTGGCTTGCCCTACCACTCCATTCATCATGCATTTCCCGAGATTCCCTTTGACCAGCTGCCTGCGGCCTTTCACCGCATAGAAGCGGTTTTAGCTGCATATCAATTACCTAGCATGACCCTAGAGCAAGGCTACCTGTCTAGTACCTTGAGCTGGGTTAGTGCAACGTCTATGCACGGTGACCCAGCTTTAATTGATACAAATCATCTGGGTGCTTAGCCCGCTGTTATAAGACACGAATGTGGTCGTACAGTTTTACGTATTGATCGCCAGGGCGATTCCACGAATAGTCGTAGGCCATGCCCTGACGCTGCAAACTCTGAAACCCTTCGCGGTCGCCGTACCATAGACCGATGGCCCGATCCATGGCTGATTCGAGGGCATAATTATCGGCCTGGTAAAACACATAGCCGTTGCGTCATTCTGCTGGCTTGCCTTCGTCGTAGTCGCGATCAAAGACCGTATCGACCAGGCCGCCGACGCCGCGCACAATGGGTACCGTCCCATATTTAAAGCTGATCAGCTGGGTGAGGCCGCAGGGCTCAAAGTTGCTAGGTACGACCATCATGTCGGCCCCGGCGTAGATCAGGTGCGAGAGCTCTTCGTTAAAGCTGAGTTCTAAGTGGCAGTCAGGATTGTCATTGAGATGTACTTTTTCATGCTGAAACTGCTGATTAATATGGGGGGAGGTGGCAGAGCCTAGCAAGACAAACTGTGCCCCTTTTTCCAAGGCGCGATACATTGCATGGTGTACGAGATGAACGCCCTTTTGGTCATCTAAGCGACCGATAAACGCCATGATCGGTTTATCGGTATGACGCAGCAGTAAGCGCTCTCGCAGCGCCTTTTTGTTGAGTTCTTTGTTCTCCAGGTCAGGGATGCCGTAGGGGCTGGGTATGTAAGTATCGACCTCTGGATTCCAAATGGTGTAGTCAATGCCGTTGAGAATGCCGCGAAACTTATTTTGATGGTTATAAAGGGTGTCTCCTAAGCCATAGCCAAAACTGCCGTGGTGGGCTTCCCAGGCGTGGTGGGGGGATACAGTCGTGACCGCATTGGAGTAGACGATGCCGCCTTTCATAAAATTCAGCGCAAAGGGGTTGAAGTTATCGCGCAGGCGATCGTAGTCAAAATAGTAAGGCTCTCGGTTTAACCCCGTGGCATGGAGAATTTCGGTGCCTGAAATCCCCTGGTGCTTAAAGTTATGGATGGTGTAGCACACGCGCTGGTCGCCCATGCCGTGAAACTTGTAGATTTCGTAGAGCATGACCGGCAGAAGGCCCGTTTGCCAGTCGTGGCAGTGAATCACGTCGGGCCGCTTACCGCTGTGCTGTAAAAACTCAAGCGCGGCTTTGCTAAAAAAGGCAAACCGCATGGGGTCGTCATTGTCGCCGTAGTATTTGCCTCGATGAAACCAGCCCGTATCATTGTGGGGCTCAATAAAGAAGCACAGTCGGCCATGCACCCAGCCACAGTAGACCGAGCAGTGAACCTCAGCGCCATTCCAGGGGACGTATAAATCTTTGTAAGCGTCGTGCAGGCCCCAGATGTGGTCGTAGCGCATGCAGTCGTATTTCGGCAAAATTAGCTCTACCGTGTGTCCGCGTAGCTCTAACTCTCGGCTCAGACCATAGACCACATCCCCGAGGCCGCCCGCTTTGATAACCGGTGCGCACTCTGAGGCAATTTGTATGATATACATGCTGACCCCTCTCCTGCGATTAAAAAAAGACAGATTTCATCGTGTATACAAAACTATAAAACGATAGGCTGACTGCTGTCCCATCTGTCGATCACAACTTTGGTTAGCGCCGCACCCACCCAGCTTCCCCTTCAAATCAGTCAGGTTAATCGTCAGTCAGGTTAATTGTCAGTCAGGTCGATCAGTTAGGTTGTGCGGTAGCTCCGTTTGTGCGGTAGCTCTGTTTGTGCGGTAGCTCTGTTTGTGCGGTAGCTCCGTGAATGTATGCGGCGAGATGTGCACGGCGAGATTTAGGCGGTGAGCGCTTCTTCCTCTGTGACTGGTTGGGGAACGGTGCCAAAACGGCGCTCTCGGCCTTGAAAAGCTAGAAGTGCCTTGTAAAATTCGGTCCGATCAAATTCAGGCCAGAGAGCATTGGTAAAGTACATTTCAGTGTAGGCGAGCTGCCATAGCAGAAAATTGCTCAAGCGCTGTTCGCCGCTAGTGCGGATCAAGAGATCGGGGTCGCAGCTACCCGATGTGTAAAGGTGAGTTGCCAGGAGTTCTTCAGTGACTGCCTCGGGGGATAGCTCGCCTTGGTGAATCCGTTCGGCGACTTCGCGGCAGGCGCGGGTAATTTCGGTGCGGCTGCCGTAGTTGATCGCCACGTTAAACTCAATGGCATCGTTGTGGGCAGTTTCAGCCATCGAGTGCTCTATTTCGCGGCGTAAAGAGCTGTGCAGGGCAGACAAATCGCCCAAAAATCGAATGCGGACACCCTCTTGATGCATTTCTGAGAGTTCTTTGCGCAGCAGTCGCTCAAACAAAAACATGAGAAAATCCACTTCTTCGTTAGGGCGACGCCAGTTTTCAGTAGAGAAAGCATAGGCGGTCAGTGCCCCAACGCCCCAATCTTTGCAGCAGCGCAGCAGGTCTTTGAGTACGCGAGCTCCCCGACGGTGACCGGCAATGCGAGGCAGGCCTTGGCGGTTAGCCCAGCGACCGTTGCCGTCCATGATGACGGCGACGTGTTTAGGTACACCCAGGGGATCGAGGTCAGCGGGTAGATTTCGCAAAAGTTGGGTCGTCATGATTGGTGTCGCGTATTGCACTAAGTGTTTATTAAAGAGTCAGGGCTGATTTAGCTAGTGATCGAAGAATGCAGCAAGGACAAGCTTCATGAAAGTTTTACAGCGATTGGCGGGTGAATGGTTTGGGCTTTATATTTCCCTCCGGGTTCTCCCAAGAGTGCCCGCAAATACTCTGGGGTTAGACGTGAATGCCATTGCAATAGTTGATACATAACCCGACCAAAGGTATACATCAAACTTGCTTGATTTGTAAAAGACCATTCGGCCCACTTTAGCTCTTGTGTCATACGTCCTAGGGTGTGTAATAAGCTGCCTTGAATGTGGGGATTGCGCCATTTTTCTTGCAGGGCGCTAAAAAGAGTCTGCCCAATTTTGAAAAATGAGGAGTCAGGATAGGCCCACAATCCAAACCCCCAGAACTTAGTCATATGGTTAATTTCATCGATTAGAAGTTCAGCTAGAACAGACTGGAGTGTCCCAGTTGTGTGGGCCATCATCCAGAGATAAAGGCAGGTGGCACCATATTCGGTGGCGATGCGATGCAGTCCGTGGCGATAGAGGTCTTTTTTCAGGTCGGCTGAGGGGCTATAGGGTCTGGCTGAGTGTGGCGTGACCTGGGGCGATTGCCCGGTAAGCTGCTTATAAATGCGGCTTAGGGCGGGGGTATGCCGTCGTTCTTCTTTTTCCCAAAGTCCGAGCTCAATCAGGTCACCCGTGTCTGAGAGACGCCCGCCCACAAAACGGGCCATGGCTGGGTAAAAATGCGCCAGGTATTGTCGACTGGCTTGGGTATACCCTCGAATCGGGGCTTCTGTGCCGATCGTGCCTGCGAGGATTTTGATGAAGATATCGGGTTGGATACCCACAATTTGGGGGGTCGCGATCGCATCCCACTCGATGCGCTGCCAAGCTCGGGGGGTGGGGGTGAGCAGCTGCTGCGGCAAATCTTCAAGACGAGATTGGAGCGTTGCGATCGCGAGATATTCCCCAACCAGTTGGTTAATGCGGGTCTGGACTTGTCCATAGTTGAGGCGGTTAGGTCGGGGGGCAGCGAGGTCGCTGGAGGTGTGCAGGGTGGTTTTCATTGAGTTGCTCCAGGTCAGGTTGGGAAGATGGGGATGAAGTTTTGAATTTTGAGTTTTGAATTTTGAGTTTTTTGCCGGGCAGCTTTCACTTAAAACTTAGAACTTAAAACTCAGAACTTGATTTCCCCCGTCTCCCTTACCTTAAAAACTTCGGCCCTAGCCGTCCGTCTGAAATTGTCCTGGATGGTATGAATTTAAAGGTCTGGAAAAGTCGGAACTTTCGGTGCGAAATCTCGATGGATGAAACGGTAGCCTTAAAGTGAGCCAAAATCTCTGCAACCTAGACCCGTGAGAACGGTCTACTGGGTAAGGGAACGGTCTACTGAAACACCCCGATCAACAAAAGCCGCGCGGTGCCGATGGGAATTGATACAGCTATTGAGTTTGCAGATCGACTGCTCTACGAAAAAAGCGGGCGGCACTTAAACGACTTGCAGTGTGTGATTTTACGCCAGGCCTGGGGAGGACAAACCTATAGCACCATTGCGATCGCCGCAGGCTATAGCGAAGGTCATGTCAAAGATGTTGCATCGCAGCTGTGGCGGGTTTTATCAGAGGCCCTGGGTGAGCGCATTACGAAAGGTAACTGCCGCTCAAGGCTGATCTATTGGCTCAAACGGGCCAAGCGTAAAGTGGTCAGCGCCACCGAAAAATTATCCGCAGCGACAGAACTACGGGGCTTGCTGCCTTTGGATAGCAAAGGTGGAGCAGGGCTACCCGCAGATTTGCCCCCAGACTTGCCCGCAGACTCGCCCCTAGATTCGCTCGCAGACTCGCCCCTAGATTCGCCCGCAGACTCAATGACGACGCCTCTTGAAGGAGGGACCGCGATCAGCGACCCCCATTTTGTGGGCCGTGAGCCTGCGATCGCAACGCTTGATGCCCTGTTTGATCAGGGGCATCGGCTGATTGTCATCCAAGGAGAAGGGGGCATTGGCAAAACGACGCTGGCCCAGCGCTACCTGAGCTCGCAGCGGTTTGATCTCACCCTAGATCTGCTGATGGCTAAAGAAACGGCCAATATTACCGCTGTTGAGCGGGTGGTCGAAGAGTGGCTGCGGCAAGACTTTAACGAAGAACCGGGCCGCGACTTTGGGGTGACCCTGGGTCGCCTCAAGCGTCATTTGCGTGAGCATCGCATCGGCATTTTAATTGATAATCTAGAGCCTGCCCTAGACGCCCATGGCCAGCTGGTGCATCCCCATCGTCGCTATGTCGAGCTGTTGCGCATCTTGGCAGACCCCCAAGGGCGCTCAGTAACCCTGGTGACCAGCCGAGATCGACTCTGTGAGCCAGGGTTTAAGGCCCACCACTATCGTTTACCAGGGCTCACTCTCGAGACCTGGCAACAGCTGTTTCACAGTCAGGGTATCGCGGAAGCTGCTTTGCAACCCCTCCACCAGGCCTATGGCGGCAATGCCAAGGCGATGGAAATTTTGCTAGGCACGGTTCTGAATGATTTTGACGGTGATCTGGCCCTGTACTGGCAGATCAACCACACTGACCCACTGGTTGAAACCGACTTAAAAAACCTGGTGGTGAGCCAGGTCAATCGCCTAGAGCAGCTTGACCCCATGGCCTACCGCCTGCTGTGTCGGCTGGGCTGTTATCGCTATCAGACGATCCCAAAGCTGCCCGTTGAGGTGCTGTTGGCCCAGCTCTGGGAGGTCCCTCCAGCCCAGCAGCGACAGGTGATCGCCTCGCTGCGCAATCGGTCGTTGCTAGAGACCTATCAGGGGCAGTACTGGCTACATCCGGTGGTGAGGGCGATTGCCATTGCCCGACTGCGGGCCAGTGCTGATTGGCAGCTGGCAAATACGGCGGCTGCCCGCTATTGGACCGACAGCATTCAGCAAATTACAACCCTGGCAGCTGCCCTACAGGCGCTAGAAGCCTACTACCACTATTTAGAACTCCAGGAGTATGGGTTAGCTGCAGATGTGCTGCTCAAAAGTCGTCATAATCAATGGCAGCAGTTTTTGCCATTGGCAAGCAGCCTCTACCGCATGGGGTTATTACAGCCAGTAGTGGCAGCTATCAACCAGGTACTGCCCAAACTAGAGGTCTCTGATCACTCCCGTGCCAAACTGAGCGAGTTGTTTAATCTCTTAGGCGATGTCTACTGGATCACGGGCCGCATCGGCAACGCGATTGAGTGCCAGCAGCGGACAATTTCAGAAACCGATGGAGCCCTTGCCCATCTACAGGCGACCGAGGCGACTCGGCTAGAACGCTACTACCTGAAAATGCTGAATGTGGATTCTCACTTGAGTATCGGCCTCTATCGGATCGATCTAGGTGAGTTAGACGCTGCTCGAAATCAGCTGTTTCAGGTGATTAAGCTGACCTCTAACACCGATCACGCGGCCTGGGCTGAAAAGGCCTCAGTGGCGTTGGCTCTGGTTCAGGCCCAGTTGGGAGAAGTCGATGCGGCGCGGTCGCTGGCTGACCAAATCTATGCTTCTTTTATGGGTCAAGGCATCCCTGAGCATGCTGGGCGCTTCGCCTATTTCTTTTTGCTATTGGGGCAAACCTATCACCACCTGGGCGAGCTTGCGATCGCGACTAAACTCTATCAGCAGACCTTTGCCGATGCCAATCACTATGTGCAGGTTAAAGCCAAAGCGCTAACCGGTCTGGCGACGCTCTCACGGCAGCAGGGTCAGTCTGCTCAAGCGCTTGACTACCATCGCCAGTCGATTGACCTGTTAGAGGCGATTGGGGCCACCTGCGACCTGGCTGAAGCCTACTATCAGCTGGCGTTAACGCACCAAAGTTTGCCCAATGCTGAGTGGGCTGCTAGAGACTATCTACAGCGAGCCATTGCCTTATTCAGAGACATTAAAGCACCGCATCGGATTACCCAAATAAGCGCTCAAAAGGCATTTTTGGGCTAGCAATAGCATTTAAGCCTAGTTTTGTTTTGTTTAATGCCTTTCTCTGGCATTTTTGTCATATATCATGGCTAAAGGTGCTAATGCTTCTACCCCATTGATCATGATGACTTCATCTCTAAAACCAGGCTGGCAGGCGATTATTGTGACGGGTATTGGCGCAATGGCCACCCTATGGGTGACCACCTTGCGGGCCAAGGCTGATGAGATTCCCGGGGTCGCCAAACCCGCCTGCCCAGACCGAGGACAGCAGTCGCTAAATGATTGTGCAGTCCGCTGGTACCAGGTGACCGAATATCTCAATCAGCTCACCTATGAAGCCTCAGCCGCAACGCTATCAGAGCCACAGCAGCTTGACCTTTATCAAATTGCCCAAACCTGGCGACGCTATCGAAGCCTGCATTGTGAGCTAACCAGTGAACCTTTTGAAACGGCCTCTGCATACCCCATGGTGTTTTATAACTGCATGGCCCAAGTCACCAACGATCGAATTGCTAATTTACAAGGTTGGGGTACCTCAGATCTGACCTATGAGGACTCAGAGGCTGAACTGAATAGCTTGATGAGAGATTTGCAACAGTATGAACTTCAAACGCTTTGGCGACGTTATCGAGATGCCCACTGTGCGTTTGTGCGTGAGTCTGGTAGCGAATCTGGCAGTGACGACCTTTTTGACCCCTGCCGTAGTCGCCTTAACCAAGAACGCCTGGCCCAGTTAGATACTTATCTGACTCTGAGATAATCTAGCAGCCTATTGCTCAACCTGAACTCAAGCGCCGATATCGGGTCGTCCGCTTCCTATGGGATGTGGGGGATAAAACGGGGTTTAATTAGCTTGGCTTGGCTGAGCCAGGCTGCTCATTAAGCGACGATAAGATCGGCTGGGTCACATCTTTGCCCCCGGTGCAGTTTGTGATCAGGGCTTGTACCGTAAACATAATTCCCCATGGGATGCCCCACCAGCCTAGCAGAGCCGAGATCAGGGTGTATCTCAACCCTTTTAGCGATGCATTCTCATCGGCTTTGACAAAATAAACGGGTGAGCGCCGCTTAAAGCTCATCACTATCACTGAAAAGCAGTACTGAAAAATGACAAACTTGCCGCCTTTTGCCACTTCAGTCGAGAGGTCTGCGCCAGTCATGCCTTCTATGCCATAAATTTTCATACGCAGACTACCGGATGGGTTGACTTTAACGGATACAGGAAGAGCGAGCGGGATTTCGGATAGAGGAGATAGGGAGACAAGGCAGAGGGGGGAGAGGGGGGAGCAAGACACGGTGAAGAAGGAACGCAAAGAATTGTAAGTGCGCTATCTTTCTAATATTCAATGTTTTCGAACTTCAGTGTTTTCGAACTTCGGTGTTTTCCAACTATCAAGCATTTTGTAGTGAGGATTTTCTATGGCGACCGTTGCAGTGGTTTACTTTTCAGGCCAGGGCCATACTCAGGCGATGGCCGATGCGATCGCAGAAGGTGCCCAAAGCGTAGCAGGGACGTCTGCTACGGTATTGCGAATAACTGGCGAGCAAATTCAGGCGGGGCGATGGAAGGACGACAGTATCATGGGTCAGCTTAACCAGGCCGATGCGATTGTGTTTGGCACCCCTACCTACATGGGCGGTGTGGCTGGGCAGTTCAAGTGCTTTATCGATGCTGCCAGTGAAGTGTGGTTTCAGCTGGGGTGGAAAAATAAAATTGCCGGTGGGTTTACCCACTCTGGGTCACTCAGCGGGGATAAGCAAGGCACGCTGATCTATTTGTCTGTTAATGCCTTTCAGCACGGCATGATCTGGGTGGGGGCTGCCGACATGCCCAGCGAATACGTTGGCCAAGATGACGAGGTGAACCGATTAGGCTCCTTTATGGGCGTCATGGGCCAAAGTGCCCCAGATATGAGCGGTGGCGAAATCCAGATGCACTCAGGCGATCTCAAATCTGCCAAACTCTATGGTCAGCGCATTGCTGAAGCAACCCAGCGCTGGTTAAAAGCAGGCTAGGCGAGCAATACTAAGGCTGGCAGTTATCAACTGTCAGTCCGTTTAACTTGAAATTGAAATATTCAGTGCTGGGTAAACTGAGCGCCACGTCACTAAAACTGTGCGAAGCTATACGATTTGCTGCTTCGAAGAGATTGAAGTGATAGAGAGCTTAAGGCCTAGCGTGTTCAGAACTTTGATCCAACTGAGTAAATTGAGCTGGGGTTGTTCAGTTAGCTGTCGCATGAGTTTAAGTAGCTCATGCGCTTGTTCGTCAACATCAATTGCTTGATTGTCAATTGTTTGATTGGCAGCTACTCGTGCTTCTACTACATTTCTCAGAGCTGCATGCAATAGGTCATTGTCTCCCTCTTCTAGAGCGGCTTCCAAGTAGGCAGCGGCCTCCTTGGGATCCTTAAGGGAGTCAATCAAGTATTCGCGATAGCTTCTACTCGTTGGCATTTTTGCGCCTTTTGAAATCTGCCCAAAATTGTTGCGCCTGACGGATATCACGAGGCTGGGTGCTTTTATCACCGCCACACAATAGCAGGATAATCACTGACCCAATTTGAGCGAAGTAAACCCGATAACCAGGACCATATCTGCTTCTAAGCTCTAAAACACCTTCTCCCACGGGTTTGCAATCACCAAAATTTCCCATCCTGATACGCTCCAGGCGAATTTGAATTTTAGCCTTCGCCTTTCTATCCCGCAAAGAATCGAGCCAATTACTGAATGGGGCTTTCCCTGCGGTTGTTTCGTAGATTCTGATTTCGTATGACTCGGATGGCATACCAGAGTTTTCTAAGGGGGGCGGGGGAGGCTCTCCCATGACTGGATGAAAGGATTTAAGCCTGATAAGTCGTACAGCCCCAGTGGC
Source organism: Cyanobacteria bacterium P01_A01_bin.114 (assembly GCA_039815385.1). Taxonomy (GTDB): domain Bacteria; phylum Cyanobacteriota; class Cyanobacteriia; order Phormidesmidales; family Phormidesmidaceae; genus SIO4C1. Next base: position 13,802 of record JBCBZL010000023.1, read on the forward strand.
GACTACGGGGCATGCGAGGGCCTCGCCAGCCTAGTCTTCGGAGTTCTTTTGCAATCAGTCCGTTGATGCCACCGTGGGCGACCAGCACCACTGGGCCAGTATTTTCAGCTTGTGAGACCAGCAGCTCTGCCATGGTTCTGGCCCTTTGACGTGCCAAGCTCAGCGGTTCGCAGTTTGGGCTGTAGCCTAGCCGCCAGAGAATGACCGCCAGGGCCGTCCAAATCGTGGCCGATAGCCGTAAGTGCCCTGGAAAGTCTACTGGGAACTCAATTTCGCGAAATCGTGGATCCACAATGGGGGAGCGCGGAGCTTCCAAGAGTTCAGCGGTGTGCAAAGCTCTTGGTCGATGACTGGCAAACACGAGTTGAGCGCTCTGCATTACCTGCTTGACTGACTGAGGCGGCGCGGCGTAGCGATTGATTTTGGCAGCTTCATAGCGTTCGACAAAGCGGCGAAATTCGCTGCCTCGGATGCGGGTGCGCAGCGAGACTGCGGGGGGACCGTGTCGAATCAGGGTAATTGAGCGCACAGATTGGATGATCATTTAGGGGCCGTCTCGTATTAGCGTATAACTTGGCACACACCACAAGCGACGATTTTATGATGCAAACCGTAACATCTTCAGTTCGTTGGAATCGGCTGGCTGATCAGGCCCTGGCTGGCGACTACTTGACCCGTGAAGATGCGCGCGCGGTTTTGCGCGCGCCTGATACGGTGGTGTTAGAGCAAGTCGCGGCAGCCTATCGAGTCCGTCACCACTACTGGGGCAACCGGGTTAGATTACATTTCTTGCTCAATGCGCAAAGTGGTCTGTGTCCTGAAGACTGTCATTATTGTTCCCAATCTAAAATCTCATCCGCTGAGATTGAGAAATATCCGCTGATGAGTCAGGAAAAAATTCTGGCGGCGGCGGCGCGCGCCCACGAACTTAAGGCGGGCACATTTTGCATGGCAATTTCAGGGCGCACGCCTTCTCTGAGTACATTTGACAAAATTTTAGAAGCCGTTCGCACTGTTAAGGCGCAGTACCCCATGCGAGTGTGTACTACGCTGGGTCTGCTAGATGAGACCCAGGCCCATCAGCTCAAGGCAGCCGGTGTCGATCGCATTAACCACAATCTGAATACGGCTGAGGCCCACCACGAAGATATCTGCACAACCCACACTTTTCAAGACCGTTTGGGTACGGTCAAGGCTGTGCAGGCAGCTGGGTTGACCACCTGCTCCGGCGGCATTTTGGGGATGGGTGAATCTGATGATGACATTATTGATCTGGCTCTATCGCTGCGAGACCTTAACGTCACCAGCGTGCCGGTTAATTTTTTAATCCCGATTCCAGGCACTCCGTTTGAGCAAAATCGAGAGCTGACTCCCCAGCGCTGTCTGCGGATTCTTTGTTTGTTTCGGTTTTTGCTGCCGTCTCAAGAAATTCGTATCGCTGGGGGCCGTGAGGTGCATTTGCGATCGCTACAGCCGTTAGGCCTCTACCCAGCTAACTCCATCTTTGTGGGTGACTATCTGACAACCCCTGGCCAAGCTGCCCAGCAAGACTATGCAATGATTCGCGACGCCGGGTTTGAGCTCGAATAAACCACATCTGATGACTTGGATTTTTTCCCATAGGGCAAACGACAGATCTGGATGTGGCCAAGGTTTAACCTCTAAAAGATTACGGCTTAATGAATCATCCATGAAAGATCTTTGAAGCCTTCCGAAATTGAGGTCATCGTTGTGATGTTCTGAATAGCAGAAGAGGCATAATAAAACGTATCCCTCTGCTTCAATTGTTGAGCTGTTTAGCGAAGGTTTATAGAGCGCTGATGCCCCGCCGCATTTTTATAGGTGACATTCACGGACATTATGACGGGCTCATGCACCTGTTAGATGCGATTTCGCCAGATAGCACCGATGAGGTGTACTTTGTCGGTGACCTGATCGATCGCGGTCCTAAGAGCTACAAGGTGGTTGAGCTGGTTCGAAGTCACCGCTATAAATGCGTTCTGGGGAATCATGAGCAGCTTTTAATTGAGTCTTTTCCGAAAGGAGAGGCCTATATGCCCTCTTTTCAGGGCTGGCTTTACAGTGGTGGGCAGGCCACCCTGGCTAGCTACGCGAGCATTGAAGATCTGTTTGAGCACATTGCCTGGATCAAGACCTTACCGCTCTATCTGGACCTGGGTGATATCTGGCTGGTACACGCTGGCGTGAATCCTCAGCGTTCGCTCAGCCAGCAGACCATGCACGAGTTTTGCTGGATTCGTGAAACTTTTCACAGCCATGATGAAGCTTACTTTCCAGATAAGCTGATTGTGACAGGGCATACGATTACGTTTACGCTACCTGGGATTCAGCCAGGGCAGCTCGCTCAAGGTCCCGGTTGGCTAGATATTGATACCGGGGGGTATCATCCCAAGAGCGGCTGGCTGACTGCGGTTGATTTCGATAACGATCTGGTCTATCAGGCCAATATTTATCAAAATTTGCTGCGAGTGCGGGCGCTTCAAGATTCGACGTCTATTGTTGAGCAACATCGTATTAAGCAGCGGTTTAGCTACGCGACCCGTCCATAGGCGGTCACCTCTCTCAGGTCAGAGCGATGACGCTGTGCCCTAGAGGACATGATGATGCCGTGCTAGATGACGCTGTGCTAGTGGTCGTAGCGATAGTACCGATAGATCCGCCTGCCGGGACGATGGCCAGGATAGGGTCGGTAGATGCGTCGATAGAGATAGGCCTCAGGAGAATGGCCATGGGGATGCTGTCGATAGATGCGTCGATGGATGCGTCGATTGGGTCGATAGCCATAGCGGTTATACCGGTAGGTTTGCCCATTCGGGTGGTGAATGTACTGGTACCGATGACCATGAGGCCCCTGACTCGGTGTCCCAATTTGGATAGTGATTCCTTGTTTCTCGAAGGTATCAAACCCTGTGTTATGAGAGGCCGTGTTGCTAGACACCGGGATATTCACAGTGGTATTCACAGTGGCATCAGACACAGCGGCATCAGACAAAGCGGGTTGAGCATTCGCGGCGGGCGTCATGACGGTGGCGAAGACGACTGCCGACAAAATTGGGAGAAGACCTTGCTGCATATCAACCTCCTAGAAATACGCGTTACGATGGGTTGCGCTTTCCTAACTCAATTATGTTCTTTAAAGCTGAGTTTGACTTGAAGATTCAGTTAGGAAATTCTGAAGGTGCCCATCGAATTAAGTCGTATAGGTGTAGATATAAATTTCACCCACTTCAGGCATGAGGCCTACCCAGCCATGAATCCGATGAGTAAGGGGATCTGTTTGATAAAGTTGAAGCTGCTCAAATTGGTCTGGGGCCAACCACCAGGCGCGAGGGGTGGCTGGCGCAGCGTAGTGGGCTTCGGTGTCTAGGGGCACCAAGGCCTGACGCCACAGCTCAATGGCGGTGACCTCAAACTCAAGCCGATAGAAGCTGTGGTAGTCAGACGGGCCGGGAATCGAGCGTTGGTTATTTTGACTGCTATTCTGACTGTTGCTTACTGGCCCGATACGCTCTTCTATGAAGTAAGCATCTTTTAGCTCGCTAGGCGGGGCTGTATTGAGAATGGGGGCGATTTGCGCGACCCGTTCGGTAGCGGTGCCAGTTTCAATCTCGTAAACTTCGACAGGTGTCGCTGGCTGAGTCGCTTGGGGTATTTCCTTAGGGCCGCAAGCGATGAGCAATACTGCTGTTAAGGACAGAGCCAATCCATGCCAGAGGGGTGGGGCTTTCATGCGAAATCGACTAGACACTATTCCTATAGACAGCCAAACTCTCGCTATTTACGGACAAAAACGTAATAGGATCTAACGTTAGATAGACTTTTGCAAACGAATTTTACAGATTGAGCGCCATGACGACAGCAGTTGACGATAAAAGCGTTGTTCAGGAGTATTTCAACGCCAAGGGGTTTGACCGCTGGCGGCGGATTTATGGCGACGGTGAAGTCAACAAAGTACAGCTCGATATCCGCAAAGGACACCAGCAAACTATCGATGACGTGGTGGCCTGGCTCAAAGCGGATGGAAATTTATCTGAGATTACTGTCTGTGATGCTGGCTGCGGGGTGGGCAGCCTCAGCATCCCCCTCGCTCAAGCAGGCGCAACGGTCTACGCCAGCGATATTTCTGAAAAAATGGTAGGAGAGGCAAAAGAGCGAGCCGAAAAAGAACTGTCTGCTGACCAAATGCCGACCTTTGAAGCGAAAGATCTAGAGAATATCAGCGGTCAATATCACACGGTGATTTGTCTGGACGTGCTGATCCACTATCCGCAAGAAAAAGCCGATCAGATGATCCGGCATCTGAGTTCTCTAGCAGAGCACCGGGTGATTTTGAGCTTTGCGCCGAAAAATTGCTTTTATGTCACCCTTAAAAAAATCGGTGACTTTTTCCCTGGCCCTAGCAAAGCTACCCGCGCTTATTTGCATCGTGAGAAGGATGTGATTAAAGCGCTGGAGGCAAACGGCTGGACTATCCAACGGCGGGCGTTTAACAAGACCCGATTTTACTTTTCGCGTATGGTAGAAGCAACGAAGTAGGGAAGCATCTGCGCTTTTATCTGACCTGAGGATTTACCCAGTTAGCCGCTGAGCTAATTCCCTGGCCCCGGTTGAAGACTCAGCCATTTTGTATGGTGCGGTCACGATTGGCGATGTGTGGCAGTTTGGTCGGTTAGACCGAGACACTCAACAGCTGACGCAGGATCTCAATTTGTTTCGAGTTCCAGCCGATTTAAAAGAGCTGGTGGGTATTTTGGTCGGCTTGCTCAGCTAGCTGATGAGTCTAAAGGGCATGAATATAAGTATCGGCTTCTTCAGTTGGCAACACCCGTAGCCGCTGATTTTGCAAATCGGGCTCTAGACCCAATCTTTCCATGGGTAAAACGCCCAGTAGAGGGATGTCAATTTCAGTCAGTTCTAAACAGTCAAAAGTGCTATGCCGTCCGCATAGTTCCAAGTGAGCTTCTCGAAATAGCCTAGCTTTTCGGGAACCAGCGGATGTTTGTACATTGGTTTCACTATCAACGGGCAGTCCTAACCGCTGAATGATGCGGGTTGGCAAAGAAAGAAGCGTTGCCCCGGTATCAACTAAAACGTCTGATAGGGTGACGCTGCGCACCTCTGTGACCGGGATGAATCCTCGCTCTGCCAAAATTTGATCGATGTGGTTAGTAACGGTGATTGTGACGGTGACCTGTCCCACCTGGTTTTTCTCAAACTTGGGTATGTTTAGCTTGCCCACCGTCATCTTGATCACCTCATAGCTCCGGAGCTGATACTAGTCATTCTATTTTACGCGTAAGCCTTTTTGGGTTAAACGATGATTGAGCCAGTCCAGATCTGCTGATGTGATTGGCGGCTCTGGGTTTTGGGTGTAGTCAACTGCAAGATCGTAGCTGGCGCGATCATAGACCTGATTGAGGAGGGCTTGCAGGTCTACCACAGGTTCGGTATCAGTTTGCTTGAGCGGTAGGGGAAACGGCGGAATTGATTCGCTTAAATTAAAGGCGTATAGGTCAGCGCTGGGTCTCTGTTCGGCGCGACTCACTAAAATTCGATAGTGGGTTAAGGAGTGGCCCCGCATCGGCAACGGTGGCAACGCACGGAGCAAATCGATTTCGACCAGATGGGTTTGGCTGCCCAAAATCTTGAGCCGTTTGGTTTCATACTGTCGCCGGCCTCTTCCGGGGCGTTTGTTTGTGGGAGAAATCAACTCGACGGTGGTGACCACTTCCCCACTGCTGACGTCACGAATTTCTAAATAGCGATCGTAGATCTCCATTGGCATAGGCACTTCTACCGTGACGGGTTCAGCAACGGCAACTTCTCTGGCTGATTTGGGTTGAGGCTTCTCTGAACCCGTGCGGAAAATGGTGGCGTCTGGTCTGCCGATGAGTAAATCATCAGCGGCATCTTCATAGACTCGTTTTTCGATGGCTACCCGGTATAGCGGTCGTAGCTGGGGGCCAAGGGCATCTGCGATTGCAACAATTAATCGGCTATGAAACTCTTGCCAAAAGTCAGGATGCTCCAAATAGGGATCCATGCCGGGAAAGGGGGATGGCATATTGAACCTCGTAACCAGGGGATATCTATCACTCTAGTGATATTCAGGAGGGTTGGCAGAATCGCTATCGTTTGCGAAATCGTCATGCGAAATCGTAAATAGTGGGCGGCACCGCAACTGTGGGATGATGGCTCACATCAATCCACGCTCAGGGATGAATTTCCAAGGGAATTCGAGGGAATAGCTATGCAAATCATCGACTGGCTAATTGTGCTGGCCTATCTGATTTTTACGATGGCGCTGGGGGTTTACCTCTCGCGTAGGGCATCGGGCAGTCTGGTCGATTTTTTTGTGTCGGGTCGGTCGTTGCCCTGGTGGCTGGCGGGTACGAGTATGGCGGCGACCACCTTTTCGATCGACACGCCGCTCTATATTGCGGGTGTAGTGGGCACTCGGGGGATTGCGGGTAACTGGGAATGGTGGAGTTTTGGCATCGCCCATGTGGTGCTGATCTATGTCTTTGCGCGGCTTTGGCGACGGTCTGAAGTGGTCACCGATGCTGAGCTAACGGAGCTACGTTACGGGGGACGGCCCGCTGCGGTGCTGCGGGGGGTAAAGGCTTTCCTGTTTGCGGTGCCGATCAACTGCATTGGGATTAGCTATGCCATGTTGGCGATGGTGGGCGTGGTGGATGCGCTAGAGCTGTTGCCAAGCTTAGGCATTGACCCTAACCAGGGGGCGCTGCTCAGTCTGTGGGAGGGGGTCGGGATAGACCCAGCCCAGGGGACCAAGCTTTTGATTGTGGCGGGCGTTAGCGTATTTGTTTTAATCTATAGCGGGTTTTCCGGGCTGTGGGGGGTGGTCGCCACTGACTTTTTTCAGTTTTTCTTGGCGCTGTTTGGGGCAGTGGTGGTTGCGATCGCAGCCGTCAGCTCCGTCGGTGGGATGCAAAATTTAATTATCCAATCCCAGACAGCTACTGAGTTCGACATTTTAAGCGTGGTTCCCCTCAGCTTTGACCAAGGCATTCGCTGGAGCTCTGCCGCCGGGATTTCCATTAATACCTTTTTAGCAGCTGTCTTTTTGCAATGGTGGTCTTTTCGCCGCAGCGATGGCGGCGGGGAGTTTATCCAGCGGCTCATTTCTGCCAAAAATGAAGCGGAGGCTGAAAAATCTGCCTGGTTTTTCAATATTTTGAACTACGTAGTTCGTACCTGGCCCTGGATCGTGGTGGCCTTGGCGGCGGTGGTGATATACCCCAATCTCGATAATCGAACCCTGGGCTACCCCAAGCTGATGCTCGACTTTTTGCCCCCGGTGCTCTTGGGGATTGTGGTCGCCTCCTTGGTTGCCGCCTTTATGAGTACGGTTTCAACCTCGATTAACTGGGGGGCCTCTTTTGTCACCAATGACCTATACCTGCGGTTTTTGAGGCCCGGTGCCACCCAGCCCGAGCTGGTGTTAGTGGGGCGACTGTCGTCTGTCTTGGTGACAGCCCTCGGTGCACTTTTCGCCTTTTGGAGCGATGACGTCACAATGGTTTTTCGATTAGTGATTGCCATTGGCACCGGGGCTGGGCTGGTGCTGATCTTGCGCTGGTTTTGGTGGCGCATAAATGCCGCAGCTGAGCTAACCGCCATTCTTGGTAGCTTTGTAGTGGGTTCAGCCGTGACCTTTCTGGCTGGCAAATGGAGCGCTGCCCAGGGTGAATGGCTTTACGCTAATACCTCAGCCGCGTTTCAATCGCGTATTGTTGAACCCCTCCAGGATTTTGGCCCGCGACTGACTGTGATTACGGTGATTGTGAGTGTGCTGTGGATTATAGTCTTGCTGATCACCCCACCTGAGTCGGACGACACGTTGGATAATTTCTATCGGCAGATTCGACCGGGCGGCCCAGGTTGGCAGCGTCAGCGTCAACGCACCGGCGTTCGACCCCTGCAAAATCTGGGATTAGATTTGCAAAAAACCTTGGCCGCCCTTTTGCTGCTGTTTGGGGCGATGTTTGCGGTTGGCGGGTTTTTGCTGTTGCAATCTTTAACGGGTTGGCTCTCGCTGATAATTTCGGTGTTGGGCGGCTGGTGGCTGCGTCGTCTTGAGAAACAGCCCATTTTACCCATCCCCCGACCGGGGCTAGATGATTCCGATTACGATACATAGATACGATACATAGATAGGGTATCGACTATACGTATTCACCTTAGAACCAAACCCATGGCTTTTTTACGTTCCTACGTGGCTCCATTTCTAATTTTGCTGGTGTTCCTTGTGGCTATGGTAGCCGTGAGTGCGCGCATATTTTTACCGAGCGATATGATGGCCCCGGCTCCGATTGAAGATATGGAGAGGACTCTGCCCACAGACGCAGCGGCAGACGCAGCGACCCAGGCCCCTGGTTTAACTGAGAGGCTATCGATGCTATCGGATGGCCATATTAGCTAGGTATGTCTTCCCGTCAGGATGCGATTACCTGGTCTGTCCCTGGGTATCGATTGCGGCAAGGTTCAGATTTAGATCATCTGAAACTGCTGGATTGTATGCAATGTGCCTACCGTGAGCTGGGGGCGACCCGGTTTGACCAGCTTGAGGCAACGGTTCGCCAAACGCTCTCTGAGGCTACTCAGCTGTGGTGGGTAGAGTCTGATGACGCGCCAGCGAGACCTCGGGTTGGTTTTGTGAATGCTGTCCCTGGGTCTGTGGGGTGCTTATGGCTCGGTTCAGCCATTGATCAATCTACCGGTCAACGACAGGCTTACGTTTTTTTAGTTTATATAGCCCCCGAGCATCGCCGTCGGGGGCTGGGGACTGCCTTAATGCAATATGGGCAAAGCTGGGCTCAGCGGCAAGGCTACCAGCAGGTTGGCTTGCAGGTATTTGAGCGAAACCAGTCTGCTTTAAATCTCTATCAAAAGCTAGGTTATCAGCCTCAAGCAATCTGGATGGTTAAAGAATTGAACTAGTAACGCTTCAGGGTTCAAAAAATGCCAATCGATCGAGCATTAGCCGTATCCGTTGTTGATCAAGCTGCGCAAGCCTGGCGAGACGAAAGTCCCGATGCTTTTGTCGATTTATTTGCTGCCAGTGGTGTCTTTATCGTCCCTGGGAATCGATGGATAGGTCAGACTGCAATTCAAAAGGCAGTAGCAGATTACTTTGCTACAAAGACGGGGGTGGCGATCGCAATCCACCAAATTGTTTTCGAAAACACCCATGCCCTGGTGGAGTGGCGCTGGTCTGATCTCGACCGCCAGACCCAGCAGCGATCGCAGGCCGAAGATGCGATCGCTATCGACTTTGACCCCGAGGGTAAAATCCTGCGTTGGCGAGAATATATTGATGCCCAGTGAATTGGGGTTTAGTTGCTCGGTGCTTCGGTATTGGGTGCTAGGTGTTGGGTGCTAGGTATTAGGTGCTCGGTATTAGGTAGTATCAGAAACATTGAACCCAAAACCTCAAACATAAAAACTGGAACCCAAGACCTAAAACATAAAACTTCCTCCTCAACGACAGCGCCATGAATTTTTCTAATCTTTTCTGGGTGTTTCTGATTGTGTCTACATTGCTGCCGTGGGTGCAAAAACGGCGCACTGAGTTTAATCGATATAAAGCTATCAACGCCTTTGAGCAACAGCGAGGTAGCCGGGTGATTTTACTCATTCATCGACAAGAGTCTGTTAGCCTATTTGGCATTCCGCTATCGCGCTACATCAATATCGAAGACTCTGAGCAAGTGCTGCGAGCCATTCGGCTAACCCCTCCTGATGTCCCTATTGACATGATTTTGCATACCCCTGGTGGGTTAGTGTTGGCCACTGAGCAAATTGCTCGGGCATTGCTCCGTCATCAGGCTAAGGTCACGGTCTTTGTGCCCCACTATGCGATGAGCGGTGGCACTATGCTGGCTATGGCCGCTGATGAAATTGTCATGGATGAAAACGCCGTGCTCGGGCCGGTAGATCCTCAATTGGGGAATATGGCGGCTGCTAGTGTTCTCAAAGTAGTTGCCGATAAGCCGATTGAGAATATTGAAGATCAGACCCTAGTGATGGCAGATCTGGCTCAGAAGGCGATGAAGCAGGTAGAGGGGTTTGTTCGCGATCTGCTGGGGGATAAAATCCCGACCCCCAAAATTGACCCTGATAAAGTTGATCGCATTGTTCAACGCTTAACTTCGGGTGAGGTTACGCACGATTACCCTGTTTCAGTTGAAGAAGCTACAGCCCTAGGTCTTCCGGTCATGGCTGGACTCCCCAGAGTCATTTACAGCCTGATGGAGCTCTACCCCCAGCCGCAGACGGGACGGCCCTCAGTGCAGTACATTCCACTCCCGTATCAAAAACGAGAGCTGCCAGCGGGCAAACCTAGGTGAGCGCAGAGCGGGGGCTTCTCTAAAGTCATATTAAGCAATACTAAGGTTTTGATACTATTGCCGCCTGGCTTGAGCCGGGTCTCTATGATTAAAGTCAAGGCTGTACATTGAGCATTTCAGGAGGACATTGTTATGGACATCACATTGGCTGCCCTCCTTGTCGCCAGCGTTATCTTAGTCAGCCTGCATGCTCCATATGCAGTGTTGGCGCTGACCAGTATTGTTATCCTCTCAGCGGTTGTCACCCGTCTCTCGTGGGCGTTTCTGCGATCTTTTGAAACAGCAAAGGTCACCCAGCGGGTTTGGGATTGAGCTTGAGTAGTTAGGATGAAGCCGGTTGAGCTAAGTTCTGATTGAGTTAAATTCTGATCGGTTGCTGGCGGATAAGCTTTGAGGCTGCTCTGCCCGTGGCATAGCTTCTATGCGGTGACACTCGTGCCACCGCATTGTTTAGTGTCGAAGCCTTGCCCTGTGCTATGTATCGCCAAGTTACATTTTGCCGCGCTACATCAAGTAGCGCTGGGCTGTCCTAAGCCGACGCGTGCGCCAATAGAGCACCAGAGCGAGGGTGAGCTGTTTCATCACCCAGTACAAAACGGCAATGATGCAAAAGGTTGCGGCGATGATGGCCAGAGGCTGTTTGTGTAATAGACGTTCTACCGTTTCAATGACCAGCGTATCGGGGCGAGTCAAAATATCCCAGCTGTTAAATCGCAGAAAGCGACCGAGATAAATGCCGATGGCGGTCAATCCATGCAGAGTCAGCTCGGCAAATGGGATCCAGGCTTGCTTGCCCTCACGACTCAAGTAGCGAGCAAGGCTGACTAATGAAGCGACATAAGCCTCAAACCCAATCAGCATGAATAAAAAGTACTGGGGCACCAAAATCACCGAGATCGCCCAAATGGACTGGCCACCGCGAATATCTTTCACCAAATGGATAATGTCGGTCAATACATAGGGGGCGTTGGGTAGAAACGCCACGAAAGTCAAAAAGCCAAGCCACCAGGGCAGTCGTCGCACATGGGCACCCCGACCGCGAAATAACCACAGGCTGAGGGCAAAGGGAATCAAGGCTAGGAAGGTATTCCAGACCATGAAGCGCAGATTGCCATAGGCTGCATCTACGCCATCAACAAGCCAATAAAACAGAGGGGATTGCATGGGTTTAAGTCTTATAGAGAAAACAGCAGAAACAAACGGAAGCACATTAGATGATGACTACAGCGCGATCGCACCCCGTTTCGGACGGCACTCTAATTTTGTGCGCTAATGCATTCGAGCGTTTGCTATAAAATAGAGCGGTTGTATCCTGCGACACTCGCCTTGATTGAACGCTATACCTTGCCCGAGATGGGCGCACTGTGGACCGACGAGTACAAATTCAAAACCTGGCTACAGGTCGAGATTGCAGTATGCGAAGCTCAGGCAGAGCTCGGGCGCATTCCCAAAGACGCTGTTGAAGAGATCAAGGCTAAAGCGAACTTTGACGTGGCCCGCATTTTAGAAATCGAAGCCGAAGTCCGCCATGACGTCATTGCCTTTCTCACTAACGTCAATGAGTATGTGGGCGATGCCGGACGCTACATTCACCTTGGCATGACCAGCTCAGACGTGCTAGATACGGCCCTATCGATGCAGGTAGTAGCCAGCCACCACCTGATTATGGAGCAAGTCGAAAACCTGACCCAAGCGCTTCGCTATAAAGCTCAAGAGCACCGAGATACGGTGATGATTGGCCGCTCCCACGGTATCCATGCTGAGCCGATGACCTTTGGCTTCAAGCTGGCGGGTTGGCTGGCTGAGATCATGCGCAACCGTGAGCGCCTTTGCCGCCTCGAATCTGAGATTGCCGTCGGTCAGATCTCTGGCGCAGTGGGTACCTATGCCAATATCGATCCCGAGGTCGAAGCCCTCTCCTGCCAAAAACTGGGGTTGCGCCCCGACACCGCCTCGACCCAGGTGATCTCACGCGATGTGCATGCTACCTATATGAATGCCCTAGCGGTCTTGGCGGCGTCGATTGAACGGTTTGCGGTCGAGATCCGCAATCTACAACGCACTGATGTGCTAGAAGTCGAAGAGTTTTTCTCGAAGGGGCAAAAAGGCTCATCGGCCATGCCCCACAAGCGCAATCCGATCCGCTCTGAGCGTCTGACTGGCCTGGCGCGGATTATTCGGGGGAATGCCATGGCCGCCATTGAGAATATGGCCTTGTGGCATGAGCGAGATATTTCCCACAGCTCTGTTGAGCGGGTGATTTTCCCCGATAGCTGTATTTTGGTTCACTTCATGTTGGTAGAGATCACCAAGCTGGTGAAAAATCTGCTGGTTTACCCAGACAATATGAAGCGTAATATGAACCTCTACGGCGGGGTCGTGTTTAGTCAGCGGGTCTTACTCACCCTGGTAGAAAAAGGCATCGGTCGAGAGGAGGCATACAAGATTGTTCAGTCTTGTGCCCATCAGGCTTGGAATACTGAAGGTGGAGATTTTCAAAAGCTGCTTGCCAGCGACCCTCAGGTGACTACAAAGCTCTCCCCTGAAGAGCTTGAAGAATGCTTTAATCCGGCCTACCAGCTGAGAAATTTGGATAAGGTCTATCAGCGGCTGGGGATTTAGCCAGGAGAATCCCTACTAGCCTATGTCAGTTCTAGATAGAGTATTCGCAGGATGAGGCAGCTGTTGGCTGTAGATTAATCAATCTTGCTTTTGGCTTTCGCGATACTCTGCGTCGCTAT
>JBCBZL010000142.1:0-11702 GCA_039815385.1 Cyanobacteria bacterium P01_A01_bin.114
CTAGTCGGACGTGACAGTAACCATATTGGAGCCAGCGGTGTTGTTTTTGGCTACTTAGGCTACCTGGTTGCCATGGGCTACATCGAAGCCACCGTTCTGGCCATCATGATCACACTGATGGTGTTTTTGATCTATGGCAATCAGTTTGCTGGCATGATACCCAACCAAGAAAACCCAACTATTTCTTGGGAAGGCCATCTCTTCGGCTTTTTAGGCGGCGTCGTTGCTGCCTATGAGCCCGCCCTGGCAGAACAACTTTGGGTTTGGTTGCAACAACTAGCGTAAAGGGGAAGGGCGAAAGGCGAAAGACGAAAGGCGAAAGGCGCTAGCGTAGCCATGCCTTTTAGGCTATTGCCCTTTGGGCTATAGGGCGTTAGCGTAACCATCCCCATCTCCTCCATCTTCCCCCATCTCCGCGTCTCTCCTCCTCCTCTTCAATCCCCTTCCCCCTTCGCCCTGACCCTTTCGCCCTGACCCTTTTCCCCTTCCCCTTTACGTTATTCTGTGCCAGTTACGCTTGTGGCATAAATTAAGCCTTATCACGTACTCAGCCTGTTTTAATCTGCACACGACAGAATATCAGTAGGTCATTGGAGTATTGGCCATGAAATCCATCCTTATTAGTGGTTTGTCAGCTGTGCTGCTAGCGTCAGTTGGCGAAGTTGGCTTGGCAGCTGAATCTGCTGAGCCTCATTCGCTAGCGGCTCAGAGCAAACAAGCTCAAATCATCCAAACCAAACAAACCCGCACGTCGTTGAGTACTTCAATTCGTCAAGAAGGGACTCTTTACCTGGACCCCGATGCGTCCCATGAGTACAATTTGCGGCTGGATAGAGCCGCCACGGTGAACGGGTTGAATCTGCCAGTAGGCAGCATTCTGCGGGGCAGCTTTGAGCCCGTGGACGGCGGATTGCAGTACGTGGCTGACTCTGTTGAAGTGGCCGATCGTATTTACAATCTCAATGCGGCTTCTGAAACCCTCACCGATCGCAAAGACCCGCGCGAAGCTTCAACGGGGGCTATTTTGACAGATGCGGCTATCGGGGCTGCCGGGGGTGCAGTTGTGGGCGAGGTTCTCGGAGATATTGATGTATTTGAAGTCCTCGGGGGTGCAGCCGCAGGCGTGATTGTGGGGAATACAACAGCCCCGACTGTGGTGGTGATTGAGTCGGATGAACCCATCGTGCTGTATGCAAGATAAAGACTGAGTCAGTTTTGAGTTTTCAGTTTTGAGTTTTAAGTTGGGTCGATATCAAGGCAGCTGGCCGATAGGCAGGCAGCTTTAGGGGCTGAACTTAAAACTCGACACTCAAAATTGAGAACTTATTTAATCTCTATTCCTGAGTCTATCAATCTCTGCTTGCAGGTCGGCTAGCTCTTGCCGCAGGGCGTCGACCTCATCGGTGTTGCGATTGACGGGCTCGGCGTCGATGACATCATCGGTGTCTGACCGCCGTGGATAGTTACCCCGTTTAATGTTTTGATACTCGTCTGAGGTGGCCCAGTCGCGTAGATAGCTGATCCGCTCTACCGGGAAGGGGTGGCTCATCATCGGGCCACCGCCCACGCCGTTGTACAAGATAAACTTGTAGACCTGGTTAAGGCCATCTTCGTCGAGACTGTGGTAGCGCTCTGACTGCTTGATAAAGTCGTCCAGGTTTAGCTCGTGAGCATAGCGATGGCTGCCCCCTGCGAGTTTCATCATGGTTCGCATCACGGCCTCTACATCATCGCTGGCAAGCAGGGCCGCCCGGTCAGACGAGAGTTCTGCCTTGCGCCGCCATTCGTAAAAGGCGTAGATCAGCCCGCTGCTGACCAAGTTGCCAATCCCAAAGGTCATATCGCCAATCACCGAGGCCGCATTCATGGCCCACATTGCCATCTGGATCAGGGTCGTATGGCCACATTTAATATGGCCGCATTCATGGGCCATCACAATCTTGAGTTCCGGCTCTGAGAGTAAATCAAGCAGGCCAGTGGTCGCGACGATGCAGGGGTTTTCTTCGCCCAGGGCATAGCTGTTAGCGGTCGGGTTTTGGGTGACAAACAGGGTGGGCTCAGGGCGCATATCCAATGCGGCGACGGCCTCCTGAAAACAGCCGTAGAGGGTGGGGTACTGCTTTGTGCCTGCCTGTACGCTGTTGCCCATTAGGTACACCTGCTGGGGCCGCTCGTAGACAAATTCGACAAACTTGCGCGCCACCAGATCAAACCCTGGCACGTTACGGAGGGCCGCTTCTGCTTGCAGGTCAAGCGGATGGCGGAAGGCGTTGCTGGAAATGTCAGGGTAGGTAGGCATGATTGGTGATTGGTGATTGGTGATTGGTGATTGGTGATTGGTGATTGGTGATTGGTGGCAAGTAAACAAATCACTCATCACACATAACGAATAACAAATAACCTCGCCTACCGACCACTAATCACCTGCTTTAACAAAAGGCATACTCAGGGGGTTAACCCCAGCCCGGTCGAGAATCTTGGGAATCAAGTCTTCGCGACGAATGGCCATTAGATGAACACCCTGACAAAGATCGCGGGCAGCTTTGACCTGCTCAGCCGCGATCGTAACACCTTCTTCGAGGGGGTCAGCAGCGGCGGCAAGGCGATCGATAATGTCCTGGGGAATCTGGACACCGGGCACGCAGCGATTAAGAAAGGCAGCATTTTTGGCAGACTTGAGTAAAAAGATGCCAGCCAAAACGGGGCGATCGCAACCGGCTGCAATCTGGGTCATAAACTTATCGAGGCGGTCAAAGTCAGAAATGAGCTGACTCTGGAAAAACCGAGCCCCGGCCTGCACCTTGCGCTCAAACCGAGACTGTAGCCCCGACCAGCTAGGTGATTGAGGATCTACGGCAGCCCCCGCGAAGAGCTCTAAGGGGCCATCGGGCAGTTTTTTCCCATTAAAGTCGCTGCCGTGGTTGAGCTCGTGAATAATGTTGAGCAAACGGACTGCCTCAAAGTCAAAAACGCCCTTGGCCTTAGGGTGATCGCCCGCCTTGATCGGGTCGCCCGTCAGAGCTAGCACGTTACGAATCCCCAGAGCATGGGCCCCCATCAGATCGGCCTGTAGGGCAATCTGATTGCGATCGCGGCAGGCCATCTGACAAATCGGCTCAACTCCCTCGCGCAGCAGCAGCGCCGAACAAGCCAGCGACGACATCCGCAGCACCGCCCGGCTGCCGTCTGTGACATTGACCGCGTGTACCCGTCCCTTCAAAAGGCGAGCCATTGCCAGCATATGGCCAGGGTCACCCCCCTTCGGCGGCATCACCTCAGCCGTGATCAAAAACTCTCCTCGGTGGATCGCCGAACGAAATCGGCTCATGCTGTCTGTGCTAAACCCGTTTGTAGAAACTGACATTAAATTTGAGGTTTGAAAATTTAAAGCTTATCCCGGTTAGTCTAGTGTTACCCAGCCGAGCAGATCCGGGTAGTGGTTCGGTGAAAGTTTATAAGTTTTTGATGAGAGCTAGAGCGCCCCCCCTTCGCCTTTCGCCCTTCGCCTTTCCCCCTTCCTCACCCCCCGTCAGGCGTTGCATGCAACGCCCCTACCCTATAGCCCAAGGGGCATGGCTTCGCTAACGCCTTTCGCCTTTCCCCCTTCGCCTTTCCCCCTTCGCCCTTTCCCCTTCCCCTAAAGCGGCACCGAAAACCCCAACGCCCCCTTCACCTTCTTCAAGGTGACATTAGCGACGATTGCGGCCTTTTCGTTGCCCCGTTTCAAGACCGACTCTAGATAGGTGCGATCGCGCAGTAGCTCAGTATATTTTGCTTGAATTGGCTGTAGAGCCTCAACGGCGGTTTCAGCCAGGAGGGGTTTAAACTGCCCCCAGCCCATGTCACTGCACTCGGCGGTGACAGCTTCCTTTGACTTGCCTGAAAGCAGCATATAGAGCGTTAGCAGGTTGTTGCACTCGGGGCGCTCGGGGTTGCCAAACTCGAGTCCTCGAACCGGATCCGTTTTAGCCCGTTTGATTTTCTTGATGATGGCCTCCGGTGGGTCTGACAGATCGATGCGGCTCATCTCTGACGGGTCAGACTTCGACATTTTTTGGGTACCATCGGCCAGGCTCATGACTCGCGCACCGTCGGCCTTGATCAGCGGCTCTGGAATTTTGAGCACCGGCTCATCCTCGCGGCCAAACTGATGATTAAGACGCACTGCGATGTCGCGGGTAAGCTCAATATGCTGCTTTTGGTCTTCGCCTACTGGCACCAGATCGGGCTCGTAGAGCAGAATATCAGCGGCTTGCAGCACCGGATAGTCAAGCAGCCCGACGCTTACGTTTTCGCCCTGCTTAACGGCCTTTTCTTTGAACTGGATCATACGCTCTAGCCAGTTGAGAGGCGTCAGGCAGTTAAAAATCCAGCTAAGCTCGCTGTGGGCCGATAGATGAGACTGCACAAATAGGGTAGAGCGCTCTGGGTCAATGCCACAGGCCATATAAGCGGCGGCAACTTTGTAGGTATTTTCGGCCAGTGCTTTGGGGTCGTGGGGCACCGTAATCGCATGGAGATCGGCCATAAACAAAAAGCAGTCGTAATCATCCTGCATGTCTACCCAGTTACGAATAGCGCCCAGATAGTTCCCCAAGTGCAGATTGCCGGTTGTTTGAATGCCTGAGAGAATACGCTGCTTACCCATCGGTGACCTATATCTAGTGCTTACTCGTTAAGATTCTATAAGAATGGGGGAGCGTCGTCAGGCCGCTGTCGGTTCAGAGGTAGCTCATTTTTGGAATCACTCATTCGAGATAGCCGCTGAGATAGCCGCTGATTTTGGCGTAGCAAGGTACTCTGACGAAAGTATTCTTCATCCTATCGCATCGTTAATGGAAGTTATTATCGCAGTCCAGACCCTTTTTGGACCGGGCTGGCAAGCCTTTTTTCTAGGCATTAGCGCCCTGAGCTCTCAATACACTTACATGGTGATTATTGCCCTGTATTACTGGCTGGTTTCCCCCAGCTTTAGTCGACAGCTGGGCATGGCCCTAGCCCTGAGCTATCTGGATAACTTGCTGTTAAAAGAGCTTTTTGCCCAGCCGCGACCGTTTGAGTTAAACCCTGACATTGCCGTCCCGCTGGCTCAATCAAAGGCAGAAGGGCCGTCTTTTCCGAGCGGTCATACCCAGGGAGCGGCCACCTTTTGGCTATTTCTGGCTCTTCAAGAAGCGCGGCTGTGGCCGCTGTCACTGGTTTGCATCGGGCTAGTCGCCGTGTCGCGAATTTATCTGGGGGTTCATTTTGGGGTGGATGTGTTGGCTGGCGGCGTGATCGGGCTGATTTTTGCGTGGCTGGGGGTGCGCTGGCTACGCTGGCCCAGGTTAAATCCTAAACTGGGCGTGAGTGTGATTTTTATCGCGTTTATCAGCGTGTTATTTTTGCCGACGCTGGCGGCCCCGATGGGGGTGATGGTTGGCTTTTGGCTGGCGGCAGCAGACTTTAAACCTCCCACAACCTGGCCCAAAAGAGCATTTTGGGCGGTAGGGGGGTTGGGGCTACTGTGGGTTTGCTTGCTGGGGTTGGGTGCGCTCTTCGACCAGTTGGGTCTACCCGAGTGGAGCGACTACTGGCGATATTTGCTGGTGACCCTGCTGATCACCGAGGGCTGGCCCCAACTGGCAGGCCGCCGATGAGCTAATACTGTGTCAGGCTTAAAATTTTGGTCGGGTGAGTGGGTGAGTGGGTGAGTGGAGAAGCAATATATTTCACCCAGCGCAGCGTCCCCACCTCCCCACCAGCGCAGCGTACTCACCAGCGCAGCGTACTCACCAGCACAGCGCCTAATCAGGCAAATCGGTCACTTTAACAACCAAAAACTGACCGTCTCGAGCGCTGTTGGGGGCGATAGCCTGGACGAACACAAAGTAGTTGTTGTTTTGGTCGGCGTCGCTGGGGGTTTCCCAGTCAGGGGTGTCTTTAAAGCTCAGGACACCTGTTTTTTCATCAATGACAAACTTGTCTTTATCATCGCCGTCTTTAATGGCATAGGTGATGTCCCCCATATCCGCGGCGTTTTCTACCTCAATGGTGGTGACGACCGTATTGCCTTCTTCGACTTCAACCAGTGCGTCATCTTTGCCGTCGTGACTGGCGATGACGGGGGTAGCAGTGGCTTTTGACGCGCTTTCGCTGGGGGTCGCTGTCTCAGGGGTCGCTGTCTCGGGGGTCGCTGTCTCAGGGGTGGCTGTATCTGCAACAGACTGATCGGTAGAGGGTGCACCGCAGCTGATGGCTAAGAGCATCAGTAAACTACCTGCTGTATTTAATGCATACTGGCGTAAAGCATCAGGACGTAAAGGATATCGGAGCAAACTATAGGAAGACGCATACTTTGGATATGCCATAGCTTATTCGGTCGATTATCAAGACTGCATTCAATAGAATACAGCTAGACTATAATCTCGTTCAAAAAATATTCGTTAGGCTAGGGCGGTGCCCTCAAGGCAGGCTCCTTCTAAGATCATGCCTGTGGTCGAGACCTGATCGAGACGGGCGCAGAGCAGATTTGCCCGGGTGAAATTGGTTCCCTGTAGGATCGCTCCGCTTAGGTTGGCTTCTTCTAAATCGGCATTGGCCAAATCGGCCCCAGACAGGTTGGCACTGCTAAAATCGGCCCCCCGCAGACTTGCCCCAGATAAGTTAGCCCCCCGCAGGTCGGCCCCCCGAAAATCGGCTGAGACCAAAGACAGATTGCTCAGCACAGCCCCGGCCAAAAAGGCCCCAGCAAAGCTGGTCTGCTGGGTCTGGGCCTCTAATAAAACGGCTCCGCGCAGATCGGCATTACGGCAGTCAGCGGCGCGCAAATCGGCCCCAATCAGGTCGGCCCCGCGTAGATTGGCACGCAAAACCGAATTTTGTAAATGGGCTCCGTTGAGTGAAGCACCTTTGAGGTTGGCCTGGGACAAGTCGGCCTCGGCCAGCTGAGCATTTTCTAGGTTAGCGCCCACCAAATTGGCCCCGATCAGTGATTTTTCTTTGCCGCCGCGAATAGCGTTAAGGTCAGGGGTGCTCATACAGTTCAGGTCGTTCAGACTTTTTGCTTATTTTAGGCTTCTTGCTTAGATGGGCTGGCTTCTTTAACGTCTTCTAGCCACACATTAGGGCTCTGGCTGGGGCGATCGGGCAGCTGCATCATCCCGATTTCGCAGAGGCGTACCACGTTGGCTAACGTATCGACTAGGACCGGGTCAAACCGCTTTCCGCTGAGGGCCTGGCATTTTTCTAAGGCAGCGCCTAAACCCAGGGCGGGGCGTTCAGCTCGGGCTTCGGTTAGCTCTTGAAAATAAGCCACCAGCCCCAAAATACGAGACTCTAATGGGATCTTATTTCCCTTGAGGCCATCTGGAGTACCGCTACCGTCCCAGCGTTCTAACTGATGGGCCACAATATTGCTGATCGGGGCTAGCTCGGGCATCGCAGACAGGAGTTGGGCACCGAGCACAGCGCGATCGCGCCAAAAGACAAGGCTAGCATTGTCTAGATGATCGGTAGTCTGGTGAAAGAGCTCAATGGGGGCTTCGGCCAGGCCGATGCGGAAGAGTAAACCCGCCAGCCGCAGTCGTCGCAGCTTGAGGGTGGGCAGATCGAGCAGCTGCCCGAGGGTTTCAGCCAGAGCTGACACTTGTAGAGAGGCCAGCGGGTTGGCCTGATCTCGCTCATCGACCCGCTGGGCCATTCTTAAAAATGCCTGTAGCTTGTTAGCGGCTAAATTGCGGCTCAATCGCAGCGCCTGACCTTCTAGCTCTAGCAACTCACGAGACTGACGGCTCACTGTCACTAGCTGCTGCTGGCTGCTCTGAAGATAGTTCACAATCCGTGAGACCACGCCGCTAAGATCGGTGGGGACGCTGCTGACGTTGTTTTGAATGTCCTGGCTGCGCTGCAGGAGCTGCTGGGCCAGGTCTTCATTATAGGGGCGCATCCGCTCAATCAAAATCTCAGCCGCCTGCTTGACCAGCGGGCGTTCAAAGGTCCATAGCCCGTAAAATTTGCGCTCTACGTCTGCCGAGGGGCTGCTGTCGGCCCGATACTCGTCCTCAGATAGCTCGTGGCAGAGCACCATTGACGCGTAGCCTGGGGCCAGAATAATCAGATTCCACTCATTGACCAGGCTATCGGTGGGGTCGAGATTGACCAGGGAGACATTATTAACTTGGCTGGTGGGGTGCTTGTCTAAACCACTATCGGCCACTGCCGCGATCGCAACGTCGCTAGAGCACTGGGCCAAGTCGTAGTAGCGGTCGGCCTCTTGTAAGTACCACTTGCCCTGCTGAAAGGTGACCAGTACCAAGGGCTGCTGGGCCGGGTCGTCGCTACAGTCTTGCAAAATATGGTCTTCCAGCGCATGGCATAGGGCAACCAGCGTATTTTTGAAATAAACCCCGTAGCTAGACGGCAGCTTTTCTGCATTCAGACCTACTTTGAGCTGATTTAAGGTCGCCTCTGGTTGCATCACAAACTCGGACAAAACATTAAGGTATCTCTATACTTTCACATTTTTCTCAGAATTCAGCCGCGATTTGCACAAGACTTCACTACCCGGCCAGATACATTTTCATGTCGGCCTGGTGCTGGCGCAGGCGCTTGAGGGCCTCACGCTCGACCTGCCTAACCCGCTCTCGACTAATGTTGAGCTG
Organism: Cyanobacteria bacterium P01_A01_bin.114; assembly: GCA_039815385.1. Classification (GTDB taxonomy): domain Bacteria; phylum Cyanobacteriota; class Cyanobacteriia; order Phormidesmidales; family Phormidesmidaceae; genus SIO4C1. The sequence goes on from JBCBZL010000142.1 coordinate 8,643, forward strand.
CTCACCAATTTTAGCCAGGGTTAGAGGAACACCATCTCTCAAGCCAAATCTCAGGGTTAAGATGGTTTGCTGCTGAGGGTTAAGCTCAGCAATCAGGGTCTCTAAGTCAGTGCGCAGTGAGGACTGTACCGCATAATCTTGGGGCGAAGGCCGCGTATCTTGCAGCATTTCGCCCAGAGACGCATTTTCATCATCCCCAAAGCGGAGATCCAAAGACATCACGCGGCGAGACTTTTCGAGGTAGTCACGTACCTTCTCAACTGGCAGATTAACGGCTTCGGCCAGCTCTGCAGCGGTGGCAGAGCGGCCCAGGGTTTGGGTGAGCTGACGCTGGGCTTGCTTAATTTTGTAAAGTTTTTCACCCATGTGAATCGGCAGACGGATGGTGCGGCCCTGCTCTGCGATCGCGCGGGTCATTGCCTGCCGAATCCACCAGTAGGCATAGGTCGAAAAGCGATAGCCCTTAAGCGGGTCAAATTTTTCAACCCCTCGCTGTAGACCGATCGTGCCCTCTTGAATCAGATCCAACATCTCCAGATTTGACTTCAGATATTTTTTGGCAATCGAGACCACTAGCCGCAGATTAGACTCCACCATCTTGCGCTTGGCCCGCATTCCTTGCTGAACCAGATCTCTGAGCTCAGCCGACGTCATGCTGACCCGTTGAGCCCATTCATCCCAGCTAGGTTCACGGTCAAGCTGCTCCGTTAGGGCCGCTTTCTCAGCATTGACAGCCATCATCTGCTGGACGGCTTTACCATAAATGATCTCTTCTTCATGGGTCAGTAGCGGATAGCGCCCCATCTCTTTAAGGTATGTGCTGACAAGGTCTTGAGGCGATCGAGCAGTTTTCATGAGGGGAAGGGTGGGTATTAGATGAAAAAATGTAACGAATATGAGAAATGCTAACAGACATGCTTAAGTTTTGTAAATATCTCTCAGTAAATATATTTATGAAACGCAGCCGGTAGAAAGCAGGGGCTAGCGAAGAGGAGACGCTGGGGCGGTCTCAGCGCCCCCTTTGGGCCCCCTTTGGGGGACATCTCTTGGGGCTATCTTAAGCCGCTCACCAGCAGAGGCCGCCCACTTTTCTCGGTATGTGATTGCCGACAGGTTCCAATGCCTGAGAATATAGCTGGGTGTGGTTCGCCAGATTGCGGCCACACCTGGACCTGCCATTTGCTCTACGGGAAAACTCAAGTAGCCGGATGTGGTTGATGTTAGGCCCTGTGACTGCTCATTAGATGCGATCTCCGTAGGTAAATGGCCGATTTGACTGACCCAAATACTCCATCAGCAGGTGACACCTGCCCGGTGTGTAAGGTGACTATTACCAACAACGAAGTCCGGTTTTCGACTGGCCAACCGGGTACTCGCGCCCGCCTGTACGCAAGGGTTTGTAAGTATGCCAATAACCCAAAATGCATTAATCAAGACCCCGATCTGATCGGCGAAGTGCTGCGCGAAGATGGCTACATCGAAGGCGAAAATTTGAAACTCTAGCGCTCTAACCGCTCTGCCACTAGCTTTAACCGCTGTAGCTGGGCTTTCATGTCCTGCTGGGTCCACGCTGCTGCAAACTGCTTAAAACCAAAGGCCACAAAAGGGTTAGGGATTTCAAACTCAAACCGGTTGAGCAGGCGAGTATTGTCATCTTCGGGCTGACATTCCCAGCGATCGCACCCGACGAAAAACCCCTCAAACTGCCAGACTACCAGCCCCGGTGCCCGCTCAACGACGGTGCTGAGTAAGCTCGGAGCCAGCAGTGGAATCTGGAGTACAAACCGCGTCTGACTGCCCAGGCTCGTCTGCCAGGTCTCCCCGACCGGGTCGCAGCGCAGCGCCGGGTTGAGCCAGCGGTGCATCAAATCGCGCTCGGTAAAACAGCGCTCTACCGCCGTTGCACTCGCCCTAATTAAAATCGACTGCTCGTATTTATTCACTCACCCAAAAGAAATCGGCAATCTCTCCTTCACCCTCAACCAGCACCTGAGCCGACGGATTCAAAATCACGCTGTGGGCGATCAGCTCTTCCCCCAGACGCCGCTGTACCCGGCTAGGAATACCAAAATCGTAGATAATATGGCCTTCTCCAGCCAGCACAATCACTTGGGTATCGGGATTTGTTTCAGCAAATTCAGCGATACTAGCTGCCATCGTTTCGTCCCAAACCACCTGGGCAGCAAAGAAATTATCCAGACTAAAGTCACTGTGGGGGCCGCCGCCGTGCCCGCCACCGTGACTGCCTAAGATGTCTGCCATAAAAGCCTTATAGGCTTCATCCGTCGTATCAATATCCGCCAGGGGGGGAATATGTTGCAGATCCTCATCAGTCAGACTGGCTAGCCCCTCCCTCGCTACTTTGCGCGTCACCTCCGCCGGGGCATTTAGGGCAATCAGCGGGATCTGATGGTCCTTGGCATAGCGGACAATGGGCTGGTAAAACTCCCAGGGGTATCCCCAGCGAGTTTCATACTCGGTTTGCACCAGCATTTCTGATTCGGTGATCTCACCCATCAGGTACTGATCGAGCACACCCTGAAACGGGCGTTGAAACATTTCTAGCCCAATGGCGACGTCGCCGCCCCTTTCATGGAGGGTCTGTACGACTTCTAACTGGGCGGTGTGGTCGGCAATATCTGTGTGGGTTTCCCCCAAGTAAATCACCCTGGCTGTGGCGAGCGCATTTAGAATATCGTCAACGGCAGTCGGCACAATGGCAATATCTGAAATCAGCCCCTGAGGGACAGATGCTACGGGCGTTTCTGAGGGGGGAGTGACTGATTTGCAAGCCGATGCTCCTAAGACAAGCATCCCAACTCCCGCAAAGCTAAGTGTTTGCCAAAACGCCCGCCTGTACGTTATCAGTGGCATGATTGCTCTCACAATTTAGACCGCTATAAAAGACAAGACAGAGATCACATATTCCCACTATGCCAGATATACCCAGTGGCGACAGCTTTAATCAAACATTGATTAAAGCTTGTCAAGCACCCAAAATGTCTAAAGGTTAATCAGCACACTGGCAGCACCTAAATGAGTAATTTGCATTCCCCCCCC
>JBCBZL010000397.1:0-3472 GCA_039815385.1 Cyanobacteria bacterium P01_A01_bin.114
CGACTTGGCCCAGGCGATTTGTGGTGGGCATTTTAGCGATTTTAACGATTCGTTATTTGCTGTGGCGCTCGGTCTCGACGCTAAATCTGAGTACGCCGCTGAATGGAGTCTTTAGCTTAGGGCTATTTGGGTTAGAGCTGTTTCTCTTGACCAGTGGTATCATTCAGCTGTTTTTAATGTTGCGGATCAAAGATCGCAGTCGGGCCGCTGACCAGCTCTCTGAAACCGTTCTGAGAGGCGACTATCTACCCACGGTGGATGTGCTGATCCCCACCTATGATGAACCGCTTTTTATTCTGAAGCGCACCGTCATCGGCTGTCAGGCGATTACCTATGGGCCTAAAACCATCTACCTGCTCGACGATACCCGTCGCCCTGAGGTCAAGGCGCTAGCAGAGGAGTTGGGCTGTCAGTACCTGACTCGCCCTCACAATCGCCACGCTAAGGCAGGCAATCTCAACCATGCTTTACCGCAGCTCACGGGCGAGCTGATCACAATTTTTGACGCTGACTTTGTCCCCACTAAAAATTTTTTGACGCGTACGGTGGGCTTTTTTCAAGATCCGCTGGTGGGGCTGGTGCAAACGCCCCAGAGTTTTTATAACCCCGACCCGATTGCTCGAAATTTGGGGCTTGAAGATGTTCTCACCCCTGAAGAAGAAGTTTTTTACCGTCAGGTGCAGCGAGTACGAGACGGGGCTGGGGCGGTGGTATGCGCAGGCACCTCTTTTGTGGTGCGCCGCTCTGCGTTGGATAAGATCGGAGGCTTTGTGACCGAGGCGGTGAGCGAAGACTTCTTTACCGGCATTCAGCTGGCGGCTAAGGGGTACCGCATGGTGTACTTAAACGAAAAGCTGAGCGCGGGCCTCGCTGCTGAGGATATTGGTGCCCATGCAATCCAGCGGGTGCGTTGGGAGCAAGGTACGCTGCAGGCCTTTTTTATTAAGTCCAACCCGCTGACGATTCGCGGGCTGAAACCGATTCAGCGACTGGCCTACTTTGAGGGCCTTTTGCACTGGTTTAGCAGCATTGCCCGCGTGGGGTTTCTGCTGATGCCTCTGGCCTATTCTTTCTTGCGGGTGATTCCCCTGCAGGCTACCGAATCTGAGCTGATGTATTTCTTTCTGCCGTTTTATCTGGTGCAGCTAAGCGTCTTTTCGTGGTTAAACTATCGCTCTCGCTCAGCTTTGCTCTCAGATGTCTACTCGCTGGTGCTGGCTTTTCCGCTAGCTGTCACGGTCATCCAGGTGATGCTGCGCCCCTTCAGCAAAGGCTTTAAGGTGACTCCCAAGGGGACGGCTAGCGATCGCTATCGGTTTAACTGGCAGTTAGCTTGGCCCTTAATTGTGGTGTTTATGCTGACTGCTCTCAGCCTTTGGATAAACCTGGCCAAATGTCTGGAGACGATGGCCGACCCGCTCGCACTAGAGCATTGGAAGGGCTTAGGCATCGGCTGGCTTTGGAGCGGTTATAACTTACTCATGTTGGGTATTGCGCTGCTAATCTTACTCGACGCGCCCCGCCCCAGCCCTTATGAGTGGTTTGATTTACAACGGATTGCAAAGATCGATATCAGAGGAGTGGGCACCGTATGGGGCTTTACCAACATGATGTCAGAAGTGGGGGCAGAAATTTCTCTGACTAATCCTGGGAATGTGAATCTGGCAGCTTTGCCGCCCTCTGACCTTGCGTTGACCCTGCTAGACGAGGACATTATGCTGCCTGGCAAACTAGTGGCATCCAAAAAGCAAGGGGGGTTTCCAACCTTAACAGTAGAGTTTGAGGGGCTGAGTTTGCCCCAAGAGCGCAAACTCACAGAGCTGCTGTTTTGTCGTCCCGGTCAGTGGAAAAGTCGCTGTGCGCCCAATGAGCTGCAGTCGCTCTGGTTAATCTTTAAAACGGTGCTGATGCCTCGGTTTGTCTTTGATCGAAAAATTGAAACCAAGCCTGTTATGGTCAGTAAAGTTTAGAGACGTTGCAGGCAACGCCTGCACAGCAGCAAAAAAATGGGGCTAATTCATACCCATTCTCAGATACTTTAAGTAAGTGTGCTAACTGTAAGGAGACTCAATGACGACCGCTGATTGGTTGAGACTGATGCATCCTGCCCTGGCAGTTTTGGTGGTATTTCCGGCCATTGGAATGGTGACCTATTTTGCCTGGCAGACGCGACAGCGACGCCTTAAAACTAAGGCAAAGGAAAAGACCAAGATCCCCCCGGTAGTTGGAGCAGAGCACGTTAACCTAGGCAAATGGCTGGCGGCGGCGGTGTTTGGCCTGGCGCTGATCGGAATTGGGCAGCCCATCATTAAGCACATTATCAATGCGGATGTTTTGGCGAATGAGCCGTTTAAGGTGGTCTTTATTGGGGCGATGTTCGTGTTGACGATTGCCTCTTTTGTGCTTCTTTATCGGGCGCGCCCTAAGGTCTGGCGAGCAGTTTTTGCCGCGCTGACAACGGCGGGCCTTTGGATCTTAGGTTCCCAGGATGGGGTGTTTCGCCGTACCTATGAGTGGCAGATTTCCCACTACTACTATGGGATGGCGGCGGCTACGCTGATGATTATTTCGGTAGCGATCTTGCCAGAGATCTACAGGTCAATATCCTGGCGACGCACCCACATTATCCTGAACTGCATCGCGCTGGTGTTTTTTATGGTCCAGGGCATCACTGGCACTCGCGATTTGCTGGAGATTCCCCTGAGCTGGCAAGAGCCGTTTGTGTATAGCTGCAATTTTGAGGCCAAGACCTGCGAGTAGGTGTCGAACAGAACGTTTGTCACCATTGGATAAACTTCTCGATTCGTGCCTCACGAACGCTCAAAATATCGGTATCCCAGGATGTATAAGCCTGTTTACTTGCTTTCACATCCCAAACGTTGCCGACCTTCTTAAGATTAGAGGTATTCTCATCAGGCTCATGCTGCTCATCAATATCCGCCCCTGAGGTCGATGTTGAAGGTTCTAGCAAATTAACAATTTCTAAAATTTGCCTTAGCACCTTGTCGGGTAGTCGCTCTAACCGCTGGACAATTTGCTCAACTAACGGGCTCATAGCAATCGCTCACGCCTATTTAGCTCCAAATCCATCATAGTCCTGCCTGTATTTATACAGTGATTCCTTCACGACGAATGTTAATGAACAGCGGGCTCTGACGCGATCGCCAATCCTGAGCATTAGTCCAAATACAGGTGATTAGGGTCTCATACTCAAGACACAGTTGAGCCAAAAATGTACTGAGGCGTTTGCGCTCTTGGGGAATGTCTAACGGGTCATCGAGCACAATCAGAACACCAATGTCAGAGTCAGAGACGTTGCCCCGACGTGCGTTCTACGATATCGCAGGGTGCCAACGCTCGGTTCGCTTATTTTTTTAGTGTTCTTGGAATTTAGACTTGCGCTACATGTAGCGTACTCTCATGACCAAGCGATTTTTTTTCCTCAGTGGAGGCTAGATGCAAGCTTAGCAAC
>JBCBZL010000386.1:0-3721 GCA_039815385.1 Cyanobacteria bacterium P01_A01_bin.114
CGAGTCTTACCCTCAACTGGGTGGCTGACTTTTAGTCAATTGTTAGGAACACTTATTACCAAGTACTGCTCAAAACACCTCTATCCGGGCAATTCAACGGATGCCTTGATAAAGGTTGTGTAGAGACCGGGATAATTCTGTAAACGCTCAATAAAGTCATGGGGAAAATTGCGTATTTAGACTGTCCGAGCGGCATTGCTGGCGATATGTGTGTCGGTGCTCTGCTGGATGCAGGCGTTCCCCTGGTTGATTTGGAGGCGGGGTTAGCCAAACTGGGGGTTGCGGCAGAATACACGCTGACGGTGCAGGCGGTACGGCGCTGTAGTCAAGTCGCCACTCAGGTGACGGTAAAGTGCCTGACTGATAAGCACCCCCGCCACCTGCCTGAGATTGAGCAGTTAATTTTGGGGGCGGGGTTGCCCCAGCGGGCGGCTGACTGGAGCCTAGCCATTTTTCGTCAGCTGGCAGCGGCAGAGGCCGCCGTACATGGGATTCCGCCTGAGCAGGTACACTTTCACGAAGTGGGGGCCACGGATGCCATTGTGGATATTGTGGGCACCTGTCTGGGACTTGACTGGTTAGGGGTCGAGGCGATTTATTGCTCAGCGCTGCCGACGGGCGGGGGGAGTGTCTGGGCCGCCCACGGGCAGCTGCCTGTGCCAGCCCCGGCGGTACTCAATCTGATGACCCTGGCCGAGGTGCCTATCTACAGTAATGGCATTGACAAAGAACTGGTGACGCCGACCGGGGCCGCGATCGCAACGACCCTGGCGCAGCGATTTGGGCCGCCGCCGCCCATGCGGCTACAGCGGGTGGGGCTGGGGGCTGGGGGGCGAGACCTGCCCATACCCAATATTTTACGGCTCTGGCTAGGCCGCTCCGAACGCCCGGCCGCCTCTTCTGATCCCATTCACACGTCATCTGCGGTTCAGTTTGAAGCGGATCATTCGCACGGTGTTGGCCACCCACACGGTGTTGGTCACTCACACGGTGTTGGTCATTCACACGGTGTTGGCCATTCACATAAAGCGATTGACGCTCCTGAAACGGGACATCCCCAAGCCGACGCGACCGCTTCCTCTCAGGCTCAGCTTGAAACCATCGTTGAACTCCAAACCCAGATAGACGACCTCAGCCCCCAGGCCATTGGATATATTTATGAACGGCTGTTTACAGCTGGGGCATTGGATGTGTTTACCCAGGCCATCGGCATGAAGAAGAATCGCCCCGGCGTGCTGCTGACGGTGCTTTGCTCGGTTCAGTCTGTTGCGGTCTGCGAAACGGTTTTGTTTGCAGAAACGACGACCCTGGGGGTGCGCCGAATCCAGCAGCAGCGGCAAATTTTGTATAGGGAGCTGGTTGCGATCGCAACTCCCTATGGCCCTGTTCATATCAAAGTGGCTCGCCGTTCGCCCACCGGCCCGATCTTAAATCTACAGCCCGAATACGAAGACTGCGCTTAGCTAGCCCGAACCTTATCGCTACCCTGGAAGCAAATTTATCAAAATGCGCTCAGCTGCGCATATCAATCGTTTTTACCGTAGGCAGTTAAGGCAGAGCGCTAGAGGTTAGGTCTTGGGTATCAGGGGGTAGGCGGTCAGGGCACTGAACCCGAAAAATCTAAAACCTAGAGCCTGAGACCTAGAACCCAGTATCCAAGCCGTCGATGGTTTCAAAGTCTATATCTTCGAGATGGTGATCCATATCGGCAAGTTCTTCAGCAATGACCGGTTCAGCTTGCACGCTGGTGGTGGGTCTGGATGTCATTTGAGAGAAGACTCGATAATCGGGGTTAGTCATTGATGAACCCTCTTCGTCACCCTCGATCCGCACCAGGTTGTATTCGACATCGCTGCTGTAGATTGCAAAAGTGACGCTGTAGATCTCTAGAAAATTGATGATCCACTGGCACTGATGGCGAGGAAACTGCTGATAATAATGGATCAAATCAGCAATGCGAGCCTCTAAATAAGGATGAGAATTTCGCGAAATCAAGACCAGCTTGAGCAGTACGATGGCCAGGGTCAAAGGGTTCCCGCGAGACAGCAGCATCGTGAACAAGTCAGATGGTTTTTCCTTATCTTCGGTCATTAGATAGTCAATGATCCGATTACTCGTCCGCAAAATAAGGGAGTTGTCAACGGGGCGATCGTCATGTCTGCTATATAGGGGCTCAAGTCGCTCATAGAGATGGGTCTTGAGGGTTTTAACCACATCTGGCTCATCAACTGAAAAAATTAGGTAGCCCACCAGACTGCGCTTATAGCTGCGGTATGAAATCTGATCGGTTTGTTGCTGAAAAATGCGGGCCAGATTTCGATAGCTAAACTGGCCCCGTTTTGCCACAATGGCCTTGATTAAACGCAGGACCCCATCCCCTAGAGCCGTTGGGTTAGGACGCTGGTGTTCAGACCCTGGGCGCTTTTGAGAATAAGCAGTGTAAAGCGCCAGGTCAAACTTAAATTTATCTTTGAGGCGACGAGACATCGCTCGGGCCGCCTCACGCTGCTCGTAAGGGTTGGCCGTATCTATGTACTGGGGCACCAGCAGATAGGACGTATATCGCAGCGGCCAATTGAGATCATCATCTGCCTTTTGGGGAGCAAATCGGCTCGCTACAAACAGCTCAAGATCTCTAAAGTCAGTGCTTTCAGCGAAGTCAATCAGCCACTGACGCAGGCGTTTTAAGGTCGGAGAAACCGTGGGCTTGCGGATAGTCGAATCTGAGAAGAGCTGGACCAAGTCTTGAATAGGCTTGTGCTCACGGGCGACTTCCCAGTTGTTGATCAAAATGTAGCAAGAGCGTTTAAGGGTATTCTGAAACTCCTTTTCGTTGTTTGAGAACACGATGGCATACAGAGCCGGAACCGTCTCTGAGCTAACCGTTTCGCTGTGGTGAAAATAGAGATTCTTAAACTCTTCTAAAACGTCATCTGGGGGCCATCTCTTAACAATTTCTAACAAGAAATTGTAAATCGTCTGTTGGGCAGAGTGAACATCTTGCTTGGCTCGCCCGTAGCGACGTCTACTAGGGGGACTGGGACTAAAATTGTCAGAAACTCTATCAACAACCATTGAAGCTGTGGAAAGGATAGTGGATAAATCAGGAATACCTATGTGACTAGACGTCTTAATGAGCTAAGGAGTGCCACTTCCCCAGCCGTCTAGACAAGATTCAGACTGAACCTTGTATCTAAATTATCCCGCTTACCTGAAAATCAATGAGTGATCTCGCTCAAGGGAAAGGGGGTATCTTCAGCACAAGGAAATGGGTCTGACAGTGCGCTTTTCACCCTCTACACATACGCTCAGAGTGCCCAGGTTTGGGGTCAGAGCAGATACACAATCGAGGGGGGATCGTTAGCGTATTATTTCTTCATCATAATATCCGCAAGTTTACGGTCACACAAATGCTTGTGCTAATGGTAATACATGGCACACTTTCTGATTTCCTGAGTAATTCACCAAATTAACTAATCTGATGCAGCCATCCTGATGCAGCCTTTGATGTAGACAGGCTAGAGCCAATAATAGGCTCGAGTGGACATGGGGGCGGAGGGACTTGAACCCTCACGACCGATAAAGGTCAACGGATTTTCATCCTCCCGCAGCTTTCGCTGCTGCCAATTTGGAAAACCCATCCTGGCTTTGAGAATTGGACCCTCCCTTTACCCTCGACTAAAACGTTAGGGTAGCTCCCGTCGGGCCTCTGCACCTTCCC
>JBCBZL010000292.1:0-6275 GCA_039815385.1 Cyanobacteria bacterium P01_A01_bin.114
AACATGGGGCTTACCTTCATGGGCAGGGCGACCCAAAACGCCGACGTTAAACCAAAAACCGTCGTCTGTTTGACGCAGCCAGGGTAGCCCAGAGTGTGTCCCGCAGATACCCTCTACGCCATAGGTTTTGAGCATCTGCTGGATATCGCCATCGGTGGTTTCTGACTCCCAGACAAACTTGTTAACGCTACTGGGGCTCCCGTGGCACAGCAAAATCTTCTGGTCGCCCCAGTGCAGCTCAATCAAAGGCGGCAGAGTCTTGAGCCAGTCGCGATGATCGGTTGCCGTATGGGCAAACGTGTAATCATAGCTAATCTGAGCAAATTCCTGATCGCGGGGGTCAGAATATCCGCAGCCACAGTCGCGCTCGCCGTGTCCAACGGCATGATCGTAATTTCCCTGGAGGCAGGTCACCTCAGCCTTACGCAACAGGTCAAGGGTGCGATCGGGCCAGGGGCCAAACCCGCCCATATCCCCCAGACAAAAGCGATTGGGGATAGTCTCGGTGGCCTTTAGAAAGGCCTCAACTGCGGCAAAATTGCTGTAGGAGCCGCCGCAGAGGGCAATGCGATCGCACTGCTCAGGTAGCTGTATTGATTGCACCGGTATCGTCATAGCGAAAACTCATCATTCGGAGTAGCGATTAGATGATTTAACGCCAGCGACCTGGGTACTAGATGAATTTCCCCTGAGAAAATTAAGACACCAGTAAAGTTCGGTCTAGAAGCATCGAACGGGCCAGCCGGTATTTTCACCAGTTACAGCTCATCAAATTAGGGGCACGCTAAATCAGCGGTTTTGGGCTAATCATTTATGCTGGCGCGGATTTGGAGTGCAGCCCTGGTAGGGATTGATGCTGTCAAAGTGGGGGTTGAGGTTGATCTCTCTGGCGGGCTACCCGGGGTGGTGGTGGTGGGGCTGCCCGATACCGCCGTGCAGGAGTCGCGGGAGCGGGTCAAGGCGGCTCTCAAGAACGCCGGGTTTCCGTTTCCGATGCGCAAGGTGGTGGTCAATCTCACCCCGGCAGATCTGCGTAAAGAGGGGCCTATTTACGATTTGCCAATTGGAGTTGGGGTACTGGCTGCTGCTGATCTGGTGAGTCAGGAGCTGCTCGATGACTATCTGTTGCTGGGTGAACTGTCGCTGGATGGGAGTCTGAGGCCAGTGGCGGGGGTGCTTGCGATCGCAGCTGCCGCTCAGCGCCTCGGCATCAAAGGCTTAATTCTGCCCGAGGCCAATGCCCGAGAAGCCGCAGTTGTCCCTGGCATTGAGGTCTATGGATTTGACCAAATCTCAGCGGTGGTTGATTTCTTAAATCAGCCAGATAGCCAGCAGCCCATGCAGGTCAACGGCCACGACGTGTTGGCCAATGCCAAACCTAACGCCCTTAACCTCAGCGAAGTCAAAGGCCAGGCCCAGGCCCGTCGTGCCCTCGAGATTGCCGCAGCGGGTGGCCACAACCTGATCTTTGTTGGGCCGCCGGGAAGCGGCAAAACCATGCTGGCCCGTCGGCTACCCAGCATCTTGCCACCCCTGAGTTTTCAAGAGGCGCTGGAGGTGACCCAGGTACATTCCGTGGCGGGTTTACTTAAAGAGAAAGGCAGTTTAATTAGCCAGCGTCCCTTTCGCAGCCCGCATCATTCAGCCTCGGGGCCGTCTTTAGTCGGGGGCGGCACCTACCCTAAGCCAGGGGAAATTTCCCTGGCTCATCGAGGTGTTTTGTTTCTCGATGAGCTGACCGAATTTAACCGAAATGTTTTGGAGTTTTTGAGACAGCCCTTAGAAGACGGCTACGTCAACATTGCCCGCACCCGTCAGTCGGTAGAGTTTCCGGCGCAGTTTACCCTGGTGGCTAGCACCAACCCCTGCCCCTGCGGCTACTTTGGCGACAGCATCCAGCCCTGCACCTGCACCCCTCGCGGTCGAGAGCAATATTGGGCCAGACTGTCTGGCCCCCTGATGGATCGGATTGATCTGCAAGTGATGGTGAGTCGGCTCAAGCCTGAGGAAATGACCCAGCCCATCAAAGGTGAAGCCTCAGAGAGGGTTCGTCAGCGGGTGCAAGCCGCTCGAGAATTAGCTCAGCAAAGGTTTGCCGAGGTGACTAATCTGCAGTGCAATGCCGATATGCAAAGCCGTCACCTTCGCCAGTGGTGCCCTCTAGATGAGGCCACTCGCAGTCTGATTGAGGGAGCTGTTCGCAAGCTCGGGCTCTCAGCCCGGGCGACCGATCGCATTCTCAAGGTGGGCCGCACCATCGCCGACCTAGCTAGCGATACTGATATCCGCACCCAGCACGTAGCCGAAGCGATTCAATACCGCACCATTGATCGAATGCAATAGATATCTGTTGCAGCAAATTAGTGCAGCCAATATCGAGTGTATTAAAGTACAGACAATCAATTCAGAGCAATTGATGCAGATCTGATAAAGCCGATGCAGTAAAGCTTATACCGTAAACCGCATGCGGTAATCTGATATTCTCAAGCCAGACCTGAGAATCTGTACTTACGAAAATTTATCAATGGCGATTGATTTGGCCAAGGTTAACCTCATCCTACAAGGGTTGGTCATCAATACAGTCGGGGTGCAGGGGGCGGCTTTGGTGACCCCCGATGGGTTGCCCTTGGCCAGTATGCTGCCAGCGGATATGGATGAAGAGCGTGTGGCTGCCATGTCGGCGGCTATGCTGTCGCTGGGAGAACGCATCAGCGTTGAGTTGAATCGGGGCAACGCCCACCGCATTCTGGTTGAGGGGGATCAGGGCTATGGTGTGTTGACCCAGTGTGGTGAAGATGCTGTACTGGTAGTCTTAGCGAGCCTCCATACCAAGCAAGGGGTGCTTTTATTTGAAATTAAGCAAGCTGTGGCCGAGCTAAAACAGCTGCTGCCGACCAGTCCAGGGTAAATATGGAAATCATGCAGCTAGTGATTACCGGGCCAGTCGGGGCCGGTAAGTCGACGTTTATTCGATCGGTGAGTGAGATCGAGGTTGTCGATACCGATCGGGCTACTACAGATGCCACGGCTGATTTGAAACCTACTACCACGGTGGCGCTAGACTTTGGACGCTTGCAATTTGACCCTGATATGGCGCTGCACCTGTATGGTACACCGGGGCAGTCTCGCTTTGATTTTATGTGGGATATGTTGATTCAAAAAGCCCATGCCTATATTTTATTAGTCCCTGCCCATCGCCCCGCTGAGTTTCGCAATGCCAAGCTAATCCATCGCTTTATGCAAGCTCGGTCAACCGCACCGATGATAGTCGGGGTGACCCACGCCGACTGTAAACATGCTTGGGCGCTAGAGGATATTGCGATCGCCCTTGGCTTTGTTGAAGCAGAGCATCGCCCGCCGTTTACGATTTTGAATGCGACAGAGGCTCAATCTGTGACCAATGCTTTGATGCTGCTGGTCAACTATTGCCTACAGCTGGCCTAGCCAAAAGTCTGGCTTGCCAAAATCTAGCCTGCCGCCCAAATCTTGACACAGCCTTAACTTTCCTCACTTTAAACACAAAATATAGAGCCCCCTGGCAGCGTACACTAAACCAAAAGACATCTAAGCAGGACCACCTGCCGCGAAGGTTTTGACCCCGTTATTTTTGACTGACACAGGGAAACCGGCAGCATGTCAATCACAGGTTACCTATCAGAGTTCTCGCTCCCCGAAGTGCTCCAGTTTTTGCAAACCGGCAAAAAAACGGGGCTCCTGGCTGTGCAGTTACTATCAGAGCCAGAAGAGCCTACCGAGCATTATTTTCTTTGGCTTTATAACGGCCGAATTGTATCGGCAGCGAATCGATTAGACAATCGTTACTTGGCGACCCTGCTATGCCACCAAGGCTATGTCACAGCCCTGATGATTAGTCGGCTGATTCGACGCTGTCCCCCTGATATGTCATTGGGGATATTTCTCTGTACCAGAGGGGTCTTAGATAAGCAACAGCTAAAGGCTTTGTTCAAGACTCAGGTCGTTCAGCAGGTCTGTGGCCTATTCCAGCTGCCCGACGGCTGTTTTCAATTTGACCCTAAAGCTCCGATGCCCAAGATTGAAATGACCGGCCTCAGCATTCCGGCCACCGAAGTCACGCTACCGGGGCTGCGGGCGCTCGAAAAGTGGGACTCACTGCAAGAGAAGCTCCCTTCCCCACAGTCAGGGCTGAGGAACTTAGTTAAAGGTCGCCCTAATGTCAGCATTAACCAGGCAGAATGGAACGTTTGGAATGCGATTGACGGTGAGACCTCGCTGCTCGATATGGCAAGACGGCTACAGCTGCCTATCGAAGATATGCAGAGAATTGCGTTTCGACTCATGGTGGTGGGACTGGCAGAAGAGGTGCCACTGCTGCTCTCGGCGGGCTATCTTCAAAGTATTGAACCTACTCCCGTCCACAAACCGCCCCAAAAAACGTTATTCGGACTCATTCAGCCTTCACGCCCAGTCAACTCTGCAAGACAGTCAACTTCACAGGAAAAGGCAAAAGCGGGTTTCACCACGGTGCTCTCTACCCGTAACCCCCAACCTCGAGCTGATAGCCCCAAGGTTAGCCAAAACTTTCTCAGCAGCCTGATGGCCTATCTCCGTCGACGCCCCAAGTCATCTTAGGGAAGCGGCGGGGAGAGGGGGGAATATCAAATTTGAATGCGGTCCCTTCGATTCAAATTTGGAGCCTGTCAGGGGCGTAAAACTTTACGCTCGTCAGTACTGGGCATCGCTAGACAGGATTTCGGATAAGTATTTCCTGATTGAACCCGGATTAAACAGTGCTATGCTGAGGGTGACTCGGATCTACGCGATCGCAACGCCCAAACTTTGTCAGGACCGGAAGGTAGCAGCAATACGGGATGCTTGTGATAGGCGTAGTCTCCGGGTCTCTTTTATGGGCGGTTTTCTGGAGAACATCAGGGGCGGTTTTCTGGAGTAGCCACCCGCAAAGTTAACCCTTTATCCTGGAGGCAACTCTCTACAATGCCGATAGGAGATCGAACCCGATGGCAGATTTTGGCAATTTAGTACAAAAAGCGTTTTACCTGGGAGTGGGGTTAGCCTCCTATGCCAGTGAAAAAGCAGGAGATACACTATCAGACCTGCGGGGTCAGGCTCAAAAGCTAGTGGATGAGCTAGTAGAGCGCGGCGAAATCACCGCTGATGAAGCGCAAAAGATGATGAACGATATGATGGAGCGAGCTCAAGAAGCGCCGGCCCCATCGGGAACCCATCCTGCTGAGGCCCCCCGTCGCATTGAAATTTTAGACGATGAGGATACCACCCCGACAGCTGAGCAGCGCCAGGCTGAGGCCCTGCGTCAGCAGGTAGATGCGCTCAGAGAAGAGCTGAACAACTTAAAGCGAGACGGTTAGAAGTCGTCACTCACCAGCGACGAGTCACCCGTGGCAAGTCACAGGCCAAAAATCAAACCCCTATCGGGTTCTACACTAGGGCCCCACACTCAAAGATCTGGCCCCCCTTGCCTTGGGGCATCGAGGGCAGCTAGTCAGGCGCTAGCATGAGACATCAAATATTAGCAATCGTAGCGATTTTCAACGCATGGAAGATTGGTTAACTCAACTGGAAAATACGGTCAATACGGCGGCTGACGAAGCGGGTCAGTGGTTCACAGAAACGCTGGGCTCAATGTATGAAGCGTCTGAGCAAGCGGTCTCTGAATTTGAGAAAACGGTCGATCAGACCTTTGACGACCTAGAACAAACCCTGGATCAGACCTTTGAGCCCTGGGCAACCTCCGTCACTTCAAGCTTTATCAGCTGGGTCGAAACAGCAACCATGCCGCTCACTCAGGTGGTCGAGCCCTGGCTACAAGAGCATCCCCGCTGCATTGGCTGCCGCAACTACCACGGCCAGAGCTACGGTAGTGATGCAGCGCTGATCTGTGCAATTCATCCTTACGGCCCTGACCCTGATCTAGAGCGCTGCCCTGACTGGGAGTCGGTTTGGCAAGGCTAATTTGACAAAGTCAGTCTGGCAATATTGAGTCCAAATTATGAGCTTAGATTATGAGCTCGGTAATATTAGCTCGGTAATAATGGATAAAAGTGACCCACTGGCCCTGGCCCCTGGCCCAGTCTAAGGGAGTGCTGAAGCGCTTTAGTGACGTAGGTTTTGGCTTGAAGAGCCGCGTCAAACGGGGTGTCTCCTTGGGCCAGGTTAGCTGCGATCGCAGCAGACAGCGTACATCCTGTTCCGTGCGTATCTTGAGTGGGCACTGACTCAACGTTTAACACTTCGAGTCGTTGACCATCAAACCACAC